>CALXJT010000001.1 GCA_944388695.1 uncultured Clostridia bacterium
GAGAAAATTTTATATGAAAGAGACTATAAATTCAAGATGGAGTGTTCGTGAACTTCAAAGACAAATAGGTTCATTGTTGTATGAAAGATTATTATTATCAGCAAATAAAGATAAAATATTGGAATTAGCGGAAAAAAGTCACGAATTAAAGGAAAGTAAAGATTTAGTAAAAGATCCATTTGTTCTTGAGTTCCTTGATATTAAAGAAAATACAGATTATTTAGAATCTGATTTAGAAAAAAATATATTAGAACATTTGAAAGAATTTTTATTAGAACTCGGAAAAGGATTTATGTTTGTAGGTTCTCAAGTAAGATTAACATTAGAAGAAGAGCATTTTTATCCAGATTTAGTTTTTTACAATAGACTTTTAAAATGTTTTGTTATAATTGATTTAAAAATTGGAAAAGTAACTCATCAAGACATTGGACAAATGCAAATGTATGTCAACTATTATGATAGAGAAATAAAAAGTGATGATGAAAATCCTACGGTTGGAATACTTCTTTCTACTTTAAAAAATAAGACTGTAGTAAAATATACATTGCCAGAAGATAATAAAAATATTTTTTCTTCTAGTTACAAATTACATCTGCCAACAGAGCAGGAATTAATTGATGCTGTTGAAGAAGAAAAGAAAAATTTAGAACTAAATGGACAATAAAGGGAGAACTAATATATGATAAAATTTATATGTATAGAGATTTTGGCAACTACTTTAGTAAGTCTCATATGTTTTTATATTAATACAAGAAATAAAAAAATGGAAAAATGTAAACTTGAAAATTTTTCATTATTGATATATTCAATGACTCTAGGATTGTTATGGATGATTTTATTAAATATTAGTATACATTTTTTTACATATACTAAATTGAATTTTATAGTATTTGGACTATTTGCTTTTATTCTGCTTTTTATATTGAATGAGATATTTAAGAGAATTAAATTTAAAGAGGTGTAACTTGAATAAAATGGTTAACACTTCTTTTTTATTAAAATCTAAAAAATAGATTAATAATCTTTTACTTAAATATTGTTATGAATAAACATATAAATATGGGAGATAGGTAATAAGTAAATAACTTGAAAATAAATAAGTTAAATTATATAATTAATATCGGAGGTAAGATATGAATATAAATAAATATAAAAACATTCAACTAACCAAGCAAATTAATAAAGCAAATTGTATAACACATTCAGGAAGATTTCATGTTGATGATGTTATATCAACAATATTTTTAAGTAAAATTATGGATAATGTAGTTTTAGCAAGAATCACAAGCACAGAAAATAAAGATTTAACTAATAAAATGGTTTATGATATAGGTTTTGGAGAATTTGATCATCATCAAAAAAATAGAAATGGTCAGAGAAGTAATGAAATTTATTATTCATCAATAGGATTATTGTGGAAGAAATTTGGAAAAGAATATTTGAAAAATTTGGATGTAAAATATATAGATGATGTTTTTGAGTATATGGATACTGAATTAATACAATATATAGATGCAGAAGATAATATGCAAATGGAATATTTAGAAAATAAAATATCACCAGATTTTGTAAAATTATGTAATCCTGAATGGAATGAAAATGTACCTGAAGATGAAGCATTTATTAATGCATTAAAATTAGCAGATGAGTTTTGGGAGTTATATATAAAGCATGCAATAGCTGAAGTTGAGGCTATAAAAATAGTTTTGGATAAAATCAATATGAGTAAAGATTGCTATATAATATTTGATAAAGAAATGCCATATAGAAAAGCAATAAAATTTATTCCGGATAATAAAGTGAAATATATAATATTTAAATCAAGAAGAGAAGGATATGATATTAGAATAATAATAAATTCTTGTGAATTTAAAAAAGAAATTGTTCAAGAGGAAGATATAAATAAATCAAGAAGTTTAACAGGGGTAAAAGATTTAATATATGTAGATGTTCGTGGGAAGTTATGTTGTACTAAAACATTAGAAAGTGCGATTAAACTTGTAAAATATAATGAGATGGGTTAATTTGTGAAGATGAATTGAAAGAGGCTTATAACAAAAGAGAAATGACCATAGAAGAATATGAAAATGCTTATAAAGAGGCAGAACAATTAATGGATAAATTAAAAAATAATAGTTTTATAAAGAGCAATTTTTTGCCCATAAAATTTAATTTCATCCTGATTAAAGTATGCATTAGAATCACAAGGAATATTCCAATTATTTTCTTCAAGAGTTTTTAAATCTTCGGTAGAAATGATTTTATTATGATTTTTATTAGTAATTTCTTCATTATCTACTTTTGAACTGTGAACGTAAGAAAATAGTGCAATTATAACGATTAATGATTCTAGACCCAGTATCGAGAGTGCTAAAAATGTAAGCCTAGTTAAAATTAAAGAACCTTTACTGTTGTTATCAGTAGAATTATCTTCACAATGTGTTTTAACTTTTTTATCAGACATCTTCATTACCTCCATATTTGATTTTCAATGTACATTTAATCTCAATTTTAGTGTAAATTGAGATATAAAGTAAAATAATTTAGTTACTGTTTCGAATTATATCATAAATCAACATAATATGCAATCAGATCTATAATTTTGTTGACATAAACAGCAAAACATGATAAAATACTAATCGTAGTTTAAAAATTTCAATGAATATGGAGGTAAAATTATGAGTACTACAGAAATGAGCCGGTTTGAGAATGTAACACAAGTAGATGGAAAAACTAATGTTCCACCAATTAATGTGGAGGCTGCATTTAATGCACTTACACCAGAAGAACAGCAAGAAGTAAGTCAGCTTGCAGACTCGATTGATGTGACTCGGCTTGATAATGTAATGGCATATGGTTCTGAAGTCTTGAGAAAGACTTTCGAGCAGTGTGGTCAATTTTTGAAATCTGAAAGTGGAAGCACTGCAGATCAAGAGGTTATCAAGAGAGTGGTCGAGCTTACCAAAAAGGCATCAGATAGTTATGACGATTTTGAGCTGGTACTTCAGGAACCGAATTTTTGGGAGAAAATACTACTCAAATTGAGTAGTAGCAAAAAGAAAACTAGAACTCAAAAAATTCAGACTCATGCAGTAACTAATTATAAGTTGTTGGTCGAATTGAAAGATTCTTGTGAGTCATGGCTTGAAATGTTGATTGCAGCGATGGGAAATATTACTTCTTCATCAATGAGTGATTCAGAAAATTTGGAATTGCTCGAAAAGTATATCATTGCTGGAAAAATGGCAAGGGCAAGAGTTGAGGCTGAACTTTCACAGTTACAGGAAAATATCCATAATACAGGTTTAAGAGCTCAAGCTAAACAATATGATGAACTTAAACAAGGGTATGATATTTTTGTATTGAGGATGAATAATCTGGAGAAATCCAGAGTTATGTATTACTTGAGTATTGCCCAATTGCATCTTATTAAGCGGAGCAATATAAATGTACAGGTTTCAGTACGTACTCAATCAGAGAATTGTATTACTCTTATTGGTCAGCAACTTAGAAATGCTGTACTCAATGCCAAAAATCAAGAGGTTATTGAAGGACAAAAAGCACTGTCTCGCTTGAGCGATGAACTTATTAAGGATGTATCTCACTCAATTGGAGTTACTGCTGAAGAGGCTGAAAGGTTGCTCTACTTTGGAATTTATAATGCAGATGCTGCAAAAGAGGCTGTTAAAACTGTTATTACCAGTTGTGAGAGCATTAAGCACATCGCAGAAGAGATGTTGCCAAAGATGGAGGCGAATATTACTGAACTCAATGACCTTGTGGAAGAACTTAAGCCCTATATTGATGAGTCAACCATAAGAGGACCTCAAGAAAATTCAACGGTACCAGTGAATAGTGGTACTGGAAATTTGAAATTCTAATCAAATTGTGTAAGACCTGCGAAACATACTTAAAAACTATGTTTCGCAGGTTTTTTAAAGTGTTTTTTATAGGTCTTTTTCGTTGACTTTACATAAATAATATGATATAATGCTACTCGATTAGTGTAAACTAAAATTTTTGAAAGGAGAAGAATGGATTATGGTAATCAATTCTCAAGGTTTTGAACACTTTTTGCAACATGTTAACAATCAAGACTTCTTTTATGAAACGCCACGGATGCTGTTAGTTCTTGATGGATGCAGTGGTGGCAAATATTCAGAAGTCGGAACCAGGCTGTTTACACAACTTTTTTCAAGAAGGGAGGAAAACGATAGCGTAGAAAAATTTGAAAGCAACGTAAAGGAAGTTTTTGATGAAATTATCGAGATTATGCGGAAATATTATCCGGATCAAGAAAGTTTAGAAAATGACTTTATTATGGAAAATCTTTTATTCACAATTATTGCTTGCTTTGATTGTAAAGACAAGTTTATTGTGAAAATGTTTGGAGATGGTTATATTATAACGCATAATAATAGGGATCGCTTAAGTTATATGAAATTCTCATATGGAAAGTGTCCGCCATATTTTGCGTATAAATATTGTAAAATGTTAACTCCAAACATTTACAAGGATTATGAATTCAAAACTTTTGAGTTCGACAAGAAAATTTTCAAAAGTGTAGGTATTGCATCTGATGGTATATTGCCAATTGTTAAGAGTTCTGACCATGGAATGGATTTTTATATTCTTAAAAAGGATAATGTTGGACTTCGGATGGCAGTAAGAATGAAAAATCAGTTATTTAGTGATGATGTAACTATTGCATTTTTTGAAAATAGGTATTCTATTCCTTATGATTCTAATCCGTATGAAAAACAAAATGTAACTGAAAGAATCTTTGTCGATGAAATTACAGAATCTTTAGCAGAACTGGATAAAGCAATGGGAGAAGAAATGGATATGAAAGATTTAGAAACAATCCTTTTCGGAGAGAGAATTGTTAAGAAACCAGTTGAGTTACCTAAAGCTTCGGCTTCAGATAAAGAATCGGTAAATAAGTCGGCAGAAAAACTTAATGATGAGTCAGTAGGTATGCCAAGGTACAAATCATTTGGACAACCAGGTGACAAACCAGCAGGTATGCCAAAGACCAAATCATTTGGAGAACCAGATAGCAGACCAGTGGGTATGCCGAAGTTTAAATCATTTGATGAACAACATAGCAAACCACATGATGTGCTAGAGCAGCAATCAATTGATGATTTTACCAAAGCCCCAAATAAGATAGTATTAAACCAAACTACAAGTTCAGTAAAAAATGGAGAAGTAGTAAAAAAATCTTCACATGAAGATAAAAATAACAGTTCGAAATAGTGTGGGAGGTAAATAATATGAAGAGAATTTTTGATATTTTTAAGTTTGATAAAAATCCTGATGATTCTTCAAAAGATGATAAACCTTCTACAAAAAGAACTAGAAGTGTTAAGGAAGATAAGCCGAATCCGGCCATATCTACAGATTTAACTGAATCAAGTTTTACTGAACCAAATTTTACTGAACCAAGTTTTGATGAATTAAATAAGGATGATGCTATGAAGAATAAAAAATCATATTGGGGAGGAGATAGGACTCGTCCGAGTTATATATTTCCAAGGGTTACAAAGAAAAAACTCACAATTGTTTTGCTTGAGAACACAAAAAAATCTATAGAGGCAAAAGGTATTATATTAAAAATTATTCACAGGCTTGTATCAACAGACCTTATCTGTGTTATTACCTATGGTGATAATGTTAAGGTAAACAAGGTAGAAAAAGTGAGTACATTTAGTGATAAAAAATTACTAGATGAGAATAATGTAACTGAAAATGCTTGTCTGTATGATGCATTAAAAATCCTAAAAAAAGTAGTTATTATTGCAGATAAGAAAGAGCTAGATGAGGATTTTGGTATTGATAAGTATAAGATTGACTCTATTGATGTAATAGGTATAGGGTCTGGCTTGGATGTGGGTTCTAAAGTGAAGGTGGAAGAAGCAATAGAGTGCTTTGAAGATGTTCTTTCAAAAAAAGATGTCGATACAAAATATTTTTGCTTTTCAGAGGATACTTTTAAAGAAGTGGCTTCATTAGGTTTTCGTTCAATAGGGGCATTTCCAAGTAAAAAGGTATAGGATTGGAGTGATAAGATTGACCTTGATAGAGAGATTAATTAATTTCTTGAAAAAAATTTGCTTTTTTTCTTATTTTAATAATGCTTCGGAAACTGAAGAAAACGAAGAAAATATTGATGGAAAAGAAGCAGAAGGGGCAGATGTAGAGAGTTTAGAAAAAGCAGTAGAAGATTTTAATAATACTGTTATAGAGAATAAGATTAAAGTATTTAAAATGACCTTGACTAGACTCTATATGTTAGACCAAAAAATTACCGTTTTCAAGGAAAGTTTTCCAGATTCATATCTATTTTTTGAAGGTCAAATCAAAGAGTTAGAAAAAAGTTATAAGGACAGTTTGATAGCTGCTAAACAGGATTTAACTTTTGAGATTGATCCTGAAAAAGATGGAGAAAAGCTTGCCAAGATTTTAATACTTGAAAATGATGTGGAAGCTTTTATTGAAAAAGAAGTAAAATTCGATATTATTGTCAAAAAACTTCAACGATTAATTGTAAAACTAAATATTTTATATAATGTTTCAGTAACACACATAAAGTCAAATGAGAGAGAAAAAGCAATAACTCAAACTATGCGGGCAATTTGCGTAGGAGACAGAATTATTCAAGATTTTAAATCTTGTGAATATTTACTGAAAGATATACAGCTTAAAGATGAAATCGTTGGATTGGTATCATATTTAAGTTATCAAATTTTTAAGCTTTTGCTTAGGAATTCTGATATAACTCCAATTGAAGCTCTGAAAAAGATAGTATTTTTGACTGAATTTGATGGTCTTGAATATAATGCTTTATTCAAAGCATTTCTGGAGGATGAATTAAAGGAACTTTCTAACCTAACCCAGCAGATTCAAAATGAAGAATGTCGGAATATTTTGAAGAATGAATATAGAGAATTTTATATTCAGCTTACATGTTCTAAAGATGGTAACCAGATTTTAATTAATACTGAATTCTGGGCTAATATCTTCGATTTTGAATCAAAGTTATTCAGTTTACTAAAGGAGAGTAGTATCGAGAAAGACAAGATTAAAATTAAGCTTATTTCTAGAATGAATATTCACGTAACTGAAAAAGATGTTCTAGTTTCGCCAAAAACTAATACGTATTTGACTTTAATAAGTATTTTTTCTAAAACTCAAGATCAAAGAATTACATTGGTTTTAAAACTTCTCAAAAATATTTCTGACGATGTAACTTATAAGGAAATTTATTTTCTGCTTTTGTTATTTGATGTTTTAGATATTGTTAAAGGAGTTCCCAATGAATTGATTGATGATTTAAAAAAATATTTAGAGAAGTATCCATATAGTAGTAGTGCTTTGGAACGAAAAAAAGAACAGGTTTTATACTCTTCAAATAGTGAATATATTTATGTTTTTACTTTAGAGGAGTATGAAGAAAAGTTGGTTGAAGAGCTGGATTATCTTAAAATTGATTTCAAAAATGTCGATAATAAGATATTTATGAATGAAATTTATTTCAGCGGATTAACTGCAGTAATGAAGAGTTTAAAAACAGTAACAGCTATTTAGTTAAATGGAGGAAAAAATTATGTCAAAAGAATTTGATTTTCTGTCACTTGCAAATGAGTATGATTTTTCGTCAGATAGTATTAATGTGTTTTTGATGGTATTGGATAGTTCTGGATCGATGGAAGATGATACTTTTAATGTTCGGAAAGGACTTGAAGCTTACAAAAAAGATTTTGAGAATTTTCATGAGGCAAATTCGATTGTTGTATCTGCATCAAGTTTTGATTCACATTATTATCCAAAACCATTTGTAAAGGTGAGAAAGATGTCAACTAGTTATTCTACTGGAGGAAGAACAGCATTGTGTTATTCCATTGTGCAAGGTGCTGAACAACTCAAAACTTATATCGAAGAGGTATCTAGGAGAACAGGCGTTATTCCAAGAGCTACGTTTATCCTTTTCTCTGATGGTGAGCCTTGTGATGATCCTGTAGAACCAAGCAAAGCTAAAGAGGCAATTGAGGAATTGAATTATGCAGGAATTACGACTGTATTTATAGCATTTGGAGCAGCAATTTCTTCAGAATTTGGTAAGATTATGGGATTTCAGTCTACAAGGGATGTAAATGACCGTAATTCATTAGTTGACTTCATGGTAGAAGAACTCTCAAAATCTTGTAAAGAGCAGTCACAAAGCATGAAAGCTCTCGGAGCAGATTTCTTTAGCCATGCAACTGATAAAGAAAGTTCAGCAAATTACTCGAATACTACAAAACAGGCTCTTGAAGATGATGATTGGATTGATGAAATTTAATTGATTCATATTCAAGATTGTAACTAGAAATTTAACACCCTGGGGAACTGATAGTTCCCCAGGATATGGAAGAGGTATAATTATATGCTTAATAAATTATATTCATCACTTTATTATTATTGGGTAAAAAAACATTATAAATTAATGTTTTCTCACGATGGAGAAGAAATATATTATGCCAATAAAAAACTAGTTGTTATACAGGAAAACAGAATACTTGGAGAAAAAATTTATGATATTGTTTCTTCTTTAAGTGATTCTAATACAGTGCTAGAAATTAAAAACATGTCTTTTAGTTTTGTTAATTATTTAGCTGTGGATGGGGTTATTACTTGTTTTTCTATATCCGTTCCAGATGAGTTTGATGTGCAAGAATTTGCGATAATGGAAAAACTAGAAAAAGTAATTCTCTTTGTCAGCGAAATGAATAAACACGGTTATTTTTTAGATGAATCAAAGTTTGAGTTTAAACAGAGTTATTCTATTTCAGAAATTCTTTCATTTCTTACTACTGATTCTAAAGCTGAAAGTAAGACACTTGGAATCTTGATTAGATATTGTCATTATTATTTATCTGGAAAAAATGATTTTGAAGAATTTTATTTTGAGCTTGACAGTCAAAGATATTTTGACATGCATGAAATGCCATATTCTATTGAGATTATACAGATGTGTTATAAATATTATTCGACAGGTGAAGTTCCAGAAGATATATATGAGGTTCTTACTTATAATTCAGGCAAACTTTATAAGTACGATTTATGTGTCAAGGATGCAGAATGTAAGAATTGGAATCCAGATGAAGAAAATGATGAATATGCGATTTATGGTAACATAAAGATATTCAAGAAGATGCCAGAGAATTTTAAAAAATTTATACTTTCTGATTATTATGATGGGAGTATATGTTTTCTATGTGATGATACAGATAATTTAAGAGTTATTAATCTTGATGGTGAGGTTATTGGATATGAAACAAGTTTTGACTCTAGTCGTATGCCCATTTTAGATGTAGAAATCTTTCACCAAAAAATGATATTTAAGTTTATAGAAAAACTGATATCTTTTGTATTAAGAACAAAGAAAATGAGAGATTTTGATAACAATTTATCTAAAGTGGAACTCGATAAAATTATTACTGTTTCAGGATTTCTTTATGATTTCAAGTTTAAATCTTTTGACAAGTTATTCTATTTCTTTGGAATGAGTGAAGATGAAATTTTAAATCAGCTTGCAGAAATTTTTTGTAGAATGTATAAAAAATTTATTAATAAGCTCTATGGAAAAGTAAATGATAGAAATGAATTACTAGAAAAGCGTGAGATTAGATATTTGAGTCCAATGCTTGCGAATGAGCTTGTAAAGTTCTATTTTGAGGAGGATACAAATTTTAAGCGAGTATTTGATGAATTGCAATTATTCAATTCTAGTTATAGAGAATTTGATTATACTGCTTTATTGTTTTATGATGGGCGATTTGCATACAATCCATTTACAATTCCATTTCATTTTTACTATGAAGTAGAACAAAAATATGGAATAAAACTTGAAGCTCATATGAAGAAAGAGTTGCCAGATGGACGAAATATTGTGATGTTTTCTCATCCTAAATCAATCAAAGACTTTAAGAATAAGCATGTGCATATATGTGAAATGATAAATAGATTAATAGGAAATATTGAGAGTGAACATCTGAAGTTTGTAGAGGTTTCTGAAATTATCTATTCCGAGGAATATGATGATAGTGGAGTTTATAGTTTTATAGGTTATATAACAACTCCTGTTAAAGGTGAGATACTGACTTTAGAGGACCAATTAATACTTAACAATAAAGAGTTAATGTATGTGTTTGGATACTATTATGCTAATTTCTCTGAATATATTTTTCCTGAAGAGTATGTTCGGATGGATAGTGATTTTGTATTCTACATTGATGTGTTAGCTGATGATTTTGAATTGAAGCGCACTTATTGTTCTTCTAAAAGAGAATTATTGAAGAAAGAAATTAATATCCTTTTAGATAATGAATATAATTCAAATGCGTTTGTTGGGCTAAATTTGGATTTATTTTCACTTCATAATTACTTTAAAGATAGTATCGGATTTCCAGGTATGTCTCTTTCAGAATACTTTATTGAACTTGCAGATTCTCTCAATCATTATTGCCTGAAACATGGTATTTACTATGCTGGTAAAGCTTGTCATATCTGTTCAGAAACAGTATATTATTTGGCTCGTAAATCCATAAAGAAGGATATTTTAATCTTTGAGGATGATATTGCTAGACATTATGAAATAAGTCCTGACTATAACCTTAAATTTTATAAACCAGAATCAGTTAATATGATTGATATGGAAGAAAGAGTGGATAAACTAATAAAAATAAGTTTAAGTCCTAATTATGACTTATTTGAATATGGACAGGATTGTTTTATACCAGTAAAGAAAGCATATGATAACGATGAGAAGTTTGTTGGCTACTTATATAAACATGTGAGCTTTGCTGATGAATCAGATGACTTGTGTGTTGACTTAAAAGACCTAGAGAAAATGAAAAATTTACCTAGGTTAAAAGCTTTAATTAGACTCTTGAAACAAATTAAATCATTACTAGAAAAAGATATCTTTTTTGCTCAAAATCCTTATGGCACAGTTTTTTTAAATAGAAGTTGTAAAAAACAAGTACAAATATTAAATATTGAATTTATTGATACAGAAGGGAATAAATCTGATGTTATAAATTGGACTTGTGCATATGTATTTGATGTTATAAAATCAGATAAAACTCTTATGTTAGATAGTAAATTTAAACAACTTCTAGATGATATTCAGGAGGATTCTGAAGGTGATATGAGTAATATTGATTCAATTCTTTTGAAGACACTTGAAGAAAAGGCTGAAAGGATGACAAAATACTGTGCTACACATCAGTTATATTATGATAAAGAATATCTATTCTGTCCCAAATGTTCAGAAGAGGTTGATGTAAAAAATTTGAAGATTATGGAGATAAGCAAAAAAGACATTACTTCTCGTAAAAAAATTGGTGACGGTGGTGAAGCTGATATTTATGAATATGGGAATGGTGATGTGGCAAAGGTATTTAAAGAAAACGGTAATATTAATTACAGTTTGAAGAGCATGATTATAGCTCGGATTATGAAGAAAGCTGAAACATTAAAAAATACTGGTAATTCTGCTCAATATCAGTACATTATTCCAAAAGTAATCTTGGTAGATAATAATCAAATGTATGGTTATGTGATGAAAAGAGTCGGTGGATTTCCTTTATCTGTTTTAAAAGATAAGCAGTTTGTAAAAGAACAGGGCTTTTCTAAAAGAGATGTTTTTGATATACTCATAACAGTAGGAAAAGGCATCGAAGGATTGCATAAGGAGAATATTTTTATTGGCGATTTAAATGGTAGAAATATCCTTTTTAACAAATCAAAAACAGTTTACTTTTTAGATTTTGATGGAATGGGAGTAGATGAGTTTTCGCCAGAATTTTGTACAGATACTTATATTGACCCAGTTTCTAAAAAGAAGAGTATGATTACAGAGAAAGATGATTGGTATTCATTTGCGGTTCAAGCTTTCTATTATTTGACATATACACATCCTTTTAATGGGATTTATATGGAAGATGGGAGAGCATTGGAGATTCCGGAAAAAATGGAAAAAAGAATTTCTCTTCTTGGTAATCATGGAATTGATATTCCTAAAATTGCGGAACCATGGGATTGGATGAGTGAGGAACTTAAAAATACCTTTTATTCTATTTTTGAAAAAGAACTTAGGGTTAGTATTGTTCCATATCTTATTAATCAATATAATTGTATATATAAAGGTGAAGGAGATGCTCAAGTATCTGATGAAAAATGGGTCAGAATTAATCCAAAGTTTATAACATTGAGTTTTAATCCTTTTAGTGTTGAAGATGAAACATATGCTATAAACTCAAACGTTGCACTTTGTATAGAGAAAAAGTATGCTATTGTTTTAACAAGTAATCACCAATATATCCTTAAAGATTCATGCTTTTTTAATGAACCAGAATCAATTCAGGATGTAGTAATTACAGAAGATGAAAATTTTGCTTTTGTAATTTATTGGAGAATTTTGTTTATAATTGACTTGAAAAAAGATCATTGTATTCAATTTATACTTTTAAAAGGTACTAATAATGCAATTGTGAATGGAAATTCTATATTTTATGTAGATATCCATAAAAACAAGCCTATTATCTCTCAAGTTTCTGTGAACAGTGGAGGTGAATTAGAAGAAAATCGGTTTAAATATACTGATAAATCACTGGCTCCGAAATACTTTGGTGTAGCATTTAGTAGAAAATTTGTTATAGTTCAGCCATCTTCTAAGTATAAAGATGTTATATATTGTAACAGTGAGAAATTCTGCGATATTGATTGTAAGCATAGTAATACTAAATACAATGTTATTTACGATGATTTTAGTAAAACATGGCTTGTAATTAATGAAGAAGGATATGTTGTTATAATTAAACAAGATGGCACCTTTGACAAGTTTAAGCTAAATGATGAAATCGAAGTATTAGTAAAGAATATTCGGTATGTAAAAGGAAATATTTATATCCCAAATGATGGATGTTTGTGGATAATAAGTGTAAAAGACCAGTTTAAATGTAAGAAGATGGAATGTCATAAATTTATGACTTCCGCTTCTAGGATTTGTAAGGTGGACCGAAATGGTTTTACTGTAGTAACAGATGGAAAACTCTATGTTATTCGTAGAGGATAAAGATTATAGAGAATGCTCAAGAATATTAATATCTTCTTGAGCATTCTCTTAATTTTTAATATATTTGGGAAATAATATATTATTGATTAACTATGTTAATGGATGGAAAATGAATGGTATTATAAAAAAATTTAATAAAAAAATAAAAAAAATACTTGACCGACAGTTACTACCGACTATTATAATTATAATGTTAAATATAAAATGCAGTGCTAATTGTAGTACAAGCAATTAGCACAAACATCCCCTTTTAACTAGAAAGGAATTATTCTATAATACATTTTATAGAATAATTCCTCTTAAAAAATAAGGAAGGTAAATTATGAAAAAGAAAATTGTTTTATTTATTGTTTTAATATTAATAAGATTAATGCAAGCATAGTAGGTATAAGTTAAATATCTATTATGTTTTTTTATTAAAAATGCAAATATTGTAAATTATGTTAATATGTGATATAATATTACTTGTAACAAATAATTTTTATTTTTTAAGGCAATGCCTAGAAGGAGGATTTTATGAAACAAAAAACAAAAGGTGTAGGACCTCGGATTGTAGCAATAATTTTAACGATTATTATAGCTCTTTTTTTAAATTGGCTACATTTACCACCATGGAACATTCGGTCAGTAAGTTTTTGGTGGTACTGGGTATTTGTATGTGTTGTTGCTCCAATGACTTTTTCAATTGTAGATACTATTGCAGGTTATGGTGCTACTACAATTATTACTAAAATTTTGAGAATTATAGCTATTGCTATGGTAATAATTATAGTTATTCTAACTTTTGCATCATCAAAAATCTTTAATGCTGCTAGATATTCTAATCTAATTGATGTAGAAGAGGGTAATTTCCAAGAAGATATTCAGAGTATTTCAACGGTTGAAGAAGCCAAAAATTTTCCGCTTCTTGATGTTGAAACTGCACAAAAATTAGGAAATAGATCATTGAGCCAAATAAAGAAGGTTTCTCAATTTGAAGTTAATGATGAATATAATCTTATTAGCTATAATGGAAAACAATATAGATTATCTCCATTAGAATATTCTTCTTTTGTTAAGGCTATGAATAATGAGAGTATACCTGGTTATGTGCTTGTTGATTCTGAAACTCAAGAAAGTCAATTAGTAGATTTAGAGAATGAAATCAAATATGCACCTAGTGATATTTTTTCACAAGACTTAAATAGACATTTGAGAAGTAAATATCCTAGTTATATATTTGACAAATTTCAATTTGATATTGATGATTCAGGAGAACCTTATTATATTGCACCAGTATTAAAACCTACAATCGGACTCTTTGGAGGTCAAAAAGTAGAATCTTTTGTTATAGTAAATGCCAATTCAGGCGAATGTGAAGAATATTTACCTGAAGATTTACCAGAATGGGTAGACCATGCATATTCGTTAGATTATTTAATGAATTTAGCAGAAAATTATTACCAGTATAAAGATGGCTTTTTTAATTCTTTATTTTCAAAAACTAATGTCAAGAAGCTTTCATATAGTTATGAAGGTGAAAATGTAAATGAAGATGACCAAGAAGATGAAAATAAATTTGTTGGTTATAATTCAATCTTAACAGAAGATGGTGTACAGTTTTTTACTTGTGTAGTTTCGGCTAGTAATGATGAATCAGCGCTAGGTTTTATTTTAGCAAACTCTAGAACTGGAAAAATAACTTATTATGAATGTGCAGGTGCTGAAGAAAGTACGGCTCAATTACAAGCAGAAAGCTTATACCAGAATTATGGTTATAAGTCTAGTTATCCATTAATGGTAAATGTTGATGGAGTGCCAACATATATCATATCATTGAAAGATAAGTCTAAAATAAATAAGGCTTATGTTATGATTAATGTTGAAAATTACACTATATCAGCTTCTGGAGAAACATTGGAAGATGCTCTTATTGAATATAGAGAGAAGGTTTTTGGTGAAGAAGCGTTAACTCCAGATGATTTGACATCAGAAACACCAGAAGAAATAGAAGCTGAAATCTTTACTACTACTGGAACTATAACACAATTGTATCAGGCTACACAAGATGGTACGACTCAATTCTTCTTTATTTTAGATGGTGATGAAAATCTATATATTTCGCCAATTACTAATAATAGTAGGCAGGTGCAAATGTCAGTTGGAAGTAATGTTTCAATTGAATATTATAATTCACCTAATGAAGAATTAGTAGGTATTGTTTCAAAAATCAAAATCAATTAAAGCAAAAGCTCTGTGGTATTTTCCACAGAGCTTCTGCTTTATAATATTTTTTATATTAAATAATGTATGAATTGAATAAATATGTTATAATAGATTCAGAAGTTAAATAACTATGTAAAAATCATACAAAAATTAATTAATGTTTTTGAAAGGAAGAATGATTATGAGCTTGTTAGGAAATATTTTATGGTTTATCTTTGGAGGTTTTTTTAGTGGACTTTCTTGGATATTATCTGGAGTGATTTGGTGTATAACTATTGTTGGAATACCTTATGGAAAACAATGTTTTAAGTTTGCATCAATGTCATTTGCTCCATTTGGAAAAGAGATTGAATATGGTGGTGGAGTTCCATCATTACTCGCAAATGTGATATGGATTATCTTTTTTGGTATTCCAATGGCTTTGGAGAATTTGCTTTTTGCCTGTTTATGGTGCATAACTATAGTAGGAATACCATTTGGATTACAATTTTTCAAAATTGCTAAATTATCTTTAGCTCCATTTGGAGCAAGGATTGTTTGAAACAAGTTAAATGGCAATTATAAATAAGAACATTAATTTAAGATTTGTGTGATTTAGAGAGGGATACAGTTGAACTATTACCTTAAAAGTGGACAGTAAAAAGAAAGAGAGGCTCTCTGGAAAGTATTGTAGTTATTTCTGCAATACTTTCTCTTTTTAAGAAGAGATATTTATTTTATGAGTGATTTTGAATAGAAATATTGATTTAAAATATAAAATTTAAAGTTTAAAAAGTATTAAAAATTTTTATATAAATTGTAGATTATTTGTATTTTTTATAGTATTATTTTTGTGATGAGTTTTATTTTGAAGAAAGGAGAAAATATAATAAGATATTTAGATAAGTCTATTAATCAAAGTAATATTATAGAATTTAAAATTATAGGATATATAATGAAATTGAAAAATAAAATTAAAATATAACATAAAAGGAGAAGTTTGATATGAAGCTAGTTGTAAGAAATTTAAAGAAAAGTTTTGAGAAAAAAGAAGTATTAAAAGATATTAATTTTGAATTTGAAAAAGGTAAAATATACGGATTATTAGGAAGAAATGGGGCAGGGAAGACCACATTTTTTAATTGCTTAAATGAAGATATAGATATAAATGAGGGAGAATTTTATATTGAAGATAATAATAATAAAAGAAAGATGGAAGCAGAAGATATAGGATATGTTTTATCAACACCAAATGTTCCAGAGTTTTTAACAGCAAGAGAATTTCTAAAATTTTTTATAGACATCAACCAAAAAAGAATTAAAGATTTGAAAACAATAGATGAATATTTTGATTTTATGAAAATTGAAGAAGAAGATAGAGATAGATTATTAAAAGATTATTCACATGGTATGAAAAATAAAATGCAAATGTTAGTTAATATTATCGCAAATCCTAATGTATTGCTTTTAGATGAACCATTAACTTCATTTGATGTAGTAGTTTCAGAAGAAATGAAACAAATGTTACGAGAAATAAAACAAAATCATATTATTATATTTTCAACTCATATTATGGAATTAGCATTGGATTTATGTGATGAAATAGTTATCTTAAATAAAGGCGTTCTAGAAGAAGTTGATAAAAACAATTTGAATAATGAACAATTCAAAAATAAAATAATAGAAGCATTAAAGGAGGAATAGAAAGATGATAGAAACTTTTATAACTTCCTTTAAATTACAAAATACATATAGAACAAATAGTATTATTTATTCTTTAAAACAATTACTATTAATAAAAAGAATATTGCCAAATAGCTTATATAAAAATAGAGGGTTAAAAATATTTGCAAATATCATTAGTATTTTGTTGGAAATAATTAATATTTTTATAGGAAAAATTATATATATTCTAGCAATGATATTTGTGCCATTATCTTGGTATAATAGTAATGTGTCAGATACATTCATACATTTATTTATGTTTCTAACACTTGCAGGAGGAGTGTTAAATACATATATGTTAAATCCAACCAAAGATAAATATTATGCAATCATTCTAATGAATATAGATGAAAGGAAATATGGACTTTCTAATTATTATTATCAATTGATAAAATTAATCATTGGATTTCTACCATTTACAATACTTTTTGGAATGATAGCAGGTGTTCCATTATGGATTCAAATAGTATTACCGTTTTTTGTGGTAGCAATAAAATTAATCGTAATGAATTATTGCATATATCATTTTAAGAAAACAAATAAAGCATCAAATGAAAATATACCAACTAAATTTGTTTGGGGATTTGTAGCGGTTTGTTTGTTACTTGCTTATGGTTTGCCAGCAATTAATATTACAATAAATCAAACTATTTTATTATTAGTATTTATCATTTCCATCATACTTGGAATTTACAGTTTAGTAAAAATTCATAACTTCAAAGATTATAGAAAGATGTATAAACAAATATTAACTGAATCAAATGTATACATGCAAGAAAGAAATGCTGGTACACAAGCATTGAAGGATACTAGTTTAAAACAAATAGAGTTAGATAAAACTTATACAAGTAATAAATCAGGATTTGCATATTTTCATGATCTATTTGTAAAAAGACATAGAAAAATTTTGACAACAGCTGTAAAAAAACAGTCAGTTGTAATATTAGTAATATTTATTGCTATGATTATTGGAATAAGTGTAAATGATAATTTTAAAAGTAAAACAAATGAAATATTGATGGTTTATTTACCATACTTTGTATTTATAATGTATTGCATAAATAGAAGTTCATCAGTTACACAGGCAATGTTTATGAATTGTGACCATAGTATGCTAACATATAGAATATATAGAACACCAAAAGTTATTTTGGGAATATTTAAAGAAAGATTAAAAACACTAATAACAATTAATTTATTACCTGCAACACTAATAGGTTTAGGTTTAGCATTATTATTATATTTATCTGGAGGAACAGATAATTCGTTAAATTATTTAATATTATTTGTATCAATAATTTCAATGAGTATATTCTTTTCAGTTCATTATTTGGTAATGTATTATTTATTACAACCTTATAATGTAAGTACAGAAATGAAAAGTAGTACATATAAAGTGGTTCAAGGTTTAACTTATATAGTATGTTGGTATATGATACAAATTAGATTACCAATATTTTCTTTTGGTATAGCAACAATAGTTTTCTGTATAGCATATTGCTTAATTTCATTATTTTTGGCATATAAATATGCACCAAAAACTTTTAAGTTAAGAGTATAGAAACTATTTGATAAGTGGATAGGCTTTATTGAAAGATTTGAGTTGAATTTGCAAAAATAATTATTCTTATTTATGATATAAATTAGGAATAAGTAGTGGTTAAATTTTAAGGTTTGGAGGTAAATATGATTAAAGCAATCGTATATAAAAGTAGTACAGGGCATACAAAACAATATGCTGAAATGTTAGGAGATTCTTTAAAAATTCCAGCTTATGATTTAAAAGAGGCAAGATTAAAATTGAAAAAGAATGATGAAATTGTATTTTTAGGGTGGGTATGTGCTACAAAAATACAGGGATTAAGTAAAATGAAAAATTTATAATGTTGAAAGAACCATCTGTGATATCATTAGGGACAGAAATAAAATAGACTTGCAAGTTTTTAATACAGCACTAAACGAATACATGAAAAGAAAAGATAAAAATCTTATTCTATTATCAGAATATGCGAAGAATTTTAAAATAGAAAAAATATTAGCTCAATATATGGAGGTACTTGGATGAAAGGAAATGTAATGAGTTTAAAAGCAATAATCAATAATATTGCAAAAGAAATTAAATATGAAGATTTAATAGAGAGTTTGAAACAAGTTGGAGAAATATTGTAATTTATTGTTATAGAGTATTCACCAAAAGCAGATGATATGGCACAAAAAGTAGAAGAAAAGGCAAATGAAATGTTACAAGAAGGTTATGAGTTGATAACTATGTCAATTACTGGAACAGCAAAAGCTATTTTAGTATTTAAAAAAGTTTGAAGAAAGTTTTATATAAATTACAAAACGAAAGATGGATAATTGAAATATACTGAACCAAAAAATTGGAATACTTAAAGTAAAGTTTTCTAAAGAATAAAGGAATAGGAGAAATTTTATGGCAAATATATTTGATTATATACAATGGAGAGGAGATTTAAGCATATCAAAAGATGAATTTAATAAAATAGACAATCTAATTTTATCAAGATTCTCATATTTTCCATTTGATGAAATTATAAAAGAAAATGAGGTTGTGACAATTAGAGAATTAAGTGAAAGATTTAATAAAAAAGATAAAAGTAAAATGCCAATATTATGGGAAGATGATTTAAGTTTATTTCCTGTAATGGGAGCGTCTAAAAGATTTGGAGAGATGAAAGCAACTAGATATGTAAATAAAATAAATGTGGAACAAGAAAAACAATTTTCAGCTATAACTATCATAATGCCAGATGATACAATATATATATCATATAGAGGAACAGACGATACAGTAGTAGGATGGAAAGAAGATTTAAATATGACATTTAAAATTCATATTCCATCACAAATAGATTCAGTAAAGTATTTAGAACAAATAGCAAAAGAGTATCCAAATAAAATAAGAGTTGGGGGACATTCAAAAGGTGGAAATCTTGCAGTATATGCCACAACATTTGCAAATGAAAATATTAAAAGCAGAATAATTAATATTTATAATAATGATGGACCAGGTTTTAATGATGAAATAATTAAAACTAAAGAATATAAAGAGATGATAAAAAAAGTTGAAACATATATACCACAAGATTCTGTATTTGGAAGATTACTAAATTATGCAGATAAATATACAGTAGTAAAAAGCATACAAAAGGGTATTATGCAACATGATTTATATAGTTGGCAATTATTAGGTAAAGAATTTGTGTCTCTAAAAGAGGTTACTGATGGAAGCAAGTTTATAGATAAATCTATTAAATATTGGCTTGAACAGATAGATATGAATACAAGAGAGCAGGTAATAGATATTATATTTCAAGTTATAAATACAACAAAAGTAGATACACTATCAGAACTAAAAAATCATTGGTTTTCAAATGCCAAAATAATTTTAAACTCTTATAAACAGGTTGATAGTGAAAATAAAAAAATGGTTATGGAAACATTATCGGCTTTATTTAAAATAGTAAAGGATAATTTTTTGGAAGAACATCTTACTTTTAAGAGTTACTAGAAATAGTAACTCTAATTTCTTTTGTGAAAAATTCATTTACAAATCTTTCTTCAAAAAAGTTTTTGAAGAAGTTTTTTGTTTTTTAGAAACATTTATCGTTATAAAAAATAATATTTTTACTTATCTTACAAAAATGTAATTTTAAAATTTAAAAAATATGATATAATTAACCTGGAGGTCATATAATGCAAAAAATTTTAATAGTTGAAGATGATAAAAAAATAAGAAAAGAGTTAGAAACTTTTTTAAATAAGAATGGATTTATAGCAAAAAGTTTAGAAAATTTCAATAATACAATACAAGATATATTAAAAGAAAATGCAGATTTAGTATTATTAGATATTAATTTACCATATAATGATGGAGAATTTGTGTGTAAAGAAGTACGAAAAACATCTGATGTACCAATTATAATGGTAACCAGTAGAGATAATGAAATAGACGAATTAATGAGTTTATATGGTGGAGCAGACCAGTATGTAACAAAACCATATAATATACAAATTTTACTTGCTAAAATAAATGGACTATTAAGAAGAAATAAAATCTCTGGAACGAATTTTGAAAAAATTGATTGTAATGGATTTGTTCTAAATATTGCAGAAAGAGTTATAGAAGGAAATAATAAAAAAATAGAATTAACTAAAAATGAGTATAACATTTTATATTATTTAAGTATAAACAAAGGGAAAGTAGTGTCAAGAGATGAGATAATGGATTACTTATGGGAAAGCGAAGAATTTATTGATGATAATACATTAAGTGTAAATATTAAGAGGTTAAGGACAAAACTTGAAGAAATTGGATTTGCTGATAAAATTGAAACTAGGAGAGGACAAGGGTATTTATTGAAATGAAATTTAGAGATTTTATAAAAGAAAAATTGATATTAATTTTAGGAATTATACTAGCATTAATTAGTGTAGAAATATTATTACTTGTTTACAATATTAGTATATTAATAAGAATATATGTTTTTATTATAGTGATTTTTATGATGGTTTTAGCAATTTTAATTGAGTATAAAAGGAAAAAGGATTTTTATAATCAATTAATGAAGAATATGGATGATCTAAAAGAAAAATATTTAATTTCAGAAATAATAAAAACACCGAATTTTATTGAAGGAAAGATTTTAAAAGAGATTTTACAAGATACTGGTAAATCTATGCTAGAAAATGTGAATTATTATAAAAATATACAAGAAGATTATAAAGAATATATAGAATTATGGATTCATGAAGTAAAAATACCTATTGCAGCTAGTAAGTTAATTATTGAGAATAATAAAAACGAGGTAACTAAAAGTATTGATGAAGAATTAGATAAAGTAGAAAATTATACAGAACAAGCTTTATATTATGCTAGAAGTAATGCAGTAGAAAAGGATTATATTATAAATAAAGCAAATCTGAAAGAAATTGTAAATAATGCCATATTAAAGAATAAGACAACTTTACGAAATAAGAAAGTAACATTAGAACTTAAAGATTTAAAGCCAGAAGAAGTTTATACAGATAGTAAGTGGGCAATATTTATAATAAATCAAATCATACAAAATGCAATAAAATACTCTAAAAATGACGATAGAAAAATAGAGATTTTATCAAAAGAAAAAAATGATAAGGTTATTTTATACATAAAAGATAATGGAATAGGAATAAAAAAAGGAGAAATTACAAGAGTATTTGAAAGAGGGTTTACAGGCGAAAATGGAAGAATTATAGGTCAAAAATCAACAGGTATAGGATTATATTTATGTAAGAAATTATGTGATAAATTAGGATTAGGAATAGAATTAAATTCTGAAAAAGATAAGGGAACTGAAGTAAGAATAATTTTTCCAAAAAGTAGTTATATAAATTTAAAATAGCTCTGAAATATGGGCTATTTTTTATCTTACAGAAATGTAAGTCAAATGTAAGATAAAAAAATGGCAAGTGAGTATTGGATGCTTTATAATATAGTTAGAATACAGGAAAGGAGATTTTATAATGAGTAATGTATTAGAGGTGAAAAACATTGAAAAATACTATGGAAATAAATCAAATTTAACAAAGGCAATTGATAGTATTAGTTTTAATGTTGAAGAAGGAGAATTTGTAGGTATAATGGGAGCATCTGGTTCGGGAAAGACAACTTTATTAAATTGTATTTCAACAATAGATAGGGTAACAGCAGGAAAAATTCTTATAAATAATCAAGATATAACAAAGTTAAAAGGAAATAATCTAAATAAATTTAGGAGAGAAGAATTAGGGTTTATATTTCAAGATTTTAACTTACTTGATACATTAACTGCTTATGAAAATATTGCATTAGCATTAACAATTCAAAAAGTAAATTCTCATGAAATAGATAAAAAGGTGAAGGAGATAGCAGAAAAACTTAATATTTCTGATATATTAAATAAATATCCATATCAAATATCAGGAGGACAGAAGCAAAGGGTAGCATCTGCAAGAGCTATTATTACAAATCCTAAAATGGTATTGGCAGATGAGCCAACTGGAGCATTAGATAGTAAATCAGCTAGACAATTATTAGAATCATTTGAGCATTTAAATAAAAATCTTGGAGCAACAATTTTGATGGTTACACATGATGCTTTTACAGCAAGTTATGCTGAAAGAATTATATTTATAAAAGATGGTAAGATATTCAATGAACTTATAAAAGGCGAAGATACAAGAAAACAATTCTTTGAAAAGATTATAGAAGTTCAAACACTTCTTGGAGGTGATTTGAACGATGTTATTTAAGTTATCAATAAGGAATATGAAAAAGAGTTTTAAAGATTATGCGATATATTTTTTAACATTAGTATTAGGTGTGGCAATCTTTTATATGTTTAACTCTTTAGATACTCAACAAGCTATGCTTGAAGTATCAGAATCAACGAGAGAAATGATACAATTAATGGTACAAATGATTGGAATGATTTCGGTTTTTATTGCAATTGTGCTTGGATTTTTAATTGTATATGCAAATAACTTTTTAATAAATAGAAGAAAAAGAGAATTTGGTATATATATGACATTAGGTATGGGAAGAAGGCAAATATCTAGTATCATATTAATAGAAACAATATTAGTAGGTATTTTATCTTTAGTTGTAGGTATTTTTATGGGTGTATTTGCATCACAGTTTATGTCTGTATTAGTTGCCAAATTATTCGAAGCGGATATGAGTGAATTTACTTTTGTATTTTCAAAAGATGCTTGTATAAAAACTTGTATATATTTTACAGTAATGTATCTAGCAGTTATTATATTTAATACATTAACAATTTCAAGATATAAACTAATTAATCTATTAACAGCTGTAAGAAAAAATGAAAAAGTAAAAATGAAGAATCCTATAATTTCAATATTTATATTTTTAGCATCAAGTATATTATTAGGATATGCATACTATTTAGTGACAGGTGGAGTACATGAATTACGAACGGGTGATAAGTTGTTAAAACCAATTTTGATGGGAATAGTAGGCACAGTGGGAATATTCTGGTCTTTATCAGGGTTTATATTAAGAATTATACAAACTAGAAAAAATATTTACTTAAAAGGAACAAATATGTTTGTATTAAGACAACTTAATAATAAAATTAATACAAATATTGCAAGTATGAGTATAATTTGTTTGATGTTATTTATGACGATTAGTGCATTATCTAGTAGCTTATCAATACAGTCAGCATTAGATTCTCAATTAGAAGAATTTACACCAGTAGATGTAAATTTATATAAACCAGCATATCTACCAGAAAGCTATGTAAATTCATATACTAAAGAAACAATTTATTATACTGAAGAACATAAAGAAGATTCGAGAAAGCCAGTAAGTTACACGCTTGAAACAAATGGTTATGATATGAATAATTTGAAGGATATTGTAGAAATTTCTATCTATGCAATACCAGAATGGACTTTGGCATATAGTTTAGGAGATTATTATGAACCTACAAAAAGTCAGTATCCAATGCTTGCTTATGAAATGTCAGAATCTATAATAAGAGTATCAGACTATAATAAGATTGCAAAACTTTATGGTGAAGAACAATATACATTAAATGATGATGAATACATTGTACTTTGTAATTACGAACAAATGTCAGATATAAGAAATCAAACACTAGAAACAGCAAATTCAAATATAGAGATAAATGGAAAAACATATCATTCAAAATATAATGGATGTAAAGATGGTTTTGTATTTATGGCAACAACTGAAATAAATGCAGGAATTATATTAGTACCTGATAATTTTGAATTAAAAGATGAATGGATGGAACAATACCTTCTAGTAGCAAATTATAATGCAGAAACAGAAGAAGGTAAACAAGAAATAGAAAATATACTAATTGGTAGTAGTGATACAGAATTTTTTGAAAACATTAAAGAAAAGGGCATAAATCTTGATGGGATTTCTAAAATTAGTATAACAGAATCTAGTAAGGGATTAACTACAATTATTATATTTATTGCGATTTATTTAGGTGTTGTATTTTTAATTGCAAGTTCAGCAATTTTAGCATTAAAACAACTTACAGAAAGTTCTGATAATAAGCAAAGGTATGCAATATTAAGGAAAATTGGTTGCGATGAAAAAATGATAAACCAAGCTTTGTTTAGACAAATATTAATATTCTTTATGATGCCTTTACTATTGGCTATGATACATTCTATATTTGGTATTAAATTTATATTGTCAATGTTAGAAGTATTAGCATCTCCAGATGAATTATTACCTTCAATTATAGTAACAGCAGTAATTATTGGAGTAGTTTATGGAGTATATTTCCTAGCAACATACTTTGGAAGTAAGAACATAATTAAAGAAGAGGAATAAGATATATGTCTAAAATTATAGATTTTACTGGAAACATAAAAATGATAGTGGAATAGGAGGAGTTTTAAATGGAAAATTTTAAAGAAAAATTACCGATAATTATTGCAGTAATTATTATGATTGTTTTAGTAGTTGGAGCATATTACTTTTTAGTAGTACATAAAGACCAATATTACACTCAAATAGATAATACTAAAATAGAAGAAGTATCTAGTACAGATGATATGAGGTATCAATATACATTAACTGCATATAACAAAAAGGGAAAAGAAAAAGAAGTTCAATTTAAAACTAGTAGGGAATTAAGAGAAGGAGCTTATTTAGAATTAGATGTAATGCAATTGAGAGGAGTTATAAATTGGAGAGAAGTACAAATGGATGAATTACCAGATGATGTTAAAACAGTAATGAATATCGAATAATTGTGAAGATAGAAATGTAAAAAGAGATTAACTGCAGATTGTGACAGTTAGCATGAAAATATCCCCTTATGTTAAAAATACTCTATATAATTATATAGAGTATTTTTTGTATAAAAAATTTTTTGAGTTATTTCCACTATAAAAAAATTTGGTTTTATGATATTCTTTTGTAAAGAAGTTTGGATTTTATTATAGTAAAGGATTTGAATTTTATTGATAATAAAAGTTGTTTATGATATTATTATGTAATAAAAAAAGATTTAATAAAGATGGGGGAGTTTAATGGATAGATTAGCGAGATTTGAAAAGGCTCTTGAAGATATTCTTAATGAATATGACAAGTTAGGAAAAGAATTAGAAGAGTTAAGAAATGAAGGAAAATCAAAAGCAACGAAGTTTAGAGAATTATTAGGAAAGAAATTAGTTTATAGTATGATAATTACAATATTTAAAAGATATGATTTGATAGAAAAATAATGATATATATCTATTTCTTGAAATAAAAATATTATTTTTTAGGAGGATGATGAAGCCTTTATAAAAAATGTGGCAACGAAAACAATACATTTAAAAAAGCTTAATTAACTATTATTTAATTTATTTTATAAATTGTTATGCTAAAAAATGAGGAAGGGCAAAATTACTATAAATATTGCATTTGGAATAACAATTGAATGTACTATTACAAATTGATTATTAAATTATTAATCTAATAGAATATATAAAATGGGGGGGATTAATTATGAAGAAAAAGATAATAATTTTAATATGTATAATTTTAATTATAGGAATTATAGCAAGTATAGCTATATATACATATTTAAGATATTCTGATAATAATGATATTGATACTGATAATTATAAAAATACAGAAGAACTATCAACAGTATTAACATTGGAAGATAAAATTCAAGATGATACAATATGGTGTGGTACATTTCAACTTTTATGGAATGATTTGAAAAATGATTTAGCCAAACAAGATATAGTCTTTTCGCCTCAATTAGAAGTTGTTGAAAATTTAAATAAAGAAACTTTTACTGTAGATGATTTATCAGAAAAATATTATTATAAAAAAATAGGAACACCTTCAATAGAATTAAAACAAGAAATTGAAAATGCAATAAAAGATAAATTTAATGAAACAAGTGATATTTTAGATGATTTTGATTGGAATACAAAAAATCCTAAAGATTATTTCTTATATGTAATGTTAAAAAAAGAATTTCAATTTGAAAAAGAATTTGAAGAATTGGATAATGGAAAATTTGGTAGCTATGATAATGTAAGTTTTTTCGGAATAAAAAGTGACAGTGAAGCGGAAGAATTAAGAAATCAAGTTGAAGTATTATATTATAATTCTAAAAATGATTTTGCAATAAAGTTAATAACCAAACAAGAAGATGAGGTAATACTTTGTAAAAATCCTAAAGGAAATACTTTTAATGAAATATTTAATAATATAAAAGAAAATGAAAGTAATTATGACGGATATAAAAACTTGATTGAAGGAGAATTGTTAAAAGTACCAAATATAAAAATTAAAGAAAAAAATGAGTTTCCAGAGCTTTATAATAAATCTTTTTATTTTTCAAATGGTGATTCATATAGAATAGAAAAAGCAATACAGACAATTCAATTTGAATTAGATAGAGTCGGAGGAAAGGTAAAGAGTGAATCAGGGATGATGGTTAGAAAGAATGCAATAATAGCTACTGATGAAATTAGAGAATTTGCATTAGATGACGAATTTGCCATATTTTTAATAGAAAATGGAAAAGAAAATCCATATTTTGCTGGAAAGATAAGTGATATTACTAAATTTCAATAAGAAACCTTATATTTTTAAGATATATTTAGAATTGAATATGCGGAATTTACAAGATTAAACTCAATGGGATTTGCAAGAAAATATATATGTAGCCATTTTTTTTAAAATAATTAGATATAAGAAAATTAGATATAAATATAAGAATTTAGATATAAATATGAAAAATTTAGATATAGTATTTGAAATATGTAGAGTTTTATGATAAAATATCTCTATAAAAAATAGGAGGTTTCAATTATATGAAAGAAAAACCAGTAAAAGAACAGGAATGCAAAGAAACAAATTCCCAGAATGTGAAGGAAACATCTCTTCATGTTTATGAGCGGAAAGTTACAGTGATTCTGAAGAGTAAGAAGAAAGAAGATTTAAAATCAATTTTACAAGAATTATTAAGTATTTCTTGTGATAATGATGCAGATTTTCAAGAGTACTCTTTAAAGAATCCGGCGGAAGGCACTAATACAACTATAGTTTTAATTACTGGATATGAAGTAGAAAAGCTTCAGGATATCTATCTTAAAGTTGTAAACTTGAAGTTTTAATTTCAAAATTGAAACAAATCTAGGGGATGTATATCCCCTTAAAATTTTTTAATTGTATCATGAAAAGGAGTGTGATATTATGATAGAATTAGAAGAAAATACTAGATTATTAAACGAGATGAACTATAATATAAAAGAATTAGGTGAGTCTCTTTGACATAGATAATATTCAAAAAAAATTGAAAGAATTGGAAGAAGAAACTTCAAAACAAGAATTTTGGGAAAATGATGATAATGAACACAGAACAGAAGTTCTTTCGGAAATAAAGAAGATTAAAGGAAAGTGTACGGCTTTTCAAAAAGTTAAAAGTGAAATAAATAATTTATTAGAATTAACGGAATTAGTGAAATTAGAAGAAGATGAAGAGGTAGCAAGAGATATTATTAAAAACACTAAATCTCTAGAAAAAGAAGTAGAAAAACTAGAATTACAATCATTACTTTCTGGAAAATATGATTCTAATAATGCCATTATAACAATACATCCAGGTGCTGGTGGTACTGAATCACAAGATTGGGCGGAAATGTTATATCGTATGTATACTAGATGGGCAACAAAAAATAGTTATGAAGTAAAAGAACTTGACTATTTAGAAGGTGAGGAAGCAGGTTTAAAAAGCGTAACTTTTGAAGTTGTGAGAGAAAATGCATATGGATACCTAAAATCCGAAATGGGTGTTCATAGATTAGTTAGGATTTCACCTTTTGATAGTGGGGGAAGGAGGCATACATCTTTTGCTTCTGTAGAAGTTCTACCAGAGATTACAGATGATGTGGAAATAAATATAAACCCAGATGATTTAAGAATAGACACATATAGAGCATCAGGTGCAGGAGGGCAACACATAAACAAAACATCCTCTGCAGTAAGAATAACACATATTCCAACAAATATTGTAGTTGCATGTCAATCAGAACGTTCTCAAATTCAAAATCGTGAAACTGCAATGAGAATGTTAAAATCACGATTACTAAATTTAAAAGAGCAGGAACAAAAAGAAAAAATAGAAGATTTAAAAGGAGAACAAAAAGACATTGCTTGGGGCAGTCAAATTCGTTCATATGTTTTTTGTCCATATACAATGGTTAAGGACCATAGAACTAATCATGAAGTAGGAAATGTTCAAGCAGTTATGGATGGAGACATAGATGAATTTATAGATAGTTATTTGAAGAAATTTAGTAAATTAAATGGTAAAGGTGAATAAATAATTGTATCTATTTTTCTCCTTATATATGATACATAAAAGTTCAAGGAACGTCTTAAAAAAGTATTTCATACTATATATAGAGTCATCTTTAATTAAAAATGATTTTTTATATTATAAGCAAAGAAGGAGAAAAAATGGATACAATTGTTTTAAAATTT
Organism: uncultured Clostridia bacterium; assembly: GCA_944388695.1. Lineage (GTDB taxonomy): Bacteria > Bacillota > Clostridia > TANB77 > CAG-508 > CAG-269. Next base: position 29,580 of record CALXJT010000001.1, read on the forward strand.
GGTGGAAGTTCAGTTGCTGATAATGAAAAATTGAAAATTGTAGCCAATAAAATTATTCCTTTATATGATAAAGGACATAGAATTGTTGTAATCTTATCTGCTCAAGGAAAAACCACAGATAAATTAATATCTGAAGCAAAAGAATTAACAAATGATGTAGAAAATAGAGAAATGGATGTATTACTTAGTGCAGGCGAACAGATGTCTACAGCAAAATTAAGTATATTGCTTAATAGTTTAGGATATAAAGCTATTTCTTTAACACGGTTGGCAAGCAGGAATTATTACTAATAACACAAATCAGAATGCAACAATTGAAACCATTGATACCAAAAGAATTAATCAAGAATTAGAACAAGGTAAAATTGTTATTATTGCTGGATTTCAAGGAATAAATGAAAATCTTGATATTACCACATTTGGAAGAGGAGGTTCAGACACTTCAGCAGTAGCAGTTGCAGCAGCATTAAATGCAAAAAACTGTTATATATTTTCTGACGTTGACGGAGTCTATACCGCAGACCCAAATAAAATAGAAGGTGCGAAAAAATTATCTGCATTATCTTATGAAGAAATGCAAGAAATATCAAATGAAGGAGCAAAGGTATTACATCATCGTTCTGTTGAAATTGGAGAAAAATTTAAAATACCAATCATAACAAAATCAACTTTTAACAACAAAGCAGGAACTGTAATTTCAGATATAATAGAAGAAAACACCATAAAAAGTGTAGTAAAAAAAGACATTTCTAGAATCTCTATAGTAGGAAACGGAATTATCAGAAACACTAAATTGATAAGTGAAATATTAAAAATTATAGAATATGAACATCTAGAATTATTAGAATTTCAAGTAACACCTAGTAAGGTTGTTATTTTACTAAAAAATATTGTTGATGATAATATTTTAAATAAAATTCATGAAAAAGTAATTAATTAAAACTTTGGCGAACATTAGGGAACATTAGGGACACTCTTTTTTGTTCGGATTTCCGAACATCAAAGAGGTCCTTTTTTATGCTTCACGAACATTGGGGACACTCATTTTTGTTCGGATTTGAATAGGATATTGGATAAACATGAGGGTTCTTTTTTGACTTAAATTTTCTCAAATTGGTCGAAATGCTTGAATTGTTTGTATTTGAATATTTGACGAATGTTTGGGGAATTCTTTTTTGAATATCATAAAGCTTTTTATTTAGATTTTTGAGAAATATTGAGTATTAGGAGAAGGATATCAAATACAGTCCTTTTATTTAAATTCTATAGAAATATTATAATTTGAAAAATTAAGAAAAATCTTTTCTCTTTTTTGAATTTTAAATCTTAAATTTCTTATTCAAATACTGAATCAATTTTAAAAAAAAATTTTTGTTCTAAAATAGACAACCTTCGAATATATATAAATTAGTAAATATCTAAAAATACAAAATATATATTTAATAGATTAATTAGAGATATTGAAAACAAAAGAATTAATATGGTTTTCACAAAAGATTTATCTCGTTTAGGTAGAAATTATATATTTAATAATATTTATTCACAAAATAGTTATCTTTAATTAATGAGAAAAAATTAATAAGAAAAAAATGGCAAATGCAATCATTTAAATTAATTTATATGTATAGGAGGAGTTTTTATGACTATAGATGAAAGAAAAAACACAAATACAAGTATTATACAAAATTTAATATTAGAGAATAGGAATAAGTTAAGTATTTCTGGGGTAAATGATGTATTAAGTTTTGATGATCAAATTGTAATTGTAGATACAGAGTTAGGGTTATTAACTGTAAAAGGAGAAAATTTAAGAATAAATAAATTAAGTATAGATACTTCTGAAGTCATAGTTGAAGGCGAAATATCTTCTTTATCTTATAGTGACAAAGAGCATGAACACGCAAAAAATGGAGGCTTTATTAGTAAAATTTTTAAATAGAGAGGAACTTTTAATATGGTAACCAATCAAGCTTTATTATTTCTTATTTTTATAATAAATGGAATAATAATAGGTTTAATCTTTGATTTTTTTAGAATTTTAAGAAAAAGCTTTAAAACTTATGATGGTATTACATATTTAGAAGATTTTTTATTTTGGATTATAACAGGTTTTATACTATTGTATTCCATATTTACCTTCAACAATGGAGAAATTCGCTTATATATGTTTTTAGCAGTAATAATAGGTGGAATTATATATATGATATTATTTAGTAATATTATAATAAAAACAAATGTAAAAATTATAAATATATTAAAAAGCTTAGTAAAAAAGATATTTTCCATATTGATTTTTCCATTTAAGCAGATTTTAAAATTAGTAAAAAAAATAGATTTATTTAAAAATTTCAAATTACACTTAAAAAAATTATCAATTACTAATTTTCAACAAATTTTTCGAAAAAATTCTGGAAAAAAGAAGGATTTTTCAGACAAAAGTAGAAATATATAATTATAAATAAGTCAAATTGATATTTTAAGTTATTGGAGAGATTACAGATGAAAAACAAGAAAAAACTAATTAGAAATATTATTGCTTTTTTAGCATTAATATATGTTATATATACTTTATTTAATCAGCAAAAAGTTCTAAATCAATATGCACAAAATAGTGAAGATTTAAATAGTCAAATTGAAGCAGAAAAAGAATATAAAGAAGAATTGGCTAAAAAGCAGTCAGATATAAATTCAGATGAATTCATAGAAAATACAGCAAGAGATAAATTAGATATGTATTTACCTAATGAAAAGGTATATATGGATACAGGTATGTAAAGCTTGTTTGTATGATTTGAAGAAATTAGAGGAATTTATAAAAATTCCTTTATTTTTGCTATTTTGTTTAGATAATTTTATGAGTTATCAATTTTGATTGTGAATTTATTTTTTTCACTGTATAATTAAAATAAAAAAGGACCTGCGTTAAATTAATAATATAATTCTGTTATAATTAATTTTATGTCGAAATATAATATTTATATAGATATTTATTTTTTCTTCAAATAATGTAATTAATCAGATTTTTTTTATTCAAGTAGATTTTTTATTGTTATTATAAAATATAAGATGAATTGAAAATATTATCAAGGATAGATGGTAAAATATATAATATTTTACTGTTTTAATAGAGCTTTGTAGTAACAATAAATTTAATATAATTGATAATTAACTTATTCCAGAGGTGAAATTTATTGTAAACTTAAAAAATTTATTGTAAAATAGTTACTTTTTTAGATAAATATGTTATAATATATCTATAAATTTGTTTAATCAATTTTTAGGTTTTATATATATTTAAGAGTTTGTTGATTTTTTAGTACATAGTTTTTTATACAATGACTTATTTCTTAATCAAATTCCAAACAAGGAAATACAAATAAAATATATATTAAATAGTAGGAGGTATTTATGTCTGATTTAAATGATATGACACTTTTAGAATTAAAATCAATGGCAAAAAATTATAATATAAAAAATGTTTCAAAATTAAAAAAAGATGAGTTAATAGATATTTTATCACAAATATCTAAAAGTGAAGCAGAAATTTTAAAAAATGAAAATAGTGAAAGTCAAGATTATATTAATAATCAAGAAATTTCTCAAAATTTAGGAACTAATAATGCAGAATACAAAACTAATAATTATGATATTGTAAATTATTCAAAAGGTGAAAATGATTTAGATGAAGTTAGATCACAAACTCATTATGATGAGAATGGAGAACCAGTAGTAGAATATAAATTAACAAACGAAGGTGACGAAATAGTAGAAGGAATATTAGATATTTTACCAGATGGTTATGGATTTTTAAGAGGTGAAAATTTCTTGTCTACACCAAAAGATGTATATGTTTCTGTTGTTCAAATAAGAAGATTTAGACTAGAAACTGGAGATATGGTAAAAGGAATCTCACGTTATCGTGAAGGAGAAAAATTCCCATCTTTAATATTTGTTGGAGAAGTAAATAATGAGCATCCAGAAAAAGCAATGAAAAGAAAAAGTTTTGATGAACTTATACCTATATTTCCAAATGAAAAATTAAAATTAGAAACTGTACCAAATGAATATGCAATGAGAATAATAGATTTAATCTCACCTATTGGAAAAGGTCAAAGAGGAATGATTGTAGCACAACCAAAGGTAGGTAAAACAACATTATTAAAAAAAGTTGCTAATAGTATAGTAACAAATAATCCAGATGTTGAATTGATAGTATTATTAATAGATGAGCGACCAGAAGAAGTAACAGATATGAAAAGGTCAATAAAAGGACAGGTAATACATTCGACATTTGATGAATTACCAGAGCACCATGTAAAAGTTGCAGAGATGGTATTAGAACATGCAAAAAGATTAGTAGAACATGGTAGAGATGTTGTTATATTATTAGATAGTATCACAAGACTTACACGTGCATATAACCTTGTAATTCCATCTTCAGGAAGAACATTATCAGGAGGTATAGACCCTGCGGCATTACATAAACCTAAAAAATTCTTTGGAGCAGCTAGAAATATAGAGTTTGGAGGAAGTTTAACAATACTTGCAACAGCTTTAGTTGATACTGGAAGTAGAATGGATGATGTAATATTTGAGGAATTTAAAGGTACAGGTAATATGGAAGTACATCTTGATAGAAAATTATCAGAAAGAAGAATATTCCCAGCGATTGACATCAATAAATCTGGAACTAGAAGAGAAGATTTATTATTAACTCCAAAAGAAAAAGAAACAGTCTTTGCTTTAAGAAAAGCTATGAATAGCATGCCTGTATCTGATGTTACAGAGCAAGTTATTTCTTTGATGACTCAAACAAAAAATAATGACGAATTTATAGATAAAATAGATTCATTTATTGAAAAATTTAAGTAATATTATAAAATTTATTAAAAATATTCTATATTTATTTCAATTAAATATAGAATATTTTTAATTATTATGATAAAGTATTATTATAAATAATTTGTAAAGGAGTTAGTGAAAATGGGAAAATATAAATTTTTTATTGCTGGAAGAACAAGAAATAAAGAAAATATTTTGAAAATATGTGATATTTTTGAGGAGTTAAACATTCCTCATTATTGTTTCTTAAAAAATGAAGATTCTCATAAGGAAGCAGGTTTAGATATTAATGATAATCATCTTGCAGATACTTTTGAATCATTAGGTTTAGAAAATCCTAGTGTTAGAACAATATTTGAACATGATTTAAAAGGTGAAAAAGATTCAGAAAATTTCTTATTGGTGCTTCCTGCAGGAAAATCAGCACATATAGAAGCAGGAATTGCATATGGTTTAGGAAAAAAATGCTATGCCATTGGTGAATATGATGTAACAGATTCGTTATATCTTATATTTGATAAAATTTTTAAAGATGAAAAGGAATTAAAAGAATTTCTTGAAAATGAAGGTCTTTAATTTTAAAAATTAAATTGGTGAAAACTGTGGAAGTAAATTATAATTTATAAAAGGAGGTCCTATAATGGTAATTTTGATAGCTGGAACATCACATACTGGAAAAACGCTTTTAGCACAGAATTTGTTAGAAAAATATAAATATCCATATCTATCAATTGATCATTTAAAAATGGGACTTATCAGAAGTAAAAATACTAATTTAAATGTAGAAGATGATGAAAAACTTACAGAATATTTATGGAAAATAATAAAAGAAATAATAAAAACTAATATAGAAAATAAGCAAAATATAATAATAGAAGGATGTTACATACCTTATGAATGGAAAAAAGATTTTGATAAGGAATATTTAAAAGAAATACAATATATTTGTTTAATAATGACAGAAGATTATATAAGAAAGAATTATGATGATATTATAAAGTATGAAAATATTATTGAATTTAGAAAGATAAAAGAAGATTTTGATATAGAAGAGCTAGTAAAAGAAAATAATTATAATCTAAAGATGTGTAAAAAATATAAAAATAAATATATTTTAATTGAAGATAAGTATGATATTAATTTGGAGAATGTTTTTTGTTAAGTTATAAATAAAAATATTAGCAATAATAAAAAATTAAATTCATATATCTTTTCATCATATGATAATAATAATTTGTAGAAGGAGATGAAGAAATGGATATTGATAACAGAAAATACAATGTAGTAACATTATGTGGCTCAATTAAATTTAAAGATAAATTTGAAGAGGTTCAAGAAAAACTTACTTTAGAAGGGAATATCGTTCTTATACCTAATTTTTTTAATAATATAAAGAAAGAAGATATAACTTCAGAAACTAAAAGAATGTTAGATAAAATGCATAGACAAAAAATAGATATGTCTGATGAAATTTATGTAATTAATTTTGGAGGATATATTGGAGAAAGTACAAAAGCAGAGATTGAATATGCAAAGACAAATGGAAAAAAGATTTTTTATTTAGAAAATATAAAATAATTAATTTAAATATTTAATGACATGTAGCAGTATCTATGATTGGAATAATAACATTTATTTTATCTTTAATAGGTGTAAAAATTGGAAATCGCTTTGGAGATAAATTTCAAAATAAAGCAGAACTTATGGGCGGAATTATATTGATTATTATAGGTTTGAAAATATTATTGGAGCATTTGGGAATTCTAACATTTTAGTTTTATTATAGAGGAGAAACTAAAATGATGGAGGAAAACAATGAAAAAAATTTTTAAATACTTTTATAAGGGGGAATATGTATGAAAAATAGAGAAGTAAAACCATTTACAATGTGGAGACATTTCAAAGGAGCTATGTCATTTGTAATTACAGTAGCTCAACATAGTGAAACAGGAGAAAAATTAGTAGTTTATCGTTGTATGGACAATAATGAAAAAACAAATCATAAAGATGGTATATATGCAAGACCATTGGATATGTTCTTATCTGAAGTAGATCATGAAAAATATCCAAATGCAACACAAAAATATCGTTTTGAAGAAATTATAGATGAGTAAAATAAATTAATATAAAATAATTTTAATGTGATTTAACTGTTATTTATTAAAAGCACAGATTGGAGAATAATAGATGAAAATTTTAATAACTAGGCATGGTCAAACTGACTGGAATGTTCTTGGGAAAATTCAAGGGCAAACTGATATAGAATTAAATGATAATGGGAGACAACAAGCAAAAGAAACAGGCGAATTAATTAAAAATGAAAATATTGATATAATAATTACATCTCCATTAAAAAGAGCAAAAGAAACTGCAAAAATTATAAATGAAAATTTTAATGTTACTATCATAGAAGATAATAGGCTAATGGAAAGAAACTTTGGTAAGAGTGAAGGATTAACAAAAGATGATAGAAGAAAGTTAAAAGAGATTAATCCAGAAGTAAATGATGTTTGGAACTATAATAAAAATATAGACTTTAACGGGATGGAAACCATGCAAGACTTTTGCAATAGAATATATAAATTTCTTGATGAGATAATCAATAAATATAGATATAAAAATATACTTATAGTCACACATGGAGGAGTATCTGTACCCATAAAATGCTATTTTATGAAGTATCCTTTGGAAAATCTTTGTGATAGAGATGCTGTAAAAGGATTAAAAAATTGTGAAATTACAAAATTTGAGATAGACTGTAATTAAGGAGTCAGATGCTAATAATTAAAAATAGAAATTTGTAGAGGAGATATTTAGTATGGATGCAAAACAGCTTCATCCAAATAAAAATTTGAAAATCATAACTTAAGTGCAATTACAACATATCCATTTACAGTAATAATGCAAGAAAAAAACGAAGTTAATAAGAAACATTTATCCGAATTGCCTAATAAGGGTGATACTATAGTTGGAAATGATGTATGGATAGGTCAAAATGTAACTATAATGCCAGGAGTTCATATTGGTGATGGAGCCGTTATCGGAGCAAATTCAGTTGTTGCAAAAAATGTATCTCCATATACTATTGTTGCAGGAAATCCTATTAAAGAAATTAGAAAAAGATTTTCAGAAGATGAGATTAATATTTTACTAAAAATTAAATGGTGGTGGGATTGGGATATTGATAAGATAATTAATAATTTAGATATTATTTTAGGAAAAGATGTAAACAAATTAAAAGATTTATGATTAAAGACTATAATGTATTAAAATTAATTTGAAACAGATTGGGAAAATGTTATAAATTAAAATGGAATTTAAATAGTAAGTTATAGAGGAGTGTATTAAATGAAAATAGGAATAGATATAGACGGAGTTGTAATTGATAGTGAAACAACATTTAGGACTTTTGAAGAAATATATGATATAGACGTTTTGAAGCAAAATAATTTAGTTGATAGAACAGAGCCAAAATTTCAATCAAGATATAATTGGAATGCCGAGCAACAAAAAAATTTTTGTAAAAGATATTTTTTACAAGTATCTAGAGAAAGTAACCTTATGTCTGGATTTATAGCAATTTATAATAGATTGAAAAAACAAGGTCATGAATTTGTCGTTATAACCGCTAGAGGACTTATGCCAGATGGGAGCTTTATGAAAGAAATGGAAGATGATGCTAAAAGAGTTTTGAACGAGAATGGCATATTATTTGATAAATATTATTGGGGGCAAAAAGATAAATTAGAAGTTTGCCTAAAAGAAAATATCGGTATTATGATTGATGATGATTGGAGAATAATAAAAAAATTATCAGATAATAGTATTAAAACTTTATACTTTAGAGATACAAATTTAAAAAAACTAGAGGAAACAGAGTATATTAGTGAAGTAAATAATTGGGGAGATATTTATAGGAAAATTAATTCATAACTTATCAAGCTGAAGTATAAGGCTTTAAAGGATTTAGATAAAATAATTTAAAATTTTATATATTTTTTTTTAATATAAGGTTACAATAATGAAAAAATTCAACCATAAAGAATCGAATTAACAGAGATGAATCAGTTATATCTAGATATATTCTTTAACAGATAAATATGATAATTTAGATATTTTATATTATGAAAAATTAGACTTAACAAGATTATTAGAAGATTTATCTAGCGATAAAAAAGCTTGTAAAGGAGAAATACAAAAAATGAAAAAAGTATCAACAATATTTAAAGAAAAACCTGAAAAATGGGGATTTAGAGGTGACCTCTATTTTTGGGATTATTTAGAAAAGATATTTGATAATTATGAATTACCATTTAATTATGATGAACTAGAAAAAATTATTAAAAAAGAACATTTAAAATTGACTGGAGTTGAACTTACTAAAGAAAGCATTGGTAAATCTGAAAAATTTGAATATGGTGGTATGACTTCTGGTGGTATATGCGGTGAATTTTGGATAACCGAAGCATTGCCTTTATTGAAAGAAAGATTAAATAATTAATTAAAAATAGTAGAATATTTTTCTCTTATCTCTATTTGCACAAAACTTTGATAATCGGAACCTTTTCGAATTGGAATATAATATAAATCTTAATTTGTTTTTTTAATTTTATTGACTTTTATTTGATACTATTATATAATACGAACAACAGTTCTTTATAATAAGAATTATACTACTAAAAAAATAAATACGTTAAGAACTAAATTTTATATAAAGGATGTGTTCTTATGAATGAAAAAAAGAATGAAATTATTTTATTTGAAAATCAAGGAGTAAAGTTAGAAGTAAATTTAAAAGAAGATACTGTGTGGCTAACTCAAGCACAAATGGGAATATTATTTGATGTCAAGCAATCTACTTTGAGTGAGCATATTAATAATATATTTAAAGAAGGCGAATTAGAAGAAAAAACTTCTATCGGAATTTCCGATAAAAGTTCTGGAGGACGAAAATCAAAGCTTTATAATTTAGATGTAATAATATCTGTTGGCTATAGAGTTAAATCAAAGAATGGTGTGATTTTTAGACAATGGGCAAACAAGGTTTTAAAAGATTATATGCTAAAAGGATATGCTGTTAATCAAAGAAGATTAGAATATTTAGAAAAAACAGTAAAATTAATTGATATTGCTAATAGAATTGATGAAAGATTAGAAGGTTCTGATGCGAAGGAAATATTAAAAGTAATTGGCGAATATTCAAAAGCTCTAGATTTATTAGATGATTATGATCATAAAACATTAAAGAAAATAGAAGGGAATATTGATGAAAGAAAAATAAAGTACGAAGATTGCATAAATATTATAAATAAATTAAGATTTAATGAAGAAAGTTCTCTATTTGCACTAGAAAGAGATAAAGGTTTAGAATCAATAATAGGTAATATATATCAAAGTTTTGATGGACAAGATATATACAAAAGTATAGAAGAAAAAGGAGCAAATTTCTTATATTTAATAGTTAAAAATCATGTTTTTACTGATGGAAACAAAAGAATTGCAGCTACTTTATTTATATATTTTTTAAATTTTTACGAAATTTTATATAAAAATGAAAGGCAAGTTATTGACAATAATACACTCGCAGCACTAACATTACTTATTGCTGAATCAAATCCAAAGGAAAAAGATGTAATTATTGATTTAGTAATGAATTTTTTGAATAATGATTAAGATGTATAGATAAAACTTTAATAATAAAGATATATAAATGAATATTAGTATGCATATAACAGCTAAAATTCTTAAATTAGCAGAAGTAGAGACTTATGGATATTTTGTATTATTCTCCTATACCTAATTTCACAAAACTTTGATAATCGGAACCTTATATATATAAATATATAAAAAACGTGAATGTTTATCTGAAAAGCGGTATAAAAAACGTGAAATGTGATTAACTTATGAAATAATGGCGAGCTAAAAATTATACATATTTTAAAAACATGTATAATTTTTTTGGTTTTTTATACATATTTATTGAAAATGTATAAAAAATGTGATATTTTATATATGGAGGTAAAAGTATGAAATTAGAAATGTTACCATATAAAAATGTTAATTTAAAAACAAATAAAATTTTAGAACAATTAACTTTATCATCAAGAGCATTAGCAGAATTAAAAGGGTATTCAAATACAATTCCGAATATGCATATTTTAATAAATGCTGTAACTATTAATGAGGCAAAAGATAGTAGTGCTATTGAAAATATCGTTACAACTCATGATGACATTTATAAAGTACTAACAGAAAGTGGCTACAAAGAAGAAAATGCAAAGGAAGTTGTAGATTATAGAAATGCTATTTGGCTTGGATATGAACAAATTAAAAAAGATGGTTATATAAATACAAATACTATTGTTAAAATTCAAGGAACTATTGAACATAATAATGCAGGAATTAGAAAATTACCAGGCACAGAATTAAAAAATTCAATTACTGGAGAAACAATATATACTCCACCTCAAAGTGAACAGGAAATAATAGCTTATTTAATAAATTTAGAAAACTTTATAAATAATAATAAAGATGGCATAGATCCATTAATAAAAGTTTGTTTAGTACATTACCAATTTGAAAGTATTCACCCTTTTTATGATGGAAATGGAAGAACAGGAAGAATATTAAATATTCTATATCTTGTATTAAATAATCTAATTGATAGCCCAATTTTATACTTGAGTAAATATATAAATAAGACGAAACAAGAATATTATAAATTATTTAATGAAGTTAGAGACAATAATAATTTTGAAGATTGGATTTTATATATTTTAAAAGGTATTGAAATTACATCTAAAGAAACGATAACATTAATTGAAAAGATTCAAAATGAAATGAAAAATTACAAAGAAGAATTTAGAAGTAAACTACCTAAAATATACTCAAAAGAGCTATTAGAAAGTTTATTTTATGAAGTTTATACAAAAATATCATATATAGAGAAAGCATGTAATGTTACTAGACTTACTGCATCTTCATATTTAAATCAGTTGGAAGAAGTAGGACTTTTGGAATCTGAAAAAATTGGAAGAGAAAGATTGTATAAGAATACTAGATTAATAAAACTTTTATCTGAAAATTAGTATGAATTTTTTAATAATAAAATAGTAAGTTACAAAGGAGTGAGTCTTATATGTTTAGTAAACCAGAAGCAGGTTGGGTAGATATTAATATTGGAAACTATGAAATAAGTGCTTCTTATTTAACAGATATTCCTATGGATTTTTTAAATTCCCTTATTAATAGTTTAGAGAATAATTTACCTTTTTCGGTTTTTATTGATGAAGAAGGAATAGAAAATATATTATGTGCTTATTATCATGGTGTATTCATTATTACAATGGATGGTAGCAATGTAGAGTATAAAAAAATAGATATGGATTTTAATACATTTAGAATAGAAGTTGTTAAAGATATAGAAATATACTTCAACGAATGGATTAATTGGAAGATAAACGATAATCCCCCAATATTAAAAAGTAGAGAAATAGAATTACGAAACAAATTATCCATCGCAAAAGAAAAGTTGAAAAAACATATTTAAAATGAAATAACACATTTAATAAATTTTAAAAGTAAAAACTTTTTTAAATAAAAAAATAAATTATAATTTTAAAATTTTATAAATAATTTGTTGTCTGTAAAATAAGGCAAAATAGTAAGTCGAAGGAGAAAAAATATGAAAGAATTTGTGATTGATGGAAATAATTTTGATGATTTGGAAGGATTTTATTGTGAAATTGATAAGTTATTAACAAAGAATTTATCATTTGAAAGGAGAAAATAAAATTATGGAAAAAAGAAAAATTATCTCTATAATATTAGGAATAGTAATTATTATAATAGCAATAATAATGCCTTTTCAGTTAAAACGAATATGCTATGAACATTCAATACATCAAGACTGGAGTTTGGGTGCTTGGAATGCAGTACAAATTTCAGCAACATTATATAGTATTGTAATATGTATTTTAACTTTGATTTTAGTATTTTTAAATGTATTAAAAAAATCAAAATAATTTTAACAACAACTTACAATTTATACGGAGAATATTAAAATAATAATATTCTCTATTTTTTATCAAAGCAAAAGCAAGAAGGAGGGAAGAGGAGGAGTACTTAATTTTCTAAAACAATAAAATAATTATAAATAAAATTCACAATAATAAGATAATATTAATTAAAAATAAGCAGAACTATAAAACAATTAAAAAAATATTCTAAAGGAATAAATAATATAAAATCAAATTAAAATAGTAAATTAAAAACAAATTAATAAAAAAACAAAAATTATTATAATAAATTAAATTTAAAAATTTTGTGCAATGTTTAAATTGTTAAATTTTTATAACAAATATAAAAATTTAATAAACGAACATTTTAATTTAATAAGTTGATTATAAGTTAATCTGAATTGAAATTAATATATATTATAATATAATAAAATTAAATATTATAAAATAAATTTAATAATAAAAAATCATTTATAAAAGTTAATTTATATACTAATATAAATATATAATTAATTAAGCTTTAAAATCGTTTTTAAAGCATTTTAATTATAAACTTAACAAGTTATGTGTCCAGACTATATAAAATATTACAACTGATATATGTATAATATGTAAAAATACTTAAAAATGGCTAAAGATTAATACTTTCAAAAAACGCCTAAAAATTGCTAAAAAGGCGATGCACGAGAATCGATTTTAAGCCGTTTTTATTTTTTAGGCATATAGTTTGTTGTCTACAAAATACGGCAAATATAGCGAAATAGGCATTTGGGAGATTTTTGAAAAATTTTAATATTATAAAGTAACAGATTATATAATGAAATAAAATTTTATAGATATAAATTAAAATAATAAATAAAAAATAAAAAATAAATTAGATAGTTATATAAGCAAAATAAAAAAATGTCTTAAAATTGATTTTAATGAGCTATAAGAATATTAATATAACAATAACACAAAAGATTTATGATAATAACAAATATAATATGAATATAATAAGAAAATAAAGATATATAAATGAATATTAGTATATATAGAACAACTACAAGCCTTGAATTAGTAGAATTATAGCTATATAGCTAATATATATTTTTCTCCTATCTTTCATTGCACAAAACTTTGATTTTGTGCAATGTTATTTCTCGGTTTATTCATGTTTTCCCTCTTCTTTATAAGCATTCAATATGGTTATTTTTTGTTCATTAAATAATTTAACAAAATCTTTATTTGTTGTATATTCATCTAAAATTTGTTCATATGTAATAATTATTAAAATATTTTTGGATTTTTCTCTTCCTTGCAGATTAATTAGAAAAAAGTGTAAAAAGGAAAAAAAGAAAGAGAGATACTACTTATATAGCGTCCCTCTTTCCTTCTAATTGGAAATACTTTTTAGAATTACTTTTTAGAATTTAGTTTTTCAAATTAAATTTTTTACAGGACACCTGTAATGAGCATATCCTCGTGTATAAGCCAGCTTTATCCCTAATGTATTCATTACTTTTTTTGAAGAATAATTAATTATTGAAATGCAAAATTCTAAACATCTATATTTCTGCGAAAAATTCTTGGCAATGTGTTTCGCATATTCAATAATTGCATTTTCACAATACCTTCTTCCACGGTAATCTTTTCCGATAAAATAAGAAATTTCTATAGTCTTCTTTTTTTCCTTCTTCTCTCCTACAATTGCGCCAACAAATTGATTTTTACAATTTAATATTTTAAAAGCAATGTAATCTTCTGAGGTTGTAAAAAGATCTATTATATCATTGGCTTCTGACTTGTTCCGGCAATATGCTAATTTGAAAAACTTTCCTACTTCTACTTCATTAGCAAGTTTCAGATACTCAACAGTATCTTCTTTAATGAATGGTACTAATGTTACATTTGTATCAATTGTTTCATTCACTCTTATTTACCTCCAATTATGTTAATAATTATATTATACATCTATTTTTCTCATTATTCAAGTATTAATGTATTCTAAAGATAATTGTAAGTTTAAATAGCATTCTTCCTCCTTAATATTTATATAAATAAAATTTTTTTTAATTTGATTCGGTATTTTCAACTATATTTGTATTTGAATTTACATTACTATTATTTTGATTTGTATTTGAAGATGTATTATCATTTGTGTTCGTATTTGTATTCGAATTTGTATTAGTGTTTGTATTGGTATTGCTATTATTACTTGATGAGTTACCTGATGATGAATTTGAATTATTATTTGTATTATTTGTTTCATTTGTATTATTTGTGTTATTACTGATATTGTTACTATTGTTTATATTGTTTGAAGTATTTGAATTAGTGTTTTGATTTGCAGTATTTGACATATTGGTTTCATTTCTAGAATTTGTTTCTATATTATTATTTGTAGTATTTAACTCCATTTCATCTTCATCAGTATTTATATTATTATTTATTGTTGAACTTGAGCTATCATTACTATATGTATTTGTACTATTTTTAATTTTACTTCCTTTGTGTGTAGTGCAAGTTTTTGGAACAGTACCTTTGATAAAGTATTCTTCATATGTGTTTGAACATCCAGTTGTTGCTTTTAATCCTGTATCTTTACATATTTTTGCTGTTACTATTTTATTTGGTTTTACAAATTTTTTATTTTCTAAATTTGTATGAACAGATTTCATTACATTTGCCCATATTAATCCTGCAGGATTTTGTTTGTTAAAATAAATTGTTTCATTTTGATCATATCCAAACCATGTAGCAGCTGTATAATATGGTGTGAATCCACATAGCCATCTGTCATAATTTTCGTCTGTTGTTCCTGTTTTAGCAGCCACATCCATTCCTGATATATTACAGTATGTTGCTGTTCCATTGCTACCTAAAACTGGTTGAGTTAATAATTCTTGTATAATATATGCCGTTTCTTCTGAAAATACTCTTTTGCTTTTAGGATTTGCTTTTAAAATTGTTTTTCCTGATTTATTTACTATTTCTGTATAGAATGTTGGCTCAATGTATACTCCGTTATTTGCTATTGTTGCATATCCAGCTGCCATTTCTAATGGACTTACTCCTTTATCTAATCCTCCAAGTGCTAAAGATAAATTGTTGTCTTTCCCTGTTAATGTTGAAATTCCCATTTTTTCTAGATATTTTATGGATGTTTTCGGTGTTAGTTCTTCCATTATTTCTACAAAAGGTATGTTTTGTGATGATTCTACAGCTCTTCTTACAGTAATTTCTCCAAGGTATCCATCGTAATTTTCTGGAGAATAGTTATCTTCAAAAGTTTTTTGTGTATCATCAAATATACTTGCAGCTGTTATTTGTTTTTTGTTAATCGCTGGAGCTAGTACTGCTAATGGCTTCATTGATGAACCTGTTTGCCTTGTTGATTGAATTGCTCTATTAAATCCTCTTGCATCTTCTTTTTCTCCTAATCCTCCAACACAACTTACTACTCTTCCTGTTGATTGGTCTATTATGACCATTGCAGCTTGTGATGTAGTACTTCCATCTTGAGATTTTATTTGATATCTTGTTTTTTCCATTTCGGCTTCTGTTTTTTCTTGTATGCTTGAAATTTGCGTACTATGTATTGTTAGTCCAGAATGATATAAGTAATTTGTTGCAAATGTTTTTGTTATATTTTTTTCTTCTGATATATCTTCGATTATTTCGTTTATTAGAGCATCTGTGTGATATGAGTATATTCCATCAGAACTTGAAACTTCACCTTTTTTAAATTTTAATCCGTTTTCTACTTCTGATATTGCACTTTCATATTCTTCTTGAGAAATATATTCTAATTCTAGCATTTTTGATAATACTGTTTTTGTTCTTTTTTCTATTTTTTCTGAATTATCATCTTCTAAAAATGGATTATATGAATTTGGCGAATTGTTTATTCCAGCTAAAAATGCACATTCTGCTAAACTTAAGTTTCCGACATCTTTTGAAAAATAATATTCAGAACCTGCTTGAACTCCATATATGTTTGGACCTACATATATTACATTTAAGTACATTTCTAAAATTTCATCTTTTGAAAAGAATAGCTCTAATTCATATGCTTTAACCCATTCTTTTACTTTTCTGAAAATTGAGTCTGTATTATCTCCAGTAAGATTTTTTACTAATTGTTGTGTAATTGTACTTCCTCCATATGAAGAAGATCCAAAGTGAATGACATATGAAAATATTGCTGATGCTGTTCTTTTGATGTCTACACCATGATGTGAATAATATCTTTCGTCTTCTATTCCAACATAGGCATTTTTTAAATTTTTTGGCATTTCTGAAAGTGATACTTTTTCTTTTTTTCTTTCGCTACCTATTTGAGCTATTGTATTTCCTTCTTGGTCTAGGACTACAGAGTATTCATTTGTGAACATGTCTTCCATAATATTTTTCCATTGATATGATTTTACTCCAAATAGGATTCCTAAAATTAGTATTACTAATATTATTATACCTATTAATATTTTTTTGACTTTTCTACTTATTTTAATTTTATGATTTTTTTGATTATTATTTTCAGAACTTCTTTTCGAATTTTTTAACCCTGAAATTTTATCTTTTAAAGTTGCTTTTTGATTATTCTGACTCTTTTCCTCTTCCCTACTCTCTTCTAAATTATTAATATTGTATATTCTTGTTTTTTCAAATTCTTCTTTTTTATTCTGTTTAAATCTTTTTCCTTCTGTTCTCATATATTTTATCCCTTCTTTCATGCTATATATAC
Organism: uncultured Clostridia bacterium; assembly: GCA_944388695.1. Taxonomy (GTDB): domain Bacteria; phylum Bacillota; class Clostridia; order TANB77; family CAG-508; genus CAG-269. The sequence continues at coordinate 47,166 of CALXJT010000001.1, forward strand.
TATATATTAAATTATATTATTTATATATATGAAATGTTTTGTGTTTTTTAATGCCTATATTATATCACAATTAATTGACTTTTCCTATTTTCTTTTTTATATTTTTGATATATAATTATTTAGATGGGAGTGATAAATATGATAAATAGAGAAAATAATCCTGATTATTTAAATTCTTTTTTAGACTATAGTACGACTATTCTTAATAAATCACCAAATAGTATAAAAGAGTATAATTATGATATTTCAATGTTTTTAAAATATATAAAAATACATTATAATTTGACATCTGAAACGGATTTTTCTAAAATTACAATTAATGATATTCCTCTAGATGTAATAAAAAAGATAACATTAGATGATATACATGCCTTTTTAAGTTATTTAGCAATAGAATTAAAAAGTAAATCTACTACAAGAGCTAGAAAAGTTTCTACAATAAGAATATTTTTTAAATATTTAACATCAAAAGCTCACTTATTAGAAAAAAATCCAGCACAAGATTTAGAGACTCCAAAACTTGATAGACGCCTTCCTAAATATCTTAATCTTGAAGAAAGTAAGAGATTACTTTCAGTTGCAGCAAGTGAGGATAATAGAAATAAAGAAAGAGATACTGCTATTTTAAAATTATTTTTAAATTGTGGCATGAGACTTTCAGAACTTGTTGGTATTGACATTAGAGATATTGATTTTAGTGAATGTAAATTAACTGTCATAGGAAAAGGAAATAAAGAGCGTACTTTATATCTTAATAAATCTTGTATAGATGCTATTAAAGATTATTTGGCTGTTCGACCTAGCCAAGGAGTGAAAGTTGATAAACTTCATTCTGATAGAGCTTTATTTTTGAGCGAAAGACGTGAAAGAATAAGTAAGAGAACTGTTCAGCATATAGTAGAGAAAGAATTACGAGCTGCTGGGTTAGATACTTCTAAATTTTCAACTCATAAGTTAAGACATACAGCTGCAACACTTATGTATCAATATGGAAATGTTGATATTAGAGCTTTACAAGTATTGCTTGGGCATGAGAGTATATCAACAACAGAAATTTATACACATGTTAATAATGAACAAGTAAGAGATGCTATTGAAAAGAATCCGTTAAAAGATTTTTAAGTTTTAATAAGAAATTAAAAATAAAGAATGAGAAAATAAAGAAAAGTAATAATGTAGATTATAGTATATCTAGTATTTTTATATTTAGTACTTTAATATCTAATACTTTACTATTTATTTTAATATTTGTTTTAATATTTGCTATTTATTTGATATACTTATTTATTATTATTACTTTTCCTTTTATTATTTCTTTTGTAATTTTATTTAATAACTTATATACTTTTATAAATATATATTATTTAATAATTTTGATTTTTTAATCTAATTTTGACTCTCGCCTCTTATTTCTTCTTCTACTTCGCTACTATTCTTATTATTTTTATCATGAACTTTCATATAATATGGTTGTATGTCTAAAAAACTATCCATATATACAATATTTCCTTGAGTATCTTTTACTTTTAAGTTTGGAAATGTTTTTATCATTTTTTTATCTCCCCAGAATTTATATATGAAATCTGATAATTTTTCATTTCCATATATTTTATTATATTGTTCGACAACAGCTTCTTTGTTATTTACATCTATATCATTCTTTACAATCATTCTAACCAAGAAATATTCAATTGCAAAACCTGTTGCTATACAATCTAATAGAAGTAGGACTGTTACTGTTATTATAAATGCTTTTAGTGAACGATAAGTTTTAAATTTGTTTTTTACCCAGTTTATTAATCTGTCTACTTTTGGGTTTAGTGATGCTATTAAATATATTCCTAAAAATCCCCAGAATACTGAAAAATACACACAGATTCTTCCATTTATATTAAGAGGCATTCCTGAATAGTCCCACCATTTTACACCAAGAATCATCTCTCCAAATAGGCTGACTAGATATTCTGTTATTGAACCTATAATGAATCCACCTATAAATAGTGCGTTATATTTCTTTTGATATTTGTGTAAAAATAGTATCATAATAACAGCACCTAGACCATATATCCCACAGAAAGGTCCATATAGGAAGCTTTGCCTACTTTCCCATACTCCTTTTGTTATTATTCCATAGATTGTTTCTATTATATAACCTGCTACACTATATATTATAAAGTATGCTAGTATTCTCCATATACTTATTCCTATTATAGTAAATGATTTTTTTCTACTTTTATTTGTCTCAACTTTATCATTGTTCTCATTTTCTGAACTAGCTATATCATTATTATTATCTTTGTTTTTATAATCTTTTTTATTGATATTTTCGTTCTTGTTAGATTCTATACTATTTTTATTTTCGTTTGCATTTTCTTTAATATCTAAATTTTCTTTTTTCATTTTATACCTCATCTAAATTTTATTTGTTTTGATATCCTTTAATATATTTTCTAATTCTGTGATTTTTTGATTATAAAAATCTGCAGTAATTTCATATGTTTTGATGTTTTCTAAATCTACATCTACCATTTTTAGAAGTTCGGTAGATTTTTTAGTACATCCTTGACTTAACATTTTTATATATTTATCTACGAAGCCTTCTTCTTTATTTAGAATTTTTGTTGCTATACATATTGCTGCTGAAATTCCCGTAGCATATTTATATACATAAAAATCTGAATAAAAATGTGGTATTCTTGCCCATTCGTATTGAATTTCTTTATCTATTGTTATGTCATTTCCAAAGTATTTTACATTTAAATCATAATATATATTATTTAGGTTTTCAGCTGATAGCATTTCACCTTTTTCTATTTTTTCATGTATTATTTTTTCAAATTCTGCAAACATTGACTGACGATAGAATGTCGCACGAATCATTTCTAGTAGTTCATATATTAATTCTGCTTTTTTTAGTTTATTTGATTCATTCTCTATTTGATAAACACTTAATAAAATTTCATTTACAGTTGATGCTACTTCCGCTACTAGTATCGTATAGTCTGAATTTATTATATTTTGGTTCTTATTTGAATAATAAGAATGAATGCTATGTCCTAATTCATGTGCGATTGTACTTACATCTCTTTTACTATTGTTAAAACTCATTAATACAAATGGATGAACACCATATACTCCAGAACTATATGCTCCACCTCTTTTATTTGGTCTTTCATATACATCTATCCATCTATTATTAAATGCTGTGTTTAATATATCTATATATTCATCACCTAGTACTTTTAATGCATCTAAAACTTCTTTTTTTGCTTCTTCAAAATTTATTTCATCTTTTTCCGCTTCAAATGGATTAACATATAAATCATACATATGATAATTGTCTTTCTTTAGTAAATCTTTTTTTAGTGATATAAATTTATGATTGATATTTAATGTTTTTTCTACTCCTGCCATTAAACTGTTATATACCGCTATTGTTGAATCATCATTTTTTACTGCTCGTTCTAATGATGATTGATAATTTTTTAACTTTGAAATTATAGATGTCTTTTTTACATTTGCTAAATACATTTCTGTTATTGTGTTTATATATTCTTTATATTTATTATACATTAAATCAAATGCTTGTTTTCTTACTTTTTCGTCTTGACTTTTTAGATATCTTGTATATGTTGCATCTGTTAATTGAACTTCTTTGCCTTCCTCATCAATTAATGTTCCGAATTTGAATTCAGCATTTGTTAGTATATCAAATATATTTTCTGGTGCAGAGAATATCTCTGAAAAATTTGCTAGTAATTCTTCTTTTTCTTGACTTAATATATGAGCTTTCTTTTCTAATATATATTTTATGTCACATGAATATCTATCAAATTTATTGTCACTTAAATATTCTTCAATCTTTTTTTCGTCTGCATATATAATTTCAGGCATCATAAATGATGTTGATGTATTAAATATCGTTGATAATGATTCTACTTCTTTGAATTTTTTTATTCCTTCTTGGTTTGCCATGTCTAAATGATATATAAACATTCCATATGAATATATTTTTTCAAAATTTTCTAGTGCTTTTTCATAATGTTGATAGCAATTGTATAAATTATCTTTTGTGTCACATAGTATTCCCTTAAATTTTTCTATTTCTTTTAGTTCTTCTTTTAATTCTGCGATTTTATTATAAAATTCTTCATCATTTTTGAAGATATCAGTTAAATTCCAGGTGTATTTTTCTTCTATAGTTTTATTCATTTTTCCCTCCTTATAATCTTATGTTTTCCAAAAAGACTTTATATACTCTTGCTTGGCATTGTATCATAATTAAATATTTTATACAAGTAATTTTTTTAACTTACTTTTATGATGTTAATTTTTTATAGATTAATTATTTGTATATAGGAATTTTCAATTCAGTTCCTTCTGATATTATATTAGTATCTAAATTATTTATCTTTTTTAATTCGAAAACAACTTTTCTTATATCTTCATTACTATAGTAATTATTATTGTTAATTTCATTTTCTGCTATAGACCATAAAGTATCTCCCTTCGATGTAAATATTGTTTTATAACTAACTTTTACATTAGAATATGAATTGTTTGAAAAAATACATATTACAATTAATAATGTAAAAATAATTATTATAAGTGTTTTTTTATTAATATTTTTTAATGATTTTTGTTTTTTCTTCATAACATGTCCCTCCTAATCGATATATATTTAAATGATATTTGCATTATAACCGAACATTTATTCTTTGTCAATACGTTTTACAAAAATATGTTTGTTTTTTGTTTGGTTAGTTTAATCTACTTATTAATGTGTTTTCAGGACTTAATATTAATGATTAAGAAAAAATATTAATTACATCAATATCTTTCGATTTGTTAAGATAATTTTTTAGTTTTATAATACTTTTTTCGACATTTTTCATATAATAATATATAAACGCTTTTAGAAAGGAGAAATTTTATGGATTTTTCTGGAATAAAAATTGGTTTTGTTTTAACAGGATCTTTTTGTACATTTAAAAAAGTATTACCGAAAATGAAAGAATTGGTTTCTTTAGATGCAGACATATTACCTATTATGTCTGATAATGCATATAAACTTGATACGAAATTTGGAAAAGCAATAGATTTTATAGATGAGATTGAAGAGATAACATCTAAAAAGATTATACATTCAATACAAGATGCTGAACCTATTGGACCTAAAAGATTGACTGATATAATGATTATTGCACCTTGCTCTGGAAATACAATGGCAAAGTTGGCATGTGATATTATAGATACACCTGCTATGATGGCTGCAAAATCTCATTTAAGAAATGGCTTACCTCTAGTTATTGCACCTTCTACTAATAATGGTTTAAGTGGGAATGCTGAAAATATTGGAAAGTTATTAAATAGGAGAAATTATTATTTTGTACCTTTTAGACAGGATAATCCTATTACTAAACCTCGCTCTATTGTTTTCGATTCAGAATATATAATTCCTACAATAGAATTAGCTTTGCAAAATAAACAAATAAGCCCTATACTTTTATAGGACTTATTTGAACGCATTTTTATCGGTCTATTTTATTTGAATATATTTCATCCATAACATTATCTGGGTAATATTTATCAAAGAATAGCTCTATATTGTCAGATGCTACAATATCATTTCTTCTTCTTTCTTCTATTATATATATTAACTTTTATATAGTTAACTTCTATATATTAACCTTTATATATTAACCTTTACACATTAACCTTTATACATTAATATTTTTGCATTAAATTTTATTCTCATTATATGTTTACTTCTATGCATTAACTTTTTCTTATTATATTATTTATTATTACTCATTAACTTTTTCGCATTATACATAAATTACGAGATTAGTTAATATGTATTTTAAATGTCTAATTATAATATTTAATACTAGAAAATACAGTATCTACAATAATAACTATTAACAAAATTGTAATTATTATTGCTTGCGCTCTATTTGCGGATTTTGAATTTATTTTTTGAATTAAGTCTTGAATAAATGGGTGTAATTTTTCTAGTAAAAATAATCCTATTATTCCCCAAAAAATTGAATATACTAAACTAACTCTTCCTTGAATATTCAAGAAATCATTAGAATAATCCCACCATCTTAATCCAAATAGCATTTCTAGTACAAATGAAACTATGTATTCAAAAACTGTAAAAGCTATTGTAGCTATTAAAAATTTAGTAAATGGCTTTTTATATATTTTTTGTGTAGACATTATTAATAATACTGCTCCAAACCCATAGATAGGACAAATAGGCCCATATAAAAAACCTCTTTTTACGAAATAGCCATTTATTATAATAGCATAAATGGTTTCTATCACCCATCCTAAAAATGAATATATAAAAAAATAGGAGATATAGTCTATTATTTTATCTTTTGTAGTCTTTTTTAGAACCATTCCTGTTTCTTCCATTTTTTACAAACCCTTTCATTTTTGATTATTGATAATTATTTTTTAATTTTTCTTTATTATTACATCATATCATCTTTAATACTTTTTATAGTATCTTCTGTTAATTTACTTTTATCAAATTTATTAAATATAAATACAAATATTCCTACGATAATAAATGTTATTAAATAAATTAATATGCTCTTTTTCCAGTCTCCACTTGCTAGATTTGCACCAGCTAATGTTGATGAAATTACTGAAGGCAATCTTGCAAATGTTGATATTAGTATAAATCTTAATGGATTTATTGGTAATAATCCTGCTATATATACAAGTAAATCTTTTGGCGTTCCTGGTATTGCAAATAAAATAATCATAATTGATTCTATTTTTTTAGAATTTTTGAATAACTTACTATTTACTATTTTCTTTACTTTTGCCTCATCACAAAAATCATATACAAATTTTCTTCCTAGTTTTCTTACTGCAAATACTACTATTGATGAAATTATAAATGAAGATATTGTAATAAATATTGTCCCCCATATTCCTCCATAGCACATTCCTGCTAATATCTCTATAGGCTCACCTGGTAATATAAATAGAAAGATTTGAGCAAATTGTAATCCAAATAACATCAGTAATCCTAAAAAACCAGAGTTATTAACACGTTCTTTAAATTTTAATTGTCCCGCTTCTGTAGATAGATTTTTCATTACTGGTATTAAATAAATTGTTACCCCTATTAATATAAATATTACTATAATCATAAGAATAATTTTAAATATTTTTATTTTTGTTTTTCTACTCATACTGTTCCTTTCTATAGTATACAGAAATAATCATAACAATATTATAGCATATTATTTTACTTTTGTGTATATTTTTGTAAAATTTTCTGTAAACCTTTTGTAAATAATTTCTAATTCTTTATTTTTTTATTTTATCAGTATTTTATTAATGCTTTTTTTATAAAAAATTAAAATTTTATTAATTTATGTTTCTATATATTTTACAACTTTACACGGATTACCATAAGCAATGGCATTATCAGGAATATCTTTTGTTACTACACTTCCTGCACCAATTACTGTATTATTTCCTATTTTTACTCCTGGTAATATTGTAACATGTCCTCCTATCCATAATTTTCTTCTATCATTTCACTCTAAACTAAAGATTCAGCATTATTATTAAGCAATTTATTCTTTACTAAATATTTTACTTTCTCATTCTGATTTCCATCTCATAATATATTCTTTTTGGTTAGTATTTTCATCTATTTGTATTTTTATATTTCTAAAACCTAAATGATTGAAAAATAAAATTGCTTGAGTATTTTTTTCATATACAGATAAATGTAATTCTTTTTTATTTTTCATTATATAATGTATCAAGCTTTTACCTATTCCATTATTTCTCTCTTGTAATTTTATATATATTGCTTTTACTTCATTTCCATCAATACTGACAAAACCTAATATTTCATTTTGATTTTCTGAATTTTTGATTTTTTCATCTAGATATACATAAGTTTTATATTTGTTTAATAGTTTTTCTTTAAAACTATTAAATTCAAGTAGCCATTTATTATAATCGATAAAATATTGATATTTTAAATTTCCCTTCATCCAGATTGTCATTACACTATTGATGTCTTCATTAGTTATTTTTCTAATCATAGGTATTCTCCTTTTTTATTTTTTCCTTTTTTACAAGTATTATTCAATTTTGGAATATTTTACTATTATAATTTTAAAGGACAGAACCTAGAACTTTTGATAACGGACTCATTTTTTCGAAAAATAGTTTTCGGAAAAATGAGTCCGTTCCCAAAATCCCGATTCCGTCCTCAAGCTCCTGTCTTTAAAACTTTTTAAGTTTTTCATATTGTATGTTCATTATTCTTTTTTATCTAATAATATCCATATATTTTATTTTGATGTTTCTTATAAACCTTTCTTTTAATATGTATAAATATGTAGCTTATTATTGCAAGTACTATAAATGTTATAATTGTTGTTTGGCTTATTGCTGATAATTCTAAAAGTCTATGGAATAAATATGCTGCTACATAGAATCCTACTGCTGTAGTGATAAATAAGAATGCATGTACTTTTGTAAATGGTATGCACGCTTCTTGCACAGCTAATATGCTTACATAACCTATTAATAGATACATTAATGTTGTTAATTCAGAACCTTCTATTCCAATTATAGGACCTACAAATGTTAGTACAATTATATTAAACATTATTACTATTGCAAATGGTAATGCATTTGTAAGGGCCGTTCGCAAAAATGTTCCTCTAATTGGTTTTTGATTTTTTTCAAATGATATAAAGAATGATGTATATGCTTCAATTACTAAATCTATAAGTGTTATTTGTATTGGAATAAATGGGAATTGTGTATTCATTGCAATACAGAATAATGATAATAGTACTGAATATATTGTTTTTATGAAGAATATTCTAGCAACATTTGTGATATTGTTTACTACTCTTCTTCCTTCCATTAATACATCTTTTAATATGCTAAAGTCTGGGTTTAATAATACTATTTGAGATACTTGTTTTGCACTTTCTGTTGCATCTGGTAATGTTATACTACAATCTGCTTGTCTTAATGCTATTACATCATTTACTCCGTCACCAGTCATTGCAACTTTATGATTTTTAGCTTGTAGAGCTTTTACTATTATACTCTTTTGATGTGGTAATACACGTGCAAATATGCTATATTTATCTACTAAATCTACAATTTCAGCATCTGTTTTAATTGTTGATAAATCTATATATGAGTCATAGTCTTCAAGTCCTGCTTTTTTTGCTATATTTGATACTGTTAAAGGATTGTCTCCTGATATTATCTTTACATCTACGCCTTGTTCTTTAAAATATCCTAGCATCTCTTTTGCATTTTTACGAAGTGGATCTTCTAATGTAATTGATGCTATTATTTCTAATTCTGGTAAATCTTCATTATCTAATTTATTTTTAGTATAAGCTACACTTATAATTCTTTTTCCATTCTTTTGAGACTCAATTATCATTTCTGGTAAATCTTGATTGCTTTTTGCAAATAATTTTTCAGGTGCTCCAACTATTATTGATCCATATTCTTCAAATGTGATTGCACTCCATTTTCTTTCAGATGAAAATGGTACTTCATCTACTTTTTTATATTCTATGTCTCCTTTAAAATGTTTCTTTAACGCTTTAAATGTTGCATTATTATCACCCATTCCATTTACAAAAGCTGTCATCATCTCATTAAATGGTTTTGGTAGAGCATTACTATCATATACTTCTACTTCTGATACTTTCATTTTTCCTCTAGTTATTGTACCAGTTTTGTCTAAACAGATTGTATCAATATGTGCTAATGATTCAATACTATATAATTCTTGTACTAATACACGTTTTTTTGCTAATTTTATTACACCAGATTCTAATGCTATTGTTATTAAAAGCACTAATCCTTTTGGAAGCATTCCAAGTAGTGCTGCTGCTGTTGCAACAACTGATTGTTCTACACTTACTTCTCTAAATACATAACTTTGTATAAATAATACTATACCTACAGGAATTATTACAAAACTTGTAAAGTTTGTTACCTTTTTCATTGAATTTATTAATTCTGAATTGACTTTTTTGTGTTTTTGTGTAGCACTTACTATTTGATTTGCGAAGTTATCTTCACCTACTTTTTCAACTTTTGCATAACATTTACCACTTACTACATAACTTCCTGAAAGTAATTTATCTTCTTTACTTTTAAATATTACATCAGATTCTCCTGTTAATAATGATTCATTTACTTCAACTTCTCCTTGTAATATATATGAATCAGAAGGAATCTGGTCACCTTGTGAAAGTAATATAACATCTCCTAATACTATTTTATCTACATCTATTTTTTTCTCTTCGCCATCTCTTATAACTGTCGCTTTAGAAGCTGTCAAAATAGATAACTTTTTAACTAAATTTCTACTATGAATTTCTTGAATTATTCCTATAAGTACATTTACTACTATTATCGCAAAAAAGAACATATTTGTATATGCTTTAACACAGAAAAGTGCTATAGCGATAATTAAATTATATAAGTTAAATAATGTTACTACATTATCAAATATTATTTGCCCAGTTGTTTTTAATTGACTTTTTCCAGTTACATTTACATTGCCACTTTGTATTTGCTCTTCTACTTGTTCTGATGTTAATCCTTTTAATTTTTCTTCATCCATGAATTTTTGGGACACTCCTTTCTACGGTAGAACTTTGTCAATTTTCTTTCGAATTTTGAATCCAAATTTAAAATTTGAGTTTTGATTCCGGATTTTGCTTCCGAATTTTTGGGACACTCTTTTTTGTTCTAAAAATTCTTTTTTTACCAAAAAAGCTTTAAAGTTTAGTTTATTTATAACTCATTATTTGGATTTTATTAATATTCATATTTTTCTTTTGATTCTATTATTTCTTCTCTGTTAGATCGATTTTCTTTGATTTTTTTAATCAAAGCTTCTGTATTTGCAATTTCTGTTTCGTTTTTTCTGTTAAATGCTCTTGCAAGTTTAATTTCAAGCCATTTCATTTCATATTTTTCTGGATTTACCTGCTCTAACTTTTTTAAATCTCGTAAAAGTTGAAATACTATATCTACCCATCCTTCATCGTTTTCTTCCCTACTTAAATTTATTATTTTTAAAAAATCATTTTCTTTACTTCCAGAGACAAAAACACCTGCTGCTAAAAATTTCAAGTTTCCATTTTTAATCCATAATGTTAGTTTATCATCTATTTTTGTTTTTACTATCAAATTTTCTTCTTCATCTTTATATGTATATTTTTCAGGGTCATTATTTACTATTATAAATCTATAATATTGCTTATAATATTCTGATGCTATTGAATGTATCCTTTGTTTTTGTTCTTCATTTGATGAACTATATAGTTTTTCTAATCTACCATATACATCATGCATTTCATTTGTTGATTGATATAAAATATAATCTAAAACATTACTTTCATCATCAGTTCCATTTAATCCTGAATAGAAAAAAGTTTTATAATACCTTGACTTATCATTAACTATCATTTTCTCTTTCCCCTTTTATATGCATATGTGTTTTTTTAATTTACTTATGTGTTTCAATTTTATAGTAATTGTTTTTTATATTTACATTTTTTTATTTACTGTGAAGTATTTTGTCGAATTATGTAATTGGCATAATATTGCTTATTTTAGCCACTCTGGATTTTCTAAATACCAGTCTATAGTTTTTACAATTCCATCTTCGAATTTTGTTTTTGGGAACCATCCTAATTCATTTTTTATTTTTGTAGGGTCTATTGCATATCTATAGTCATGTCCTTTTCTATCTTCTACAAATTCTATTAGGTCTTCTGATTTTCCTAGTCTTTTTAATATTAGTTTTACTATATCTATATTTCTCTTTTCATTATGACCACCTATATTATATCTTTCTCCAGATACTCCATTGTGGAATACTAAATCTATTGCTTCACAATGATCTTCTACATATAACCAGTCTCTTATATTTTTTCCTGTTCCATATACAGGTAGTTTTTCATCATTTAATGCTAGTTTTATCATATGTGGAATTAATTTTTCATTGTGTTGGTATGGTCCATAGTTATTAGAACAATTTGTTACATTTATATTCATTTTATATGTTTCTTTATATGCAAATGCTATTAAGTCTGAACTTGCTTTAGAAGCGGAATATGGGCTACTTGGTTTTATTGGTGAGGTTTCTGTAAAATATCCATCTTCTTTTAAAGAACCATATACTTCATCTGTAGATACATGAACGAATTTGTTTTCACTTCCTTCTCCCCATGTTCTTTTTGCAGCTTCTAATAATGTGTGTGTTCCCATTACATTTGTTTGTGTAAATACAAATGGATTTTTAATACTATTGTCTACATGTGATTCTGCAGCAAAATGTATTACTCCATTAATATTATATTTTTTGAATAAATCTAGAACAAAGTCAAAATCACAGATATCTCCTTTTACAAATGTAATTTTATCCATTACTTTTTTTAGATTATCCATATTTCCTGCATATGTTAATTTGTCTAATACTATTACTTTATAATCAGGATGTTTTTGAACAAAATATTCTGCAAAATTTGCTCCTATAAATCCTGCTGCTCCTGTTACTAATACATTATTTTCTTTCATTTTTTTCTATCCTTTCTTTTCTATATTTATTTTAAACTAGTTAAGATTAAATACAGTATTTAATCTTAACTGTTTATTTTATAATTTTTTATTTTATTAATTTTTATTTTTAATTTAGATCTTTTTGTAAAATTTAATGAACTTTTTGAATTATTTTATTTTTCCAAATTTTTAAATAAATCTGTTTCTTTTAATTCTGCAAGGCTAGGCCATTTTGAATCTTTTTCTGATGTTAATAAATCTGATATTTTCATATCACCTAAAGGCCAATCTATATTAACATCTTTATCATTCCATGCAAGACCTCCTTCAGCATTTGGGTTATATATATCATCACATTTATATGTAAATTCTGCTGAATCTGATAATACTAAAAATCCATGTGCAAATCCTCTAGGTATCATAAACATTTTTTTATTTTCTTCTGAAAGAATTACTCCTTCCCATTTTCCATATGTTTTACTTCCTGGTCTTAAATCTACTGCAACGTCAAATACTTCTCCTTTTAAACATCTTACTAGTTTAGCTTGTGAATTTTCTTTTTGAAAATGTAATCCTCTTAAAACACCTTTTTTTGATTTTGATTGATTATCTTGTATAAAATTATAGTTCAATCCTATTTCTTCGAATTCTGCTTTACTATATGTCTCCATAAAATATCCTCTGTTATCTCCAAAAACTGTTGGCTCAATTACATATACACCTTCTATTGAAGTTTCTATTTTTTTAAATTTTCCCATTTTTACTTTTATATGATTATTTATTTTATAATCATATTCTCCTTTCTTTAAAATTTATAAATTTTTAGAATTATGTATTTTTTATTTTCAAATTCATTTAATGGACTTTTGACTATATATCTAAAAATTTGCTTTATGAATTTTTATAATTACATATTATTCATTTCCAAATTTATTTTCAGCTAAATCTTTTAGATATACTCCATAATCTGTTTTCATGTATTTTTGTGCTAATTCAAGTAATTGTTCTTTATTAATCCATCCTTTTTTGAAAGCGATTTCTTCTGGGCAACATACTTGCATTCCTTGACGTTTTTCTATAGTTTGGACAAAACTTGCAGTTTCTAGTAATGCATCATGTGTTCCTGTATCAAACCATGTCATACCTCTTCCTAATTTTTCTACACATAATTTTCCTTTTTTCATATATTCGTCATTTACACTTGTTATTTCTAATTCTCCTCTTTCAGATGGCTTAACATTTTTTGCAATTTCTATTACATCGTTTGTATAGAAATATAAACCTGGAACTGCATAATTTGATTTTGGATTTTCTGGCTTTTCTTCTATTGAAATAGCTTTTCCTTCTTCATTTATTTCCACAACTCCATAAGCTCTTGGGTCTTTTACATAATATCCAAATATTGTTGACTCGTCTTCTCTTCTATTTGCTCTTCTTAATATTTCTGGTAGATGTGAACCATAGAACATATTATCTCCTAATATCATTACTACATTATCTTGTCCTATAAAATCTTCACCAATTATAAATGCTTCAGCAAGTCCATTGGGCTTTTCTTGCACTTTATATTCAAAATGCATTCCCCATTGAGAACCATCTCCAAGTAGGGCTTCAAATGTTACAACATCTCTTGGAGTTGATATTATTAGTACTTCTTTTACTTCTGCTTCCATTAATACTGATAATGGGTAATATATCATTGGTTTGTCATATACTGGCATTATTTGTTTTGAAATTGCAAGTGTTAGTGGATATAGTCTTGTAGCACTACCTCCTGCTAATATAATTCCTTTTCTGTTTTTCATATTGCTCATTCCTTATTTATATATTTAGGTTTTATGGCAAAACCTATAAACCTATTTATTTCTAGATGAATCTCTAGATAAATAAACTTATTTAATTTTATGTGATAAAACTATCAATTTTAAATAATAAATAAATTCTATTTTTAATTTTTTTATTATCATAAAACTCTTTAAAGTTCATTTTTTAAGTATCTTGCTAATCCATCTTCCCATGATGGTATATTTATGTTTTCATTTAATAATTTTTCTTTGCTTAATTGAGAGTTTTTTGGTCTTTTTGCAGGTCTTACAAATTCTTCTGATGTTACTGGGGTTATTTTACAATCAATTTTTGCTAATTCATAAATCTTTTTAGTAAATTCATACCATGTTGTAAATCCTTGATTTGTTGAATGATATATTCCATAAGGAATCTTTTTATTTATTGCTTCTGCTATTATGTTTGCTAAATCTTCTGCATATGTTGGGCTTCCGTGTTGATCTGCTACAACACTTACTTCTTCTCTTTCTTTTCCTAGTTTCAACATTGTTCTTACAAAATTATTTCCATCTCCATATAGCCATGCTGTTCTGAAAATGTAATATTTGTCAGTATCTTTTTGTACTTGCTCTTCTCCATGTAGTTTTGTTATTCCATATACAGTAACAGGCCCAACTTCATCTGTTTCCTTATATGATTTCTGAACATCTAGTTCGCCGTCAAATACATAATCTGTGCTTACATGAACTAGTGTTGCATCAACTAGATTTGCTGCATATGCTAAATTTCCTGGTCCATCTGCATTTACTTTTTCAGCTAAATCATAATTTTCTTCTGCTTTGTCTACTGCTGTATATGCTGCGCAGTTTATAATGTAGTCTGGATTTAGCTCTTTTACTGCTGATACCACTGCTTCTTTGTTTGTTATGTCTAATTCTGCAGCATCTGTGCATATTAGCTCATTTCCTGATTTTAATTTACTTATTACTGATTTTGCGAGCATTCCATTTGCTCCTGTTATTAATATTTTCATACTTATTACCTCTTTTTCTTTTTTTTTATGCTTTTTTAAACATAGTTTTTAATTTGAAAAAGTCTTTTCAAATTTTCACGAGACTATCATATCATTATTTGTAAAAAAGTACAAGGGTTTTAGTATTTATTTTAGGAATTTAGGGCTTTAAAAATTACATACTAGATATATGCTGAATTTTTTTAATTATGTCTATATTTTATCTAATTTTATAATACTACTTATTAAGAGGATTTTTTAAATTGGTTTAGATTATCTAAAAATAATATCTATCAATTTAAAAAACCTGAAACCAAAGTTAATACATACTTTGCTTCCAGGGCTTTTATTGTTTGTTACTAATTAATATACATTTATATATGAAATGCTAATATAAAAATTTAATTAAGTATTTTTATAGGTTTTATTTATGAATTTTTCTTTGAAATTTCTTCTTTTTCAGTTTCTCTAATTATGTAGATAGGTCTATTTTTAACTTCTAAATATGTTTTTGACAAATACTGACCTATAATTCCTAGACAGAATAGTTGAATACCACTTACAAAGAAAATTATACATACCATTGAAGGCCATCCTGATGTAGGATCTCCAAAAATCAAAGTTCTTATTATTATTACTATTATCATTAAGAAAGCGATTATGCAAAATAGTATCCCTACTACAGATGATATTATTAATGGAGTTGTTGAAAAAGCGGTAATTCCTTCGACAGCATATCTTAATAATTTCCAAAATGACCATTTAGTTTCTCCTGCTACTCTTTCTACATTTTCATATTCTATCCATTTTGTTTTAAAACCTACAAAACTAAATAATCCTTTAGAATATCTATTATATTCCTTCATGTTTATAATTGCATTCACCATTTGTCTTGTCATTAATCTATAATCTCTTGCTCCATCAACCATTTCGATATCTGACATTTTATTTATTATTTTATAAAACATTCTTGCAAAAAAACTTCTTATTGGTGGTTCTCCTTTTCGAGTTACTCTTCTTGTTCCTACACAATCATATCCTTCATTTTTTATTGTGTTATACATTTGTCTTAATAGTGCTGGTGGGTCTTGTAAATCAGCATCCATTAGTGTTACATAATCTCCTGTTGATGCTTCTAATCCAGCGTACATTGCCGCTTCTTTTCCAAAATTTCGAGAAAATGATATATATCTTACTTTATTATCTTTTTTTCTTAATTCTTTCATTTCTTGTAAAGTTTTATCTTTTGAACCATCATCTACAAATATGTATTCAAAATCCATATCTTCAAAATCTTGTTTTCTTACTCTTTCCATTTCTTCATAAAATAGTGGTAATGCTTCTTCTTCATTATAACATGATACAATTACTGATATTTTTTCCATACTTAATACATTTCCTTGTATAATATATTTAGGTTTTTCATAAAGGTTTTGCCTATAAACCTATTAAATCTTCTATTGGTTTTCTATTGGTTCATTCTAAAATATTTTTCCTCTTTAATCATCTGTGTTTACTTTCTTTTTAAATACAAAAATTTTACTAAATACATAATTACAAATTATTATCACAATTTGAGAAAATATTTTTATAATTTTATCATTAAAATGTAATATTGTAACTCCTAGCCACATAATTATCATATCCATAATAAGTGTAGTTAGCCTTGCAAGTGTGAATTTACTAGCTTCTTTAAGTTTGTTTTTTTCTTGACTTTCAAATACGTATTTTCTATTTGTGAAGTATGCAAATACTACACCTGCAGCCCATGAAATAATATTAGCAATTTGAAGTTGTATTCCATTTTCTGGATCTAAAAATGTAAAAACAGAAATATAGTATACAAGTAGCGATACTACTGTTGTTAAGACTCCAATTATTAAATAGTTTATTATTTCTTTGTATTTTAAATATAGTTCTTTCATTTTCCCTCACCCATTATTATATTTATGATTTACTTATAGATTAAAATTTTTTATAACATATATTTAAATCAACTTTTCCTGATATTCCATTTATTCTTCCTTCACTACTATATTGCCAAATCGCATATTCTCTATCATATCCTGGTCCTAATGAAATATCTCTATATCTTGCAATCCATGTATCAAATTCTGATAATTCTGACATATTTAATTTGTTATTTGCCCAATTTAAGTTTGTGTAAATTATTGGTGTGTAACCATAGTTTTGAATTGTTTGACAGAATAATTCTGCTAAATATGTACGTGTTTCATTATCAAGATTTATTGTTCTTGGAATATCTCCTGGAGCTACTTTTGCAGCTTCAATATCTAGTGCTACCGGATATTCTATATTGTATGCTCTTATTCTTTCGTAAACCCAATTTGCTTCTTCTATTGCTTCTTCTGGTGTTATTGCTTGTGTTACAAAATAAATTCCTACTGGTATTCCTACTCTTTGAGCTTCTTCTATATTTCTTCTAAATTGAGAATCTTCTCTAAAGTTTCCTGCTTGTCCATATCCTCTGTATCCTATTCTTATATATGCAAAGTCTATTCCAGAACTTTTTACGCCGTTCCAATCTATATTTCCATTAAATTGGCTTACATCTATACCTCTATATTCTCTTTTATATTTTGGTACTAAACGTATTCTTATTGCTTCTATTCTTCTGCTCTGACCAATAGTTCCTGCTGTTTCTCCATCAATATACCAATTTGACCAACCAATATTTTGCATATGTACTTGGTATTCAACTGTATATTCATCCAAATTCTCTAATTTTATTTGAATTGCCTCTAATCTTAAGCTTTTCCCCTCTGTTCCTGCTACTTCTCCATTTTCTTTCCAATTTTGCCATCCTGTACCTTGTATATGTGCTTTATATAATACTTTTGCATTTGAAGGTGCTCCAATTAAGTTAATTTTTAGTGCTTCTAGTCTTAATGACCTTCCTTCTGTTCCTGTTACTTCTCCATCATAAGAATCTTTTTGCCAGTCTAGACTTTGAAGATGTGCATTATATTCTATATGAAGTTTTCTATCAATATTTATTGTTAATATATATTCTCTTATATGATTGCCTTTTTCATCAGCTATAAACAGGTGAATATCTTTTTTACCATCTTTAAATTTCGATGCATCTATTGTAAATTCAAACCCTGGTTTTGGATTTTCATCTATTGTCCCATATCCTCTTATTTCATCTATTACATCTTGTCTTGCACTATAGCTTACGTCAATATTCTCTATCTTTTTATTGTCTATATATGCCTCAATTTTTGTATTGTAAACATTTGACATCTTCCATCCAGATATTGTTATTTTTTCAGGGCTATATACTGTAGAATTAAATTCTGGAGAATCTACATGTATTAGTCCTACTTTTTCTTTTGGTACTATCTTTATTTCTATAGCCTCTACTCTTAATTTTTGTCCTTCTGTTCCTGCTATTTCTCCATCTTGCTTCCATTCTTGCCATCCTAGATTTTGTATATGTACTCTATATTTGATAGAATAATCATTACTTTCTTTTAATTTTATTTTTATTGCCTCTAATCTTAAACTTTGTCCTTCAGTTCCTGCTACTTCCCCATTCTGCTTCCATTCTTGCCATCCTAAATTTTGTATATGTGCTTGATATTCTATATTAAGATTTTTTAAATTTTCACCTAACTCAATTGTTATTGCTTCTAATCTTAAGCTTTTTCCAGTTGTCCCTGATGTTTTTCCATCATATCTTGTTTCTTGCCACCCATCTCCTTGAATATGTGCTTTATATGAGATAAGATTATTTGTATTACTTTTTTCTACTTTTTGATTTGTTTTATTTGTATTATTTTTATCGTTATCTTTTATTTCTTGGTTTTCTTCTACGTCATTATCTTCTAATATTTCATTAGTTGTAGAATTGTTATTGCTTGAATTGGTAGTTTTATTGGATTCATCTGTGTTTATATTGTTGATGTTATTTGAGTCTGTAATTTGATTTGAATCAATTTGATTTTCTTTTTCGTCTGTTTTATTTTCTGAACTATTATTGACAGTATTTGATTCTTTATTTTCTTCTTTTTCTTCTGTTGACGTTTCCTCTGTTAGATTACCTGTTGTCACATTTTCTTTTTTGTTTTCATTAATGTTATTGGTTGCATATATTACTGTATTAAAAACATTTATAAATAAAATTGATATTAATAAAATAGGTACTATTCTTGATTTTATTTTTTTCATTTATTTTCCCCCTCAATTTTTTCACTAATACTTCTTTTTTTTTCTTTCTTTAATTCATATATAAAGAAAATTGTTAGTATAATAAATAAAGCAAGCATTGTAATCATATTTGAACCAACTGCTCCAAACATACCATATTTACTTACAAATATGTTTGAGATAATTAATGCTAATATTGATGTTACAACATAAGCAATGGTTGTTAGTTTTTGTTTTCTTATTGTACTTAATGCATATAACATTACTGTTGAAGATGCATAAAAGAATCCAGATACAACAAGTAATAACATTTCTATTTTATATGGTGATAAGTCTATTCCATATATAAATGATAATACAGGAACTCCTAATAAGAAACATCCTAATTCTATTCCTAGAGTTGCTATTCCTAAAATTAGTACAATTTTAAATATTGATTTTATGAAATTACCATAATCTTTTTTATTCCATAATTCTCCAAAGACTTTTAAAAATGGTTTTATTACAAATGCACTTACTAAATTTATAACAAATGTTGGCATATATATTACATTGAAATATGTTTGCATTGTATAATCACCAAAATTATCTATTGCATATTTTGTTGCATTTATAATATATAAACTAAGCATTGTTGAAATTGCAAGTGGAAAGCAGTCTTTTAATATTTGGATTATATGTTCTTTATTAAATTCCCTTTGTACTTTTTGCATTTTTGATAATATTCTTTTGTCCCATAATAAGAATATTATCAAATTTGTAAGTACTAAAAATACACTTGAAAGTATTACATTTTTTGTTAATAAATCTACTATAAAGAAGACTAGTAATGCTGAAAGTACTCTTATTGTCATTGACTTTCCACCTAAATCTAATCTTCCTTCTAACTGGAATTCTCCTTGATATGTTTCACTTAAATTATCTATTACTTTAAATAAAATTAATGCTACACATATCCATAACTTTTCTGCGGTATAACCAGTAGCTATTATAAAAATTAATCCTATAATTACCATTAAAGTTACTACTACTACTCTTGATAATAGATAATCAGCAAATTTATATTTTCTGTTTGTATCTGTTACCTGATATATTCTAATCCCAAAGTCACCTATTGCATTTAAAATAGTAGCGGTTGCAAAACTGATTGAAAACATTCCAGCAATTTCTGTTCCATTTAATCGTGTACAAAACATTAATAAAACTGCACTTAATAATGATTCTACTAAACTTCCTAATGTATTCCATATTAATTCGGATTTTTTTATCATCTTTTTCTCCTTTTAAATTCTATTGTTTCTGCTATATGTTTTGCAGTACTATCCCAGGAAAACTTTTTAACTACTTCTTCCTTAATATTTTTTCCCAATTTTATAGTTTCTTCTGGATTTTTTACTAGTTTTTCTATTTTTTCTTTAATTTCAGGCTCTTCAAATCCACAAATATATCCTATATTATCATTAGAAATTATTTCTGTTGTTCCACCCATTGGTGTTGCTACAACAGCACATTCCATCATTCCTGCTTCTAATATTGATGTTGGTAATCCCTCTGAAAAAGATGATGGATTTACAAATATATTTGTTTTTCCTAAAAGTTTTAATACTTCATCATGTGATATTTTTCCTAATATAATTATATTTTCTTCATTGTTGTTTTCAGCTGTTATTTTTTCTAGAATAGGTCCTGAACCTGCCAAATTTAATTCTAAATTATTATATATTTTTTTCAAGTCTTTAAATATATTTATAAGTTTTAAAACTCCTTTTTCCTCTATCATTCTGCCAATATATGTAATTACAATTTTGTCTTTTTCTTTTTTTATGTATTGATTATTTTTCTCTCCTTCAGATGTATCTATAGAGTTATAAAAAACTCCTTTTGCATCTATGTTAAAATGTTTAAGCCATTCTGTGCACTTTTTTGATACACCGTAAAAATCTTTAACATTTTTCTTTATAGACTCTGTTAATTTATGTTCATAAACTTCTCCAAATTTATCTAAAATTTTATTATTTACTGTAAAATGAGTACTTCCATGTTCAATTAAACATGCTGGTATATTAGTTTTAGCTACAAATTTTGAGGCTAAATAAGATGTAGTCCAAAATCTTGTTTGTATTATTATTGAATCAATGTCTTCTGCTTCTATCATTTTAAATAATTCTTTACATCTTTTATTATTCTTATTTATAGGATATCTATTTGAAACTATTTTGTATGTTGGTAATCTGTATATTTTTGCATATTCTGTATCTTCAATTTCCTGTAATTCTTTACTATACCTTGATGTTATAATTATTATTTTATATCCCATTTCTTTTAGTTTTTTTGATAAATTATATGTATATCTTTCTACTCCTCCTAAATGAGGTAAAAAATATCCTGAAAAAATAGCTATTGTCTTCATTATATATTTCATTCCTTTCTCTAAAAGTATGTATAGTTATTAAAATTTTTGTTATGTGTGGAATTTCATTTCAAATTACAATTATAATCTTCCAAATAAAAATAAAACTCTACACATAATTTCATCAACTAATTTTTGTCTATACATTTTTGGATAAAATACTTTTTTTAATGATTTTACTAGGCTATAATTTAACGAAAATGAATTAATCACTGCTTTGTTTTCATTATTTAGTTTTTCTAGATATTGTAATTTATACTTATATATTTGCTTCCTAATATTTTTAAAATATTTTCCAAATAAGAATTTCTTTATTCTATATAATTGTAATTCAATTGCTCCTTTTCCACTAGGGCTTACATTAGAACCTGTTCTTCTGTATTCTATAGTTGGAGTTTCGTCATAAATTACTTTTCCTAACCCTGCTGCTATCATATATGCCCACCAATCATGAAAACATATATCTTCTGTATTTGACTCTATTATTTTTTGTGCTAAATTTTTATTAAATACTTCTGATATTCCGAATGAAATACATTCTACAAGCGAATTTCTAAAGCTTACTCCTTTTTTATTTAATGCTGATTTATTTAAATATTTTAAATTTTCATCACAATAGTTAAATTCTGAAAAATATAATAAAGGTATTTCTTGACTTTCTTTACTTAATTTTTTAATTGCTCTTTCTATTTTATCTTCATGCCATTTGTCATCTTGATCACAATATGCAAAATATTCTGCATTCTCATATGCTTCTTTTAAACATTCATAGAAGCTATTTACAACACCTTGATTATTTCCTTTAATAAAATGAATTTTATTTTCTTTTTCATATTTTTCTAAAATTTCTATAGTTTTGTCTTTTGAACCATCATCTCTTACATATATCTCTATGTTTTTATATGTTTGATTCAAAAGACTTTCAAGTTGTTCCTCTATATATTTTTCTCCATTATATGTTGACATACATATTATGACTTTTGAACTATTTTCTTTTTCCATTATTTTCTCCTTTTATATTTGCCAAAATTTATTTCTTTTCGTCATGTTCTTTTAATGCAATATAATGGTCTAATTCTTTTATTTTTTCGTTTAATTCTGTTATATGTATATTGTCAATAAATGTTTGTATTAATAAAAATGCTATCATTATTAGAAATACAAAATTTACTGGTGATACAAATCCTAATTTTTCTGATAACCATCCAACTACATCTGAAAAAATACTCATTAAAATTAGTATTATACTTCCTAACATCCATGTTACAGAATTTGCTACTTTTAATTTTGATTGTTTTATTTTTTTTACACATAGAAAGAATGCTATAAATGAACTTATAATTAATATTACTCTTAATGTTATAGACATATTTAACACCTCATTACTTATTTTTTCTAGTTATTGCTCTGATAAATATGATTGAAAAAATCATATTTATCATATATTGTATAGATTTTAATGGTTTTAGGTAACTTTCACCAAATTCTCTATCTTTCATTTCTACTTGAACTTCTTCTATTTTTAACCCTTTTTTCATCATATATACTAATGTATCTGGCTCTGGAGTTAAACTCATATTTCTAATAAATTCCTGTATTGCTCTTTTATTATATGCTCTCATTCCAGATGTTGGATCTTTTATTGTTTTTCCAGTTGTTAGTTTTATTATAAATGCTATTAATCTACTTCCTATCATTCTTGTTGAGAATGGTTTTTTCTTTTCTACAAATCTTGAACCTATAATAATGTCAGCAGAATTATTTTCTATTTTTTCTACTAGTTTTTTTAAGTATTTTGCCTGGTGTTGTCCGTCTCCATCAAATTGAATTGCTATATCGTAATTATTTTTATATGCATATTTCATACCTAATTGTATACCACTTGTTAAACCATAATTTATCGGTAATGATAACATATTAAAATTATTTTTTTCACAAACTTCTTTTGTATTATCTTTTGAACAGTCATTTATAATTATGTAATCATAATTTGTATTTTCTGTGACATCTTTTACTGTTTTTTCAATATTTTGTGCTTCATTATATGCTGGTATAATTATTAAAACTTTCATTTTACTCTTGTTCCTTTCAACATTGCATTTTTATATTACATATATTAAACAAAATAAATCTAGAATAATGAATAAACCTGATGTTAGATATATGTTAGAATTCACCTTTTTCTCGGTTTCTTCGCCAGTTTTACCGATAAACCTTTTATTATTGATTAGCATTAATACCATTGGCAATAATGGTGTTATGTATCTTGGTTGATATCCACTTATACTTATTTGCCCTACTGGCGTAAAAGTTAAATATAGCATTAAGCTTGTACTTGCAAATACAGCTATAAATGTTATTATTGATACTATTCCTGTTCTTGTTTTTATTTTTTGGCTATTATCTGTGAAGCATACGTATAAAACAAATATCATTTCTAAAAAGAAAATTTGCTCATAATATCTTCCAAAGAAGTTTTCATTGTTTAAGTAAGTATACCAATTATAATTTAATATTGAATTCATTATATGTTCAAATCCAACTTTTACAATATTTAGAGGTGATTGTAGTAGGAAGTTTATTTGTCCTGTTACACTTGTACTTCCTCCTCTTGGGTCTCCACCAGATGATGCTGTTGAATTTAATTTATTTAAAAGTAATATGCCACATAATATAATTGCTATTGTTATCAATGTTATAATAACTGGTAAACTTTTTTTATTATTTTTCAATATTTTACAAATTGGTAGTATAAATATTAATAAAATGATTGCGCAATATGCAAGATTTTTTGCTAATAAACATAAGCCAAACAGTAGCATTAATATTAGTATCTGCTTTAATTTTATATCTTTATAGTCACCTTCTGATAATTTTAAGCAATAAGCTATAAATAATCCTAAAAATCCTATACAAATTCCATCTACTGAATATGATGCCGCTAGAAGTAGTGAAAATGGCAACATATATATGATAAAAAATATTTTATGTTTATATGGTAATATTTTTAATATTAATATTATTATTAATGCATATGCAATCAAATTGAAAAGTCTTCCAACAATATAAACATCTGCTATACTTCCACCTAATAATTTGGCAAATGTCATTCCTGTAGCAGATGGTAAATATAAAATAAAATTATAGTCTGCAGGTGATGAACATACATAGTATAACTCTGTATCTTCTGTCCTATTCCATTCAGTTGTTAAATTTTCTTCATATTTTTTTGCATAAAATTGTATAAATGAATCTATATCACAATTAAATATAATGTTATTAAATGCTGGGTCATTTAGTGGATTTTTTACATAATTAAGATTTCCAGCAGATATATTAGATGCAGACATTATATGTTTCTTTTCATCTATTGCATGATTAAAATCTGTTGAAAATGTAAATACGACTCCTAGTGTGAAAGTTATAATTATTACATTTTTTATATAGTCAGATGTTACATATATTATGAATAATAATCCCATTAGTAAAGTAATTGTTAAAGTTAATGCTTTATATATTGAAATCCATCTTATTAAAACATATATAATTGTAATTATCATAATAGGAATATATATTCCTATTATGACTTTTTTTGTTTTTGATGATAGAGACTCTATTGCCCCTGGTATGAATTTATTAATATTTTTAAATAACAAAATTATAAATATGCTATAAATAACAATTCTACATAGTGAGAAATTATATGATATTTCTCCTTTTTCAAAATAATTTTTTATTATTTCTCCATTACAAATACCTATTTCATATATTAGTATAGATATTAAATAAATTATAATTGTTATAACTTTTATTGTTCGTTCCTTTTTTAAATTTATTTTTTCCAAAAACATTTTTTTCTCCTATTACTTAATCTTATATTTTTCTATTACGTTTCTTGTAGCTTGTATATATGCATATCCATAGTTTCTATCTGGTTCCAAATATGCTCCTTCTGCCCATTCGTTCCATGCGTTTACAAATATCATTTTTTCTTCTAATTCATCATTATTTATTGTCTCTTGTGCTAAATCACTTAACCATGTTTCATATAATTCAGGCGTTGACCCCCAAAAAATATCTGGTGTAAATTGTCTTCTACAAGTATTGTCCCATGCTGGGAAGATTCCTCTATATAGTTTGTGGTCGAATGGTCTTAAATATGTTTTTTCATCAACCATTCTTTTATAGTCATAAACTACACCTTTAAAGTTTTTATTGAAGAATTTTAATTTATTATTCATTACTTTTATTTCCATTCCAAATGGTGGAAATTCTATAAATCCGTCAAATATTTTTTTGTATTTATCTGTGATTTCGAATGTTTTTACACTCATAATATATGCTTCACCTATTCCAACTTCTCTTAAATATTTTCTCCAATTTTCTACCATTACTTCTATGTTTGGAATAAGTGCTGGTTTATATATTATTATTAATGGCTTTCCATCTACTTTTATATATCTTTCGTCTCTTATATATTTTTCCATATCTTTAATACAATCTAATAATTTGTCTTCATTATATGTTTGCTTCATTAGAATTTCTTTATCTCCGCCATCCCATCTTTTAGTCCAATTTTCATTAGCCCAATTTATGCAGAAATTAATATCTAAATCTTTGTTTTCTAATATAATGTCTAATGGTTTTTCCATTAATCTATGGTCATCAAACCAGTAATAATAAATTGAAAATCCATAAATCCCATAATGTTTTGCTAACTCTATTTGTTTTTTTATAGATTCTTTTTGACTTAAGTCGTAAAATCCTATATCATGTGGTAATTTAGGTTGTATTTGCCCTAAAAAATGAGGTGTAGCTTTTGTAACGTTTGTCCATTCTGTAAAACCTTTTCCCCACCATTCTTCATTTTCAGGAAATGTATGATATTGTGGTAAATAGTGTGCTATAATTTTTATATCTTTATCTGTTTTTTGATATTTTTCATTGTTATATGCTACAAAAGTCTCCTTTTTTTCTGGTTTTTCAAAATTATTATATTGTTGCTCCATCATTTTTTGATAGTCCTCTATATTTACGTCATAATTATATGTTAGTGCACCCTCTTCATTCATTACATTTTTCATTCTACGTTCATGTATTGGCTTATATATAAATGGCATATATGTTTTTATAATTTTCTTTATCAATTTTCTTACTCCTATCTTTTCATCAAATAATTTTATTTTAATAACATAAAATATTCTATAAATCCTAGCTAATATTGGATAATTATACATTAATGAAATTTGTTTTATATATTTATCATCTTCATATTTATATAATTCTTTAAATGCCTTTTTATTTTTAAATACAAAAAATCTTACATCTAAAATTGATTTTAAATATTCTATACCTTCATCAATTACTGGCTTTAGTTCAGGATTTAGTACATCTATTCTTTTTTGTAATACTTCTAATATTTGTATATGATTGTTAATCATATGTTTTCTTAATGCTCCTGAAAATTGGTATATCGTTTTTGTTGTCACATAACCAATTTGGTTATTTCCATGTTGTCTATATTTTATCAAAGGCTTTTCTATATATCCTATATCTCCCTCTGAACCAGCAACTAGTCCTATCCACCAGTCATGAACTATAGGATATCCTGGTAATGGTATTAATTTAGGAATTATTGTACTTTTTATTATTGTTGTACAACCTGTTATACAATTTGTCATTAAACAGCTTCTATAGTTTTTAGCTTTTTTTATTTTGTTTTTTATGTTATAGTCTGGCCAAAATTCCCACATTGATGGGTGGATTGTATTTAAATTTTCATCTACTACTTCTAAATCTGAACATACTAAATTTAAATTTTCAGATGTTATTTTTTTATATGATTCTTCTACTTTATTTTCTAACCAGAAATCATCTTGGTCTGATAACATAAAATAGTCTGATTCTACATAGCTTAATAATTTTTCAAAATTCTTATTATATCCTAAATTTTTTTCATTTTTTATTATCTTTATTCTACTATCTTTAGATTTATATTCTTCTAATATTTCCCATGTTGAATCTTTTGAACAATCATCACAAATTATTAGATTGAATTCTTTAAATGATTGGTCTAAAATACTATCTATTTGCTCTCTTAAATATTTTTCACCATTATATGTTGCCATTAATATATCTACTTTCATTATTACTTTCCTACCTTCTCTTGTTTTATTCTAAATAGATTGTCTTTTTCAAATTTTAAATTAATGTTATAATTTGGATCTGGGATTGATAATTCTTTATTCCATTTTTTAAAGAAATTATTTTTTCCTGTCTTATTTGTTTTTTCCAATGTTTCTAGTTCTATATGTGGATTTATTACATTTAATTTCTTATGTTTTTTATTTAGTTCAAATGATAAATCTGCAATTGCATCTTCATAATCCATTGTTTCATCTAGATAATTTACATTTTCTATATCTTCTCTAGACACCATAATACATTCTGATTTTATTATTGAATAATTTTGTATTACTGCTCCTCTTGTAATATATCCAAAGCTTCCTGCTACATCTATATAATCTAAATATCCAATTTCCTCTTTATCAATACCATAAACTGTTCCATTATATTGTGAACTTGTATACTTATATATTATTCTTGGAGATATTACTCCAACATCTCCTCTTTGAATAAATCCTAAAAGTTGTTCAATAAAGTCTGGTGTTTTAATATCTTGTATATCTTTTGCAATAATAATTTGTTTATGTTCTGATTCTCTTATAATTTTGTTGATTTCTTTAATTATTTGATTATTTTCTATTTCTTTTATATCTTTTACCTTTATATTTGTTTTTAACTTTTCAATCCCACTAATTTTATCTATGCCATTTGCATATAATATAGATATATCATAATTATCATATGTTACATTATTTATATCATTATTTAATTTTTCTAAATCTAGCCTATTGTCTTGTAAATATAGAATCATTTTTATATTTGATTTTTCTTTTATATCATAAACAACTCTATTTCTTACAATTGCCACTCCAAATTGTGTTTTAGCTTGTGTTAATCCCTTTCTTTTTAGATGTTCTTGCACTGCATTCTTTCCAGCTTCATAACAATATGGTTTTGATTCTGCATTTCCTGCTGTAGAATTTGGATGTACTCTCCAATGATATAATATTTGAGGTATATGAACTATTTTTTTTGAATTTTCTACTGCTCTTAATATTAAATCATAATCTTGACTACCATTAAACTCTTCTTTAAATCCACCTAGCTTTTCCATCAATTCTTTTTTGAAGATACTAAAATGGCATATGTAGTTATAACTTGTTAAAGTATCGAATGAATAATCTGGTTTAAAATTTGGCTCATAACGAGTTTTTTTCTTAATATCTGTAAACTTATCTTCATCAGTAAAGATATATTCTACATTTTCATTTTCATTTATTACTTTTACAATTTCAAACAATGAATTTACTGGTATTAAATCATCATGGTCAAGTAATGCTATAAAATCTCCTGTTGCTAGTTTTAGAGCTTCATTCGTATTTCCAGAAATTCCTTTGTTTTCTTTTAAAATCATATATTTTATTCTTTTATCTTTTTTTATAGTCTTATCTAAATAATTTAGAGGTTCTGTACTTCCATCTGCTAAACAAAGTTCCCAATTTGTGTATGTCTGATTTTGTACAGATTTTATTAGTTGTAATAAATATTTTTTTGGCGTATTGTATAATGGAATTACTATACTTATTTTTGGATTTTTTTCAAATTTATGCTTTTTTTGTTCTTTTATCTCTTTTTTTGATGGAGTATTTTCTTTTATCCACTTATAATATTCCTTCTTATCTAAATTGTTAAAATGTAAATATATTTTATTTATAAAGCTTTTTATTCCTTCATTTTTTATAATTCCTAAAGACTTTCTTATAATTTCCATTATTTTTTATACTTCCTCCTTAAAACATCTTACTTTTCTATAAAGCGTTTTACATGTTTCCATATTTTTGATTGATATATATTATTTAGTTTATTTGTGATATTTTCTATTTCTACACTTTGCTGTGATATTATTTGATTTTTTTGTATAATTTCATTTGTTAGATTTTGTATACTTTTTTCTAATTCTCCTGATTTGCTTTTTTCTGCATTTAACTCTGCTTCTAATCTACCATTATCATAAATCGGATTTGAGTGTTCTTTAGTATAAAGCTTAAATATTTTTTTATCTAATATTTCATCAGAAATTCTTTTGTCTAGTTCTTCGAATATATTTGTATATTCTTCTATTCCCATCTCTTTATATAAATCATATTCTTGAATTTTATCTCTTAATTTTTCTATATTTACAATACATCTATATAAAATGAACTCTGCAGGTACATTTTTCTCTTTCCATTCTTGGTCAAAAAATGTAAAATCATCATCAATTATAAAGCAATTTTTAAAGATTAAATCCCAGTATCCATTTTTAAGATATTTAAATCTAGTTAAAATAGTTTTATCTACTTCTAACTTAAATTTATTAAATATATTTTTTTCATTTTCATTATATTCTTGTGCTAAACTATAAATTTGTTCTTTGTACTTATTAAGATAATCTATTATCATTTCTCTATTTTCTAAATTGTCACTTATTATTTGTGATACTAATTTTCCGTTTATGAATTTACTTGTTATCTTATCATTATTATCTGTATCTAAAATTCTTATTCCATCACCTTTTACATCTTGTATATGTTTTTTCATTTCTTCAAAATGAATTTTAGATTCACTATTTGTATATGTTTTTTCTACACAATCTTTTTTTATTTTTGTCATTAATCTATATCTTTTTTTTCTATAATTATTAAAAGAAATATATTTTATATCATTTTCAAATGATGTTTGTGATGCTTCTATAAAATATGAATTTGCAAAAAATTTGAATAGTTCAGGGTTTTCTTTTATGATGGCATCATATGCATCAACTTCACTATAAAATATTGAACTACAATCTCTGTAATATGGGAAATATGCATTTATTTTTGAGCTAGTAGGTAAATATTCGTCAGAAAATATTATATTAGGTAACTTATAATCTGGTAATGGATAAAGAAATTTATAATATTTAAATTCTGAATCTGTTAATACTTTTTCTATTTCCTTCATTCCCAATTTATAAGTTTTTTTACTGCTCTTATACCCTGTTATAGAATCAAATGTATTATTTGTACATTCATCAACATCTCCAACATATGATTTTAATGCAAACTTATTATTTGTTGCTATTAATAATTTTCCGTCATCTTTTAGGTATTGTTTACAATATTTTATTAACTCTAATGCTGGATTCTTTTCGTCAAAAAAATTTTGTGCATATTCTAATACTCCAAATAAAGTTATATAATCAAATTTTTCTTGTATTTGGATATCTTTTAAATTACCAGTCATTATTTCTAGATTTTCATTTTCCTCACATCTTTTAGCTATCGCTTCGGCTCTTTCTTTTACTGTTTCTATTGATATTACTTTTTTTGATTTTTTACATAGTAAGTTTGTTATTTCTCCTAGATGTGCACCTATTTCCAGAACTGTTGAATCAGGTTTGAATTCATAAGAATATATTAAATTATTTCTAATAGATGATAGTGCCAAAATAAATTCATCAGATGAATCTTCTTCTAATATTTTTTCATATGATTCTGGTTTATTATTTTTTATATATTCAATTATTTTCTTTTCTTCTTTTCCAGTATTGTAATAAATGTCCTCTTTATAATATGTTAAATTTAAATTCATATTTAAATCATTCCTTTTTTTTCTGATTTTGAGTGTTATTCTCTTTTTTAGTTATCTTGATATCTGTATCTAAACTTAATACTCCTACATATTCTTTAGAGGATATAACTTCTACTAATAAAGCATCATACTTTCTACTTAATACTTCTAATTCTCCATTTGGTTTGAAGTGTGTACAACTAAATGATAATGTATATTTATTTGGTGCTACACTTAATCTTGTTTTAAATTCTACTTCTACAATATCACCTTTTTTATAACTTCCTGTTGCTATTTTTTCTATAAGTGTATTTGTACCGCAAATTTCTAAACCATTAAAATCTTTTAATGTCATAGTAAATATAGGTTCATTTATGTCTTCATTAAATTTTACCTTGGATTTTAATACAACATCTTTTTTGTTATCTATTGATTGTAGGTAGTTTCCTTTTTCATCAAAAATTCCATAGTCTATAACTTCTGCTTGCCCATTTCCATATTCAATAATATTATTATTTTGATTAAAATGAGATTTCCATGTTTCTCCATCTTTTTCTTTTTTGAAATTATTTGCTATTTTTTCTTTTTTATTTAATGAATCATCTAACCCTACAATTATTTTCTTGTATCTTTCAACACCTTCTTTAACTTCTCCATCAAAAATCTTTTTTCCAGAATTAATAATAATTGCTCTAGTACAGTTTTTTAATACATCTGTTATACTATGTGTTACAAATAGTATTGTTTTTCCTTTTTTCTTGAATTGATCAAACTTTTTAAAACATTTTAATTGGAATGCCATATCACCAACTGATAGAACTTCATCTACAATTAAAATTTCAGGGTCTACATTAATAGCACATGAAAAGGCAAGTCTAGCAAACATACCTGATGAGTATGTTTTTACTGGTTGATATAGGTGTTCTCCGATATCAGCAAAGTCTATAATTTCTTGTTTTCTTTCTTCTATTTGTTCATTTGTTAGTCCCATTACTTGTCCATGTTGATATATATTTTCAATTCCTGTTAATTCCATATTAAATGCTGTTCCTAATTCTAATAATGAACTTATCTTTCCTTTTGTTTCTATTGTACCACTAGTTGGTGTCACAACTCCAGTTACCATTTTTAATAGAGTTGATTTTCCTGCTCCGTTTTTTCCTAATATTCCTAGTACTTCACCTTTTTTCACCTCTAAATTCAAGTTGTCCATTGCTCTAAATGTGTCATGTCTTTCAACTCCTGGCAATATTGCCTCTACTAATCTGTCTTTTTTAGTTTTATACATTTTATATTCTTTTGTAAGATTTTCTATCTTTATTATAGTTTCTTTTTCTTTCATTATATATCCTTTCTTATCTTTTTTTTATTAATTTTAATATGAATAATCTTATTTTAAAAAGATATTTTCCTATAAATGGCATATTCATTATTATAAAGTTTAAAATATAATAATTAACTTTTTCTTTTCTGTATAATCTATGATATATATTCCAATCTTTAAAGTTAAAATTCTTCTTTTTTTCTACCATTTCAAAATAATTTAATGCTTTTTGGTTTAATTCTTGTATGCTTGGAGGGAATTTTTTGTTGTTTTTTACATATGTTCCAAAGACTCCTAATTTTACATTTATAAATAATTCTCTTACTTGTTCTAATGTTGTAAAATTATGTGATATCTTCTCTGTACCTATTTGATTGCTACCATGTTGTCTATATTTAATATATTTTTCTGTCATATAAGCTAATTTGCCTCCATGTAATGAAACCATCAATCCCATCCAATGATCATGTACTACATATTTAGAATATACTGGAATTGGTAATATGTCATTTATGAATTTTTTCTTTGATAAAACGGTACAGCCTGTTACACAATTATATAAATAATTTACTTCATAACTATTTATATTTTTTTTAATTTTATCATTCAGTAGCATATAATCGCCAAATGATTCATATATTGTATTTAAATTTTGGTCTACTACTTCTAAATCTCCAAATACAAAATCTGCATTATTATTTTTTAAAAATTGGATTGTCTTTTCTACTTTTTCTTCTAGCCATACATCATCTTGGTCTGACAACATATAATATTGACTTGTAACTTGTTTCAAAAGAAATTCAAAATTTTTTACATAACCTAAATTTTTATCTTGGAAATATAATTTTACTCTACTATCTTTCTTTTCGTATTCTTTTAAAATACTTCTTGTATTATCTTTTGAACAATCATCTGAAATAATTAGTTGTATGTTTTTATATGTTTGATTTAATATACTATCTATTTGTTCTTTTAAGTATTTTTCGCCATTATATGTAGCTAAAAGAATATCTATTTTTTCTTCCATTATATATTGTTAGTTTTTTTATCAACTAACGTCCTCCTTAAAATTATATTTATTAGATTAATTTTCCAATTTGTATGTAGTTAATAGTTATATATTATAATACATCTGCAAAATCTTTTTTATTTTTCTTAAATACATGGTTTCCCCATATAAACATTCCAATTGTAATTACCCAGAAAATTATTGTGTATGCTCCATGACCTGCAACAACTATATCTGTTCCTCCCATGAATGTTTCTCTGAAAGATGTTACAAGATATGTAAAAGGCATACATTTCATAACTCTTAATATCATTTCATGACCAGCTAATTGTGTTAATCCCCATACAACTGGAGTTGCCCAAAAAAATAATTGCATTAATATTGATAATAGATTTGAAAAATCAGGTACTAGTGTAGTTACTGCTGAAGTAAATCTTGTAATTGCTATTATAAAGGCATATGCTGCAACTAATACATATATAAGTCTTAATATATTAGGAAAATAACCAAATATCATACAAACTACTGCTGCTATTATAAATAAAAATATTGATACTAAACTATTTCCTATTATTGATATCATTGGGATTATATCAACTGGGAATACTACTTTTTTTACTAGGTATGCATATGATCTTATTGCTCCACTTGCTCCCATAATATTATCATTTAGACACATCCACATTGCCATTCCTGGTAAGAACCATACTACATATGGTGAGTTTCCTTCCCCTGTTGTTTTAAATATAAATTGAAAAACTACTACATACATCATCATAAATACAAAAGGTTGTAAAAATCCCCATAAACTTCCTAAACTAGTACTTGCAAATCTGTTTTTAAAATCATTTTTTCCTAATCTCCATAGTAATTTTCTATTTTCAATAATTGCTTTTATGAATTCCATATTTATCGCTCCTAATTTCTTTTTTTAACATGTATATTTTATATTTAAAATATATTTTTGTCAATCTTATTCTAAAAATAACTATATATATTCTTAAACTCGATATTAGTTAATATTTTATAATCTTACGATAATAAAAAACAGTTAGTTTTTTGCATAATAAGAAAGAATTTTTGTACTAATAAAACCTTTGTTTATAGTACATTTTAAGTAAAACTGACTGTTTTTATTTTTTAATTAACTTAATTTTCTATTATTTCTTTTATAATTTCATCTTCCGTTAATTTTCCTTTAGTATTTGTTGTTATAAATACAATTTTTTGATTACCTTGTTGGTAAATTTGAGAAACTTGATATGGGTCCATTGCTTCAAATGGATAATCAGTTATTTCACCACTAACTTCATCTATTGTATAACACATATCAGAAAAATCAAATATTATTAAATTTTCAGAATTTATTTTTTCTCTCATTTTTATATCTGCGTCATTTTCATTATTCTGTTTTTGAATTTGTAAGTATCCATTTTCATCTATTATATAATTATTTTCTGTATATTTATCTAATATTTCTAAAAATTGTTGTCTTGACTTTTCATTAATATAGACACCATTTTTTAAATTTTGATTCTCTATAATTTTATCTAGTTCCTCATATTCTGGTTTTGCTTGTTTTAACATTCCTACTAATGCTACTTTATATTTTAAGTCTTCTTTCACCGTTAATACTTGCGTGTTATTATCTTCCACTATGTCATATATTTGAGCATCTCCTGTAATTCCTGTCTCATTTATTATTTCTTCTTTTATATTTTCTTCTTCGCTTGCTACTTGTTCTTGCTGATTTGAAATATCCTGATTTGATTTATTATTAATTAACAGAATTATAAATATTCCTATGATGACAACTATTATTATCGGCAATAATATTTTTAAATTCTTTTTCATATATTTTCCCTTTCTACATATTACTATAATATTCC
The DNA here is from genome assembly GCA_944388695.1 of uncultured Clostridia bacterium. Lineage (GTDB taxonomy): Bacteria > Bacillota > Clostridia > TANB77 > CAG-508 > CAG-269. The sequence goes on from CALXJT010000001.1 coordinate 83,088, forward strand.
ATTTAGCATTGATAATGTTGCGTTTATATATCTTTCTGCAAAGCGTCTATTTACTATGTCTTCATGACTATAAGCTCCTTCTGGTAATTCAATTAATGATGTTCTTGCAGGTTTTCCGTTACTTGCCAAAGCTGTTCTTGCCCAATTAATTAAGTAACCATCTCCATATTTATCTAATGAATAACCGTTATTTTCTGGAAATTGTACTGCATAATACATTCCTATTTCTCTGTCTCCTATTAATTGTTGTAGCCATCCATGTAAATCTACTAAAATTGTTTGTCCATTAATTGATTTATGAGATTGTAAGAAATCTCTTAAATATTGTGCTTCATAACTTTGGAAAGGTGCAGTTCCTGCATAATTTCTTGAAGAAGCATTTGCATTAAATCCTGAATATTTCCAACATCTATTTAAATCTATTCCTTTATTATTTGGGGCTATACTATACATTGTTGTTCTACCTGGTCCGTTTTCTGTATAACCATATGTTTGTCCATCTGGATTTACTGTTGGTAAAATATAAATTGTCCATGTATCTGCTAATGCGTAATCCTGACTATGATTATTTTTTAATGTTTTATAAAATTCATTTGCTATATATGTCAGTTCTTTTCCATCATGGTCCCAATTGTCTTCAAATCCATGTATAGAGAATGTTGCAAAAAGTACATTTGGTCCATCACCATATCTATAATATTTTAAATCAGTTCCTCTTGGGTCTCCTATCTGTGCATAAGCACTTTTTCCATAAGTTCCTTCTTCTACTGTTATTTTTCTTTGCACAAATACATATAATACTTGTTCTCCTATTTTATTTTCGTTTTCATCAAATACTCTTAATGCTATTTGATGTAATCCCAATGTTAATTTAGAAAAATCTATATCTGTTGAAAATCCCGGAGTAGGGTTTTCATCACTATATATATTGTTAAAATATGTGTTAACATCTGGTCTTTCTGTTCTAGTAAATACATTTTTTTGATACTCTCCATCTATCATTAACTTTATTGTTGCATTTTTCTTGTTTGTCATTAACCAACCAGACAGAGTATGAGGTTCATTTGTTATACTATTTCTATCATATATTGTTTCTATGTGCATTTGAAAGAAATTATTATCTGTTACAATATCTCCCTCCTTTTTTTGAAGTACAGTTCCATCTGAAGCTACTAATTCTATTTTTATTCTATGCTTTCCGTTTTCTATTTCTTCTAGTGGAATATTTACATCAAAATTAGGCGTTGGATTGTCTTCTCTTGTTCCATATCCTGGTACTATTGATATTAAATCATATTTATATGAGTATTTTATATATTTTTCATCAATTTCTTTTTCATCAATATATACTTTTATATTTGTGTTTGGTTCTGTAGCTAATTTCCAACCTTCAATATGGATTCCATTATATTCAAATGAATTATTAGTAATGTTTGTATCTATGTTTAGATGTGATTTTGTTCTTTTATCTATTATTATGTTATTTACTACTTGTTCTAAAAGTTCTCCACCTGAAGTCCTAAATTCAATTTTTAAAGTATATTTTCCATTATCCATATTATCTGTTGGTATGTTTATATCAAAATTAGGTGTTGGGTTATCTTCTCTTGTTCCATATCCTGGTACTATTGATACTAAATCATACTTATATGAATATTTTATATATTCTTCATCAACTATTTCATTATTTATGTATATATCTAACCTTGTGTTTGGTTCTGTTGCCAACTTCCAACCTTCTATATGAATTCCACTTTTATAAAATGTTTGATTTTCTAATGGTGTGTCGATATTTAAATGTGACTTTGTACTTTTATCTACCTTTATAGTTTTTGTTATTTCTTCTAATATATCTCCTTTGGCTGTTACAAATCTAATTTTTAATTCATGATTTCCATTTGCTATATTGTCTGTTGGTATGTCTATATTAAAATTAGGTGTTGGGTTATCTTCTCTTGTCCCATATCCTGATGCTATTGATATTAAATCATATTTATATGAATATTTTATATACTTTTCTTCTATTCCTTTTTCATCTATGTATACTTCTAATTTAGTATTTGGCTCTTCTGCTAACTTCCATCCTTCAATATGAATTCCATCTTTGTTAAATTCAGCATTATCTAATAGTGTATCTATGTTTAATAAATGTTTTACCGGTTTTTTAATTATTTTTATTTCTATTGCCTCAATTCTTAATGATTGTCCTTCTGTTCCAGCCACTTCTCCATCAAGCTTCCAATCTTGCCATCCTATATTTTGGACATGAACTCTATACATAACACTATAATCATCTTGTTCATTTAATTTAATTCTTATAGCTTCAATCCTTAATTCTTCTCCTTCTGTTCCAGCAGTTTCTCCGTTCTTCTTCCAGTCTTGCCACCCAATACCTTGCACGTGTGCTTGATATTCTATATCCAAATTCGAATCTTCGTTAAGTTTTATATTTATGGCTTCTAATCTTAAAGATTTACCTTCTGTTCCAGCTAATTCTCCATCACTTTTATAATCTTGCCATCCGATACTTTGTATATGTGTTCTATATTCTACATTTACATCTTTTGCTTTCTCTGAATTTGCGAATAATTCAGTAGCACTATCACTTCTTATTCCTCCTAAAATTAATGCTATAACAATTATTATTACTAGCGTCATTTTATATAGAAAATTATAAAGTTTCTCTTTTTCTATCATTTAAAACTCCTCCTTATACCTTTTATATTATTTTATTCTTTTTTTATGCTCTTCAATTATTCTCTGTTCGTCTTCTGGTTCTTCGGGCATATCTTCTAATAAATTATTGAATAATATTTTATTTATGTGTTTTATATTATTTGTTTTTTCACTTATACGTATTGCAATATCATATATAAATGTATAATTTAAATCTTCTAAAATCTCAATATTATTCTTTAAAAAATCAGTCTTTACAATTAAGAAGTTTCCAACATAATTTGCTTCTGATAATATTTCTTTTTGGTAGTCAGGTTTAAAATTTGGAAAATTTCTTCCACCTTCTATTATTGTGTCATTATCACAATATGCCATGTCTATATCATTTTCTTTTAAATATTTAGCTATTTCATAAAAAGAAAATGGTGGCACATCTACATATACTCCGAAAAAAAATTATGTAATCACTTTCAGATTCTTTGACTGCTCTTGCATAATCTTCGTCTTCTACTTCAGTTTTTACGTAATTTTCATATGTTTGATATTCAATACTTTCATCTATAATCATAGAATATTCTTTACTCATTAATTCTAATTTTATATTGAATTTTTCTTCTTTTTGCTTTGATAATTCTTCCTTTGATGGCTCATTTTCTTCTAACCATTTGTCATATTCTGATTGAGGTATAAGTCTAGTATCTATGTTTTTATATTTGTTATAAAATGACTCTGTTGACATCTCTTTCATTGTATATATCAATTCTTTCCAGTCTTTGAAGTTGTTTTCTTTTAAAGTTTGTTTTTCTTTTCTTTTTTGAGATATTGAATCTCTTTTTAATGAATCAAACATTTTATTTTCTCCTTTCTTATCTGTTGTTTGCGCCTTTTGGCTTTTTCTTATTGATTATTAGTTTTATTCCGTTACTATTCATTAATTTGTATATTTACATATGTTATACAATTTAAAATTTTATTTGTTACACATTTTTTTAAAATTTTATTTAAAACTGTAAATATTTTTATTCAAAATATTTTTATTCAAAATTTTTTTATTCAAAAAATTTTTATTTTAAATTTTTCTACTATCTAAATTTTATATATCCTATTATAGGAAAATGAAATATCACAAGTTCTTTAATCATTTTTTTAAATAAATTATGTCCTCCTAAAAATTTAAAGTATTTTATAAAATGGAAATTTATATATCTTGATTCTTCTAGATTTTTATAATAATTGATAGCTTTTTCTAAAAACTTCTTGTTTTCTTCTACTCTAGAATATTCATAACACATAATTGCTCCATTTAAATATGCTTTATCAATAACTTTTTCTTTTCTGTATTTTAAGTAACTTTTATAACTGTTTCCATGTTCTTCCTTCCATCTATTTAGATTTTGATCTAAATTTCTTCCACCAAAGACATTTGTCTCATGTAATCTATATCCAAAAAGTGGTTCATCAATATATGCTAGTCCTTTTCTTTCGTTTGCTAAAAATGATACAAGCCAATCATGTGCAATTACACTTTCTTTAAAAGGTAGCATTTTTTCTTTGATTTTTTTTGTGAAAATTTGTGAACATCCAATACCTATGCATCGTGAATTCCCTAATTTATTTTTTCCAAAAATTAATGGAACATTTTTATATTTAAAATAATTTTTATGTATGATTTTATCATCTTTATCTATTTGATTAGCATTTACATATACACAATCAACATTTTCTTCTAATAACTCTTTTATACTCTTTTCTACTTTTTCTGGGTACCATATGTCATCATGGTCGCTAAACATGATGTATTCCGCATCAGATTTAGTTAGTAGAAATTCAAAATTTTTAATGTATCCTATGTTTTTTTCTTGAAAGAATACTTTTACTCTTTCATCTTTTTTTTCATAATTTTCTAATACTTCTTTTAGTTCTATATCTTCAGAATTGTCGTCACTAATTATTAAATTGATATTAGTATAGCTTTGAGTTAAAATGCTATCTATTTGTTTTGTTAAAAATTCGATATTTGTTTTATATGTTGCTAATAGTATATCTATTTTATCTTCCATTTTTTCCTCTTTTTCTTGTATTTCATTTATATTATTACATATTATTATAAAATTTGCAATGCTTTTTTACATTTATTTCAATTAACCTTGATGCATGGAAATTTCATTTGAAATACAATAAAAATTTTAGAAAAGAGAAAATAGGTTTATCACTAAAACTTCATGTTTTTTAAGCTAGAAAAAGAAATTAAAGCTTAATTAGGATTTTAAATCTACTTCCAAATCCCGATTAAGCTTTATTTTTTACTTCGTTATTCTTTTAATATTTTTTATCTTTCAATTTCTTTTAAGATAACATCATGTGCTTTTCCTTCTGAAATACTAACATCAGATACTAAAGTTAATCTTGCTTTTTCGTGGAATTCTGGTATTGTGATACTTCCACAATTACACATTGTTGATTTTATTTTAGCCACTGTGATAGCTAGATTATCTTTTAATTTTCCTGCATATGGGATGTATGAGTCAACTCCCTCTTCAAAAGATAGTTTCTTATCTCCTCCCATATCATATCTTTGCCAGTTTCTAGCTCTATTTGAACCTTCTCCCCAATACTCTTTTACATATTCATTACCTTTTTTTACTATTCTAGTTGGGCTTTCGTCAAATCTAGCAAAATATCTTCCCATCATTACAAAATCAGCTCCTAATGCTAGTGCTATTGTTATATGATGATCATGTACTATTCCACCATCTGAACATACTGGGATATATATTCCTGTTTCTTCATAATATTCATCTCTTGCTTGTACAACGTCTATTAATGCTGAAGCTTGTCCTCTTCCTATTCCTTTAGTTTCACGAGTTATACAGATTGAACCTCCTCCAACTCCAACTTTTATAAAGTCAGCTCCTGCTTCTGCAAGATATCTAAATCCTTCTTTATCTACTACATTTCCAGCTCCTATTTTTACTGTATCTCCATATTTTTCTCTAACAAAATCTATTGTGTTTTTTTGCCATACTGAATATCCATCAGATGAATCCATACATATTAAATCCACTCCTGCTTCTACTAGTGCTGGGATTCTTTCTTCATAATCTCTTGTATTAATTCCTGCTCCTACTATATATCTTTTATTATCATCTAATAATGAATTTGGATTAGTTTTTCTTTCTTCATAGTCTTTTCTAAATACTAAATATTTTAAGTTTCCTTCTTCTGTTAAAATTGGTAAACAAGCTATTTTATTTTCCCATATAATATCATTTGCTTCTGATAAATTTATTCCTTCTTTTGCCCATACAGCTTTTTCTTTAGATGTCATAAAATTATCAATTGGTGCATCCATATTATCTCTTGATATACGATAGTCTTTGTCTGTAACAAGTCCTAAAAACTTTCCATTTGGAGTTCCATCCTCTGTGATCATTACTGTAGAATGTCCTGTTTTTTCAACTAATGCTATTACATCTTTTAATGGTGTTCCTGATTTTACATTTGAATCACTTACAATAAATCCAGCTTTATGTTTTTTTACATGTCTTACCATTTCTGCTTGTGATTCAATTGATTGTGAACCAAATATAAATGCTACTCCTCCTTCTCTTGCTAATGCAATTCCCATTTCTTCTCCTGATACAGATTGCATTATTGCAGATACCATTGGCACATTTGCAGAGTATTTTGGTTCTTCTCCTTTTTTGAATTTTACAAGTGGTGTTTTTAGTGATACCTTATCTGGTATACATCTTTCATCTGTTAAATTTGGTAGTAATAAAAATTCATTAAATGTTCTTGAAATATCTTCTAAAATCTTTGCCATTTCTTTTCCTCCATTTCTTTTTTATAATTTTTATATTTTTGTAAAATTAAACAAGGCTTTTATGCCTTGTTTAGTTTGTTCCGATTTTTAGTGTTATTAGTATACCATAACTATGCTTTGGTGTAAATACTTTTTATAGATTTTTCTTTTATATTTTTTTATTTTTTTATTTTTGGATTCATCTATAAATTTTTTATAAACTTTTTTATAATAAGCACTCTAGCTTTGTTAAATTTCTTTTATGCTGGATATTATGAAAGTAAGATTTTAGTATAATTAATATACTGTTTTCTTTAATATATTATATGTTTTACAATTATTTTATTAAATTCATTGTTTCTTGTGCTATCATTAATTCTTCATTTGTAGGAATTACATAGATTACTGCTTTAGAATCTGGAGTAGAAATAATTTTTTCTTCTCCTCTCATGTTGTTTTCATTTACATCCATTTTTATTCCCATGAATTCTAATTTTTCACATATACCTCTTCTTATATTTATTTGGTTTTCACCGATTCCTCCTGTGAATATGATGTAATCTAATCCTCCCATTGCCATAGCATATTTTACAATATATGTAGCTATAGAATAATTGAATTCTTCGATTGCTATTTTAGCTAATTCATTTTCTCCATTTGATTCTTCTTCAATAACTCTGAAATCAGGTGCTAATCCAGAAATTCCTGCTAATCCTGATTTTTTGTTTAAGATATCTTCCATTTCTTGTGCTGATATATTTTCTTTTTTCATTATATATGTTAATACAGAAGGGTCTAAATCTCCACTTCTAGTAACCATTGGTATACCCCCAAGTGGTGTTAATCCCATACTTGTATCTAGAGATCTTCCATTTTCTATTGCACATATACTTGCTCCTTGACCTAGATGGCAACTTACAATTTTTAAATCTTCAACTGGTTTATTTTCAATTTCTGCAAGTCTTCTTGAAACATACATATGTGATGTACCATGTGCTCCATATTTTCTTACGCCATATTTTTTATAATATTCATATGGTATTGGATATATGTATTTTTCTTTTGGCATTGTTTGATGGAAAGTTGTATCAAATACAGCTACCATAGGTTTACCTGGCATAACTTTTTTACACGCTTCCATTCCCAATGCTGCAGCTGGATTATGTAATGGTGCAAATTCCCCACATTTTTTAATATCTTCTATAACTTTATCATCTATAACTGCAGATTTTTTAAATATTTCTCCACCATGTACTACTCTATGACCGATTGCATTTATTTCGTCTAAACTTTCTATTACTTTATATTCTGGATTTGTAAATTGTTCTAAAGTAAACTCTATAGCTTCTTTATGGTCATATGCTGGTTTTTCAATTGTTACTTTTTTTCCTAATGCTTTATGTGTTATAAATGCTTCTTTTTCTCCTATTCTCTCATATTTTCCAGAAGCTAAAACTTCTTCTGTTTCCATGTTAATTAATTGATATTTTAGTGATGAACTACCACAATTTAAAA
>CALXJT010000002.1 GCA_944388695.1 uncultured Clostridia bacterium
TTTTTATTGCTTTTTGTTTGGTTTTTATTGCTTTTATGTTTAGTTTTATTGCATTTTATGTCTGGTTCAATTATGCAAATATGATTAGATATATGTATAATTTTATAAGGAGAAAGCATACTAAACTTTCTTTAATAAACTTTCTCCAAAAAATTTTAATAAAAATTCTTGCTGACTTTTAAAATAGACTTCTAGTTGATTACATATTCATTGTTCCAACATCTTTACTCCATGTATTTATAACATGTTCTTTTTCTGATTTAGGAACAATTGTCATCCTATATGCTGACATTGGTTTATTAAATTTATACATAGCTTCTTCTCCGTCACTGGCTGGTTTTAGCCATCCTGTTTCATCTACAAATATTTGATAAATTACTGAAAATTCATCTTTTTCTTTTAAATCTATTGTTATTCCTGAAATCCCATATAGACATTTTGTTGATAATTCTGGGCTTATTGGATTATTTCCATTTATATCAGCAATATTCTCTCCATTTACTCCGCTTCCTCCTATTTGTAAATATTTTTTATTATTTATTTCTACTAAATTACTGTTTTTGATTGTTGCCCATGAGTTTATGCCTGGATTATAACCATATTTATAGATTTGACCAGTTGTAGTACATCTTGCTTGTGAACCTTCTCCCCAGTGCGTATAGATATGTGCTCTGAATTTAACAAAATCTGTATCCATGTTTCCTTCTATATTAAACGCTAATGCTTCTGTTTTAAAAATCGGATTTTTCTTTATTGCTTCTTTACCTGCAATATCATTATTTCCATATCCATATGACCATCCAACATATGAATTATGTGATGCATATGTTATTTTTATATATGTTGCTTTTGTTATATTTATCTTTATTATACTTTCATTTTGTGCATAATCTATTATTGGTATCTCATATGTAATATTATTTGTGAATTCTTTTTTCCAAATTTTATTTTTTCCATCAGTATCTTCCCAGCCATCTAGTGGTCTTATTTCTTCATTAACATTTATTATTCCGATTAACTTTTCCTTTTTCTATTTCTTCCTCTATGAATTTCGCATCAGGTTTTATATTATCAATTAAAATTTTAGTTTCTATTTTTAATTCATTGCTTTGCCATCCAGCTGTATCTGTTATTGCTCCTTTTTTGATTTCTAAAATTAATAGCCCATTTTCTGAAATTTTATTTAATTCTATTTCATATATTATTTCATCATTTTCTCTTTTTAATTCTTTAATCTTTTTATCTTTTAATTCTATAGTTTTATCTCCAACTTTTATTACTATTTCTTTATTTTCTAATGTATCATTTCCTATGTTTTTTTCTTTTACTTTTACTTTAATTTTTATTGTATGTGTACTATTTGCGTAATTTTCATATCCTTTATTATTATTTTCTATTCCTAATAATTCTATTATTGGCCTTGTCCTATCAATATTTAATGTTGCTATTTCAATTTGTTCTTCACTAATATATTTTGCTTCTACTATTATGCATATGGATAGACAAGTTAAAAATATTATAAGTGTAAAAATTATCTTTCTATTCATATTTTTGTTTAATCCAATTAAATTTTATTATTCTTTTTTATAGATTTTGGATTATTTCTCCTTTCCTATATAATTTCTTCTCCTGTTGCAAATATTTCAAATTTATAACTTTCTATTTTCATTGCGTCTTTTGTATCTTGAATATTATTCTTTATGCTATTTTCATATTCCCAACTCCATTTAATAGATATTGTTTTTTCTTCTCCTTTATTTATTCTCCCTTTTAAATAATTTTCTAACTCTTCTAAATTATTTGCTTTAATATTAGTATTTTCTATTTCAAATTTTAAATTTTGTGGCTTTTGAGTTTTACTTTTAAATTTAACTTCATATATTGTATTTTGATTTGTTCTTAAGACTATATTAAATTTTCCAGATACTCCTGGTGCTATTTTTTCATTTATTAAAGTTTTTTCATTTATTGTTTCTGATAAATCTACATCTTTAAAATCTGTATTATGATTTTTCATTTCAAATACATAAGTTGCTTTTTCGTACTTTGATATTTTCGAATTTATTATTTCTTTATTTGAACTTGTTTCTGAATTATTGGATTGTAAGTTTAAGAATTTTAAAAATAATATGTCATCTTGTGCTTTTGATATAAAATCTGTCTTTATTAAGATATAAATGATTATTAGGATTATTAAGAAAACTATAAGGATTTTATTTTGTCTTTTTATTTTTATCACCCCTTATATTTCTTTCTGTTCAGAATGAATTTTTATTTGTATTTTTTCTATTATGTCATAAATACTGTTACTTTGATTTTTATCATACGATATTTTTAATATGTAATTATCTTCTTGCATTTCATTTGCTTTTAGCTCTAGAATATTTGTCTTTTGATTTTGCAGTTCTATTTTTTCATTATCTTTATATAGTTCATATTTTATACTTTCATCTGTATTTGATATTATTTCTATTGTGTATTGTATGGGTACTTCTGTAATTTTATTTTCTTTATAATTTGTAACTTGAAATGAATATTCTCCACTGTTTTCTGTTGCAGTAATGTTTAATTTTTCATTTGTCTTTAATTCTAATATTGGTTCAGCTACTTCACCTGTTGTTTGAATTAATGTTTCTGATATAGTTTTACCTATGCTATATCCTGTTAGAAATAACATACATATGATTGCTATAATTATAATATATGTAATTGTTTTTAATTCTTTTTTACTTTTTAATTTATTTTTGTTTTTTATATTGTTTTTGCTTTCTAAATTTTTTCTTTTTTTATTATTTCTTTCTCTTCTTGATTGTATATTTATTTTATTTATGTTTATATTATCTCTGCTTCTTTTTTCTATGTTTCTTTTATTTATGTTTTTTTGACTAAAGCCTTTTTTATTTAAATCTATTGAATTGCTTATAAGCATATTCTCTAAACTTTTTTCTGGTAACCTTATTGCTTTAGTATTTTTTCTAAATATATTCATTTTTTCACTTCCTATCTTTATAAATATATATAACTTTCCCTAATATTTGCTCTTTTTTTATTTGTTCATTGTCTTCAATATTATTATTGTCTCCTTTTGTAATAAATACATTTTCATATTTTTTTACAATTCTATGAGTAATACAATTATTTTCTTTTGATATATATGTTATAATATCTCCCTCTTCATATTCTTCTTGTTTTTTTATTATTATTTTGTCTCCTTTATATAATGTTGGATTCATACTATTAGAAGAAATTTCTAGTATTGATATTCCAAAAGGCTGTATGGTTTTTTCTTGAATAAAAAATTTAAGAATTAAAATTGTAAGAAAGAAAATTATTGATATTATTAAAAATAAATCACTTCTATATTTTTTTATCATTTTTCCTCTTTTCTATTCTGTTGGCACTATTTGAGTTCCTGTTACTGATATTTCAAAATTATATGCACTTATTTGTTTTCCATTTTCTGTGTCTATTATATCATTTTTTTGTATTTCATTTTCTGTTTTTCCTGTCTCATAAGGCCATTCCCATTCTATTGTTTTTGTTATTTTCTTTTCTTCATCATTTGCATTTATTCTTCCTGATAAATCTTCTGTTAATTCTGTTATACTATTATATTCTTTATTATTATATTTAAAGATTAAATTTTGAGGTTTATTTTGTTCGTTAATAAATTTTATTTGGTAATCTATACCAACTTCAGCTTCTGTTCCATCTACAATTATATCAAAACTTCCTTTTGTTCCTGGTGCTATTTTATTATTTATAAGTGTCTGATTATTTATTGTTGATGCTAAATTTATTTTTTGAATTTTTTCTTCACTATTATTTACTTTAAAACTCCATTTTGCTACATTTGCTGTTCCTTCTCCTTTTACTTCTGTTATATATTTTGAAAATGTTTGTCCTCCTAAAAATGCTAATAATATACTTGCTAAAATTACAATTGTAGCAATAATCTTCTTTTTTTGATTCAATAAGATTCCTCCATTCTTTTTTATATTATTTTTGGGATTTTTTAGATTTTTAGTAAGATAAAAAATTAATTAAATGATAAAAATTTTGAATTTAAAAAAATATGAAAATGTATTTTTATTATAGTTACATAATTTTAATTTGTCAATGATTTTTTGGAAAAACTCATCGCAAAATTCGACATAATTTGCAAAATGAGCTTTAAGTTATGTTTAGATGTAAATTGTTTCTTTATGAGTTATCTTTATAAAAGCTTTATAAAAGATAGCTTTTTAAAACGACTATTTTAAATTTTTATCCAAATGAAATTAATAATCTATTTCTTTAAAATTTAACTAATTTATTTCCTTAAATTTGAACTAATTTATCAATTTCATTTGGATATTTCTTCATAACTAAATCTACTATTCAAATAGTTTTAACTTAAGTTCTCTTTTATAAAATTTTAAAGTTTATTTTTGATTTACTGCTATAATTCCTCCCAATATTCCAAATACAATTCCAACTATTATTAGTATGATTGATGTAATGTTTAAAGCATAATTTCCGCTTAAAATACTTGATATTAAATATAGAATTATCATATATGTTGCTCCTACTATTCCTCCATTTAGGATTCCGTTTTTTTGTATTTTATGATTTCCTATTGTGCTTCCTATTAATATACTTATTGCTGTTATTATCATGATAACTGGGGTTATTGTGCTTTCTGGTACATCTGTATATGCTAATATAGCTGAAAATATGCAAAGTAATATTAATGTTGTAATTATTGATATTAAAACTCCTTTTATTATGTTTTTGCTTTTATTTATTCCTATTGTAGATATATTTTCTATTTTAGATTCCATAGTATTCCTCCTTTTTATTAAATATATGCTCATCCTTTTGATATAGAATTCTATTTTTAGAAATTTTTCAAAAAGTAATATCCGTATTTTGCCATCACTTTTGAAATATAGAGGATACTATTTTATTGGTTTAGAAAAAACTCGTTAAACATTATTGTTTAACGAGTTATATTGGTGCTCCCTCAAGGATTCGAACCTTGGACCCACCGGTTATGAGCCGGTTGCTCTGACCAACTGAGCTAAGGGAGCGTCTTTTCGCTGACAAGGATAAGTATAAACTATTTTTAATAAATTGTCAAGCATATTTTTTAATTTTTTTAATTTTTTAATTTTTTACTTAAAATTTATTTTTTTAATTTACCACTTTATTTTAAATAAATTTTTATTCTACTTTTTGTAAAAATTCCATATGCATATTACTTATTTTTGTAATTATTTCATACACATATTACTTATTTTTATAATCTTCTATTTGGTGTAAATACTTATTTGCTTTTAATAATTAGTTTTATATTATAAAAATTAAAATATGATGGAAATTTATTTTAAGGCTTTATAATTGTATTATATTAATTTTACTATTAACCACCATATTTTAATTTTTTATATTTAATATCTAATATCTAATATTTTATATCTACCTTTGAATTTTATCATTTTACAATATGTTTAATTTATACATATTTTCTTAAATCTACTTATTCGGTCCATTTATATATTTTATAATGAAATTTCTAAAATTTTATATTTCATTTTTCCTGCTGGAGCTTCTACTTCTACTGTTTGACCTTTTTTTGCTCCTAATAGAGCTGTTCCTAGTGGTGATTCATTTGATATCTTATTTTCTGCTAAATCTACTTCTGTTGAACCAACTATTATATATGTGATTTCTTCATCAAATTCTACATCTAGTACTTTTACTTTATTTCCTATTTGTACTGTGTCTGTGTCTATTTCTTTTTCATCTATAATCTTTGCATGTCTTAATTTATTTTCTAATTCTACTATTTTCCCTTCATTTTCAGCTTGGGCTGTTTTTGCTTCATCATATTCAGAGTTTTCAGATAAATCACCAAATCCTAATGCTACTTTTATTCTATCTGCTATTTCTGCTCTTTTTTCTGTTTTTAAATAATTTAATTCATTTTCTAAATTGTTAAATCCTTCTTGTGTAAGAATTACTTCCTTTTCTTCCATTTTCTTTTCCTCCTTTGGCATTTGTGTCTAGTGCCTTAAAAAATTTCTATACTATATTACGGCAGAATTTTTAATTTGTCAAGTTTTTTATCCTATTTTTTATTAAATATTCTATTCGGTAACTAGAAATTACTTTTTTTAATTTTACTTTTCACTTGGCCTAAATATTCTATTTTATTTCTAGAAGTTTTTTACTTCCTTTTAAATAATCATACCCTGAAAATATAGTTGCTATTACTTGTATTATCATTAATCCTGTAACAATTACATTTAGTATAAAGTCTCCTCCTGATAATGTTCCTTTAAAACATTCCCCAAACGCATTTAGGTCAACTATAGCAAGTACTAATGCTACCATTTGTGTTACTGTTTTTAGTTTTCCCCATTTTGAAGCAGCTATTACTTCTCCACCTTTTTCTACTGCAATTAATCTATATCCTGATACCGCAAATTCTCTTGCAAGTACTATAATTGGAATCCATGCTGGTAATCTTCCATCTTCAACTAATAGGAGCATTGCAGATAAAACCAATATTTTATCTGCTATTGGATCTAAAAATTTTCCAAAGTTTGTTACTTGATTTCTACTTCTAGCTAAATATCCATCTAATTTATCTGTTATTGATGCAATTATAAAGATGATATCTACTATAATCCATGTTATTGGAATTCCATTAAATTCATTATTTATTCCTAATAGTGGTATTATTACCATTATTGGTACTAGAATAATTCTAAAAATTGTTAATTTATTTGGTAAATTCATATCTCGACTCCTTTTTTTTATTTTTTATTCCATGCTTTTAACTGTTTCTATTGCTTTTTGTAATTGTGTGTCTTGGTCTTCTGGAATATTTAATATGTTTGTTACAGTTTCTGGTAACTCAACTGTTACATCTGGTTCAATTCCTACTTCTTGTATTTTGTTATGGTTTGGTGTTTGATATTCTTCTGTTGTTATTTTCAAACCACTTCCATCTGTTAATGTAAGTATTTCTTGAATTACACCTTTTCCATATGTTTTTGTTCCAACTATTTTTGCTTTTCCATAATCTTTTAGTGCTCCTGCTAATATTTCTGATGCACTTGCAGTATTTTCATTTGTTATTATTACTATTGGCATATTTATGATTGGGTCGTTTTCTGAATTAATAACTGTTTCTTTTCCGTTTTTATCTACTTCATATAATATTGGTTTTCCTTTTTCTATTATTAAGTCTGCGATGTCTGTTGCTTGGTCTACAAGTCCTCCTCCATTATTTCTTAAGTCTATTATTAATGATGTTATATTTTGATTTTTCAATTCCTCGTATTTATTTTTAAAATCTTCTGCTGTTGTTTCATCAAATGAAGAAAATTCTATGTAGCCTATGTTATTTTCTATTACTTTTCCATTAACTGGGTTTACTTTTATACTTTCCCTTTTTACTTCTAATTCTAAAATTTCTTCTCCTCTTTGAATTTGTAATTTTACTGTTGTTCCTTCTTCACCTTTTATTTTGTCAGAAACTTTTGACATTTCGTCTTTTGTATAAGTTTCTCCATCTACTGCAATTATTATATCACCTGGTTGTATTCCTGCTTGTTCTGCTGGTGAATTTTCCATTGGTGTTAAAACTTTTATTTTTCCTAAATCTTCATCTAATACCATGTATATTCCTATTCCTACATAGTTTCCCATTGTGTCTTGCATATATTCTTCCATTTCATCTTTTGAAATGTATTCTGTATATGGGTCATCTAGTCCTTCTATATATCCTTTTATTGCTCCTTCTTCTAATTTTTCTTCATCAATATCTCCTAAAAAGTATTCTTCTACTATTCCTCTATATGCTGATAATTTTGTTGCAATATCTTGCTCATCTGCCATTGTGTTTAATACCATAGTTTTGCCGTCACCTTTTATTAGATAATTATACCCAACTATTGTTGTTATTAAAAATGTAATAAATGCTGTTAATACAATAATCATTATTGTATTATATACTCTATAACTTCTCTTTTCTTTCATGAAAGTTCTCCTTCTTTCTAGTAGTTTAATCTTGTAAAAATTTCGGGCGGATATTTTCCGCCCCTATTATTCTATGTTTTTTTATCTTTTATATTCCTTTATCTATGGTAAATATTTTCTTGGATCTACTCTGTTATTATATAGTCCTGGAGATGTTCTAACTTCAAAATGTAAATGTGGTCCTGTTGAGTTTCCTGAATTTCCTACTCTCATTATTTGTTGCCCTTGTTTTACTCTTTGACCTTCTTTTACTGCTATTGAGCCTGGTTGACCATGTGCATATAATGTATATAATCCATTATCATGTTCTATTATTATGTAATTTCCATAACTTGTTGTTAATGCTTCTGCTATTACTACATATCCATCTGCTACTGCATAAATAGGTTGCCCTGAAATTCCTCCTGATCCAAAATCTACTGCTCCATGATAACTTCCATTTGAGTAGTATAATCCTGTTGTTATTCTAGAATATGCACTTGGAACTGGATATATAAATCCTGCTGAACTTGGATTGCTTGGTTCACTACTAGAGCCATTGTTTGAGCCCGAATTATTTGAGTTACCATTATTTTTTTCCTCTTCTTCTTGTTTTTTCTTTGCTTCTTCTATTGCTTTTTGTCTTTCTCTTATTTTTTGGTCTATTGAAACATTTGCTTCTCTTAATTCATCTATTTGAGCTTGTAAATTTTGCTCTTCTTGTGAAAGTTGTGCCACATATTGGTCTTTTTCACTTTTAGCTGTTTTTAATTCTTGTGATACTTTTTCTTTATCACTTCTTGCTGATGTTAATTTATTTTTACTTGCTTCTAATTCTACTTTTGCTTGCTCTATTTCTTTCTTTTGATTATCTATTTTTTCAAGTAATTCTAAATCACATTCAGCTATTTCTGAAATAATATAGTAATTAGAAATAAAGTCAGTAATACTATCTGATGATAGTAACACATCTATATATGAAGTTTCTCCTGCTTCATATAATGCTACTATTCTTGTGTTTAATGTATCTTGTTGTTCATCATAGTCTTCTTGGGCTTTTTTTAAGTTTGCTTCTTCTTCTTCTATTTTTTTATTTGCTTCTTCTATTTGATTATCTAATTCTGCAATTTGACTTTGATATTGTGTTATTTGTTCTGATAATTGATTTACCTCTTCTATTGTTTGATTTTTTTGTTCTTGTACTTCTTCTTTTTGCTCTTGTGCTTCTGTTATTTTTTCATTATTTTCTTGTTTTTGTGTATCTAAATCACTTTCTGCTTGCGATAATCCTGTAATCGATAGCATAATTACTATCATAACTATTGATACTATTTTTTTACTCATGTTTTTCATAAGTTCCTCCTACTTTTTCCTAATCAACTATTTTTTGGTATTTCTCTTTGTGATAAAGAATCTTTCCTTGGAATACTTTCCAAGGAAAGTATTATTTAATCATCAATATTCATCAATGGTATTATTTGAATCGGTCTCACCTTGACTTGCTTCATCTTGTTCTGAACCTGGTACTATTCCATTTGTTATGTATGGCATTGGATTAGTTACAACACCATTTATTCTTACTTCAAAATGTGCATGTGGTCCTGTTGCATATCCTGTTTGTCCTACTTCTAGAATACTATCCCCTCTTTTTACACTTTGTCCTACTTCTACTAATATTTTATTTCCATGTGCATAAAGTGTTGATATTCCTCCACCGTGATCTATTATTACCATATTTCCATATGCCGTATTATACTCGGCTTTTGTTACTATTCCATCATTTGCTGCTATAAAGTTTGCTCCTAGTGGTGCTCCTATGTCTACTCCTGTATGTAATTTATATTGTCCTGTAATTGGGTGAACTCTCATTCCATATGGTGATGTAATTTTAGTATATCCTGGTACTGGCCATGCTAGTTCTCCGCCAATATATTCTGTATCAATTCCTTGTTTTGCTAGCTCTAAAATTTGTTTATTTACTGCTTCATATTGTGCTGTTATTTCATCTATTTGAGCTTGCTTTTCCTTTTCTTCATCAGATAGTTTTGCTATATATGTCTCTCTTATTACTTTTGTATTTTCTAGTATTTTTGATGTTCTTTGCTGTGCTGCAACTAAATCTGATAGTTCTGTTTTTTGATTATCTATCTTTTCTTTTGCAAGTGATATTTCTTTTCTTTTTTCTGATATATCATCTAGTAATTCTTTGTCTGCTTCAGCTATTTCTGTAATTACATAATAACTTGAAAGAAATTCAGATAAATTATTTGAATTTAATAAAATATCTAAATAGTCAACTTCGCCCATTTCATATAAGGCTACTACTCGTTTTTCGAATATTTCTTCTTGCTTTTCATATTTTGTTGTTACTTCGTTTAATTCTGCTTCTACTTGCTCCATATTTGTTTTTAATTCTTCAACTTGACTATTTAATTTTTGTAATTCTTGTTCTGAATTTGAAATTTTTTCATCTAGTTTTTCTACTTGCTGCAAATTTTCTGAAAGTTCACTTCTGGTTTCCTCTAGTTCTTGATTTGCTTCATCTATTTGATTTTTTAAATCACTTTGCTGTGTTTGCAAATCTGTTTGATTTGCAGAGTCTGTTTCATTTTCTGCATATACATATGTTATTTGCAGACAAATTAGAATGATGAAAACAATACATAATATTTTACGCATGTTTCCTCCTTATACTTTTAAATATTTTCTCATTGAGATTACACTTCCTAGAACTCCTATTCCAATTCCTAGTATTAGGTATACTACAATCATTGATACTAGCATATCTTGTAATGTTACTAGATGTACATTCATTATTTGCATGAAGTTAGCATTTACAATTTGTTCTGCTATTAAATTATATACTCCTCCTACTATTGCAATTGATATTAAGCTAGATATAAGACCTATTATCATACCTTCTACTATAAATGGCCAACGGATAAATCCATTTGTCGCTCCTACATATTTCATTATTGATATTTCTTTTCTTCTTGCATGTACTGTAAGTTTTATTGTATTTGAAATTATAAATATAGATATTATTATTAGCAATAGTAAAATTACTCCTGTTACAATTCTTATTCCTTTTGCTAAATCTAATAATGTTGATACTGTTTCATCACTACTTGTAATTTTTACTACATTTTCTATTTTTGAAATTTGATCTTGTATATCTTTACTTTTTGATAAATCTGTTACTGTTACTACATATGATGTTTTAAATTGTTCTGTATCAAAACCATCTAATACTCCTTTTGTGTCTTTTAATCTTTCTCTCATGCTATCTAATGCTTGTTCTTTTGATACAAACTCTGTTGTATTTACTCCTGGTACATTTCTAATTTCTTCTCCAACTTTATCAATTTCTTCTTGAGTTGCGTCTGTTTCTATAAATACTTGAAATCCTTGTTCTGATTTTACTTGGTCAACAAAATGATTAATATTTTCTCCTAATATGAAGAATACTCCAAATATAATCATTGTTGCACACATAATTATTAATGACGCTCCTGTTGATTTTTTGTTTTTGAATACGTTACTAACTCCTTCACCTATTAAATATCCTAATATGTTATATTTCACAATCATACCCACCTTTTTTATCATCTCTTACTATTTCGCCTTTACTAATATGAATTACTCTTTTTTTCATTTTGTCTACTATGTCTTTAGCATGTGTTGCTACAACTACTGTTGTTCCTCTCATATTAATATCATTTAATAATGTCATTATATCCCATGCTGTGTCTGGATCCAAGTTTCCTGTTGGCTCATCTGCTATTAACATTGATGGATTATTTACTAATGCTCTTGCAAGTGCAACTCTTTGTTGCTCTCCTCCTGATAATTCATGAGGATACATTTTTGCTTTATTACTTAATCCTACTAATGAAAGTACCATTGGTACTTGTCTTCTTATATGTCTTGGTGTTGCTCTTACAATATACATTGCATATGCTACATTGTCATATACTGTTTTTTCTGGCAATAATCTAAAATCTTGGAACACTACCCCCATGCTTCTTCTTAAATATGGGACTCTATTTGGCTTTAAAAATGTGGTGTCTTTTCCATTTATTATTATATTTCCTGATGTTGGTTCTTCTTCTTTTAAGATGAGTTTTATTAGTGTTGATTTTCCACTTCCTGATGATCCTACTAAAAATGCAAATTCTCCTTTTTCTATTCTGAAGTTTGCATTTTTAACTGCTTTTGTACCTGTATCATATGTTTTACTTACATTTCTAAATTCTATCATTACTTTTTTTCCTTTCAGTATCTCTATATTTTTTCCTGTTTTGTTATGCTTTTTATTTGCCGTATTTATAATAACAATATTCTACAAATTTTGCAATACTTTTTTATTACTTTTTTAATGGAAATTGTTGGTTTTTTTCCTGTTTTTAGCCTTTTTCTTCCTTTTTTGTTTTTTTATAAAATTCACGAAAAATTCACATATCTAAATCACTTTTATTATATCTTCTGCTGTAATCCCAAAATGTTTCATTAATTCTTTTGCATTTCCTGATTTTCCAAAAGTATCTTTAATTCCTAATCTTATTAATTTAGCAGGAATTTCATCAGTTAATACTTCTGAAATTGCAGAACCTAAACCACCTATTATATTATGGTCTTCTATTGATATTAATTTTTTTGTTTCTTTTGCACTTTTTATTATAATTTCTCTGTCAATTGGTTTTATTGTATGGATATCTACTACTCTTATATTTATTCCTTCTTTAGATAATATTTCTTGAGCTTTTATTGCTTCACTAACTGTTACACCTGTTGAAAATACAGTTGCATCATTTCCATCTCCAATTTGAATTGCTTTTCCTATCTCAAATTTTTGATTTTCTTCATATATTCTTGGCACTTCCACTCTTGCAAGTCTTAAGTATACTGGTCCATTTATTTTAGATATTTCTTTTACTGCCCATTTTGTTTCTGTGTCATCACTTGTTGAAATTACTGTCATATTTGGTAATGTTCTCATTAATGATATGTCTTCTATCATTTGATGTGTTGCTCCATCTTCACCTACTGTAATTCCTGCATGTGTTGCACATATTTTTACATTTAATTTTGGATAACATATGCTATTTCTTATTTGATCATATGCTCTTCCTGCAGCAAAAACTGCAAATGTACTTGCATAAGGTATTTTTCCACATGTTGAAATTCCTGCTGCTGTTGACATCATATTTTGTTCTGCTATTCCCATGTCGAAAAATCTGCTTGGAAATTCTTTTGCAAATAAATTTGTTTTTGTTGCACTTGATAAGTCTGCATCAAGAACTACAATATTTTCATTTTCTCTTCCTAATTCTAAAAGTGCCTCTCCATAACTTTGCCTTGTGGCTTTCATCTCACTATTCATCAATATCCTCCTTCTTTTTGGTCACTTAGGGACGGGTCCCAATTAACCATTTCACAAAAATGGTTAATTGGGACCCGTCCCTAAGTGACCATTTTTGCTAATTATTTGTTATTACACTTCCGATTATTCCTGCATCATTTCCTAATATTGCTGGAACAATCGCTATTTCTTTTCTTGGATTAAATAGATATCCTTTTTCTATTATGTTCTTTTTTAACTTTTCTAATAAAATATCGCTAAAAAATACAAAACTTCCTCCAATTCCTATTATTTCTGGTTCAAATATATTTACTATATTTGAAAGTCCTATACTTAAATTTTCTATGTATTCATCAATTATTTTTTTGAATTTTGTATTTTTTTCATTTTTTCTTAATATATCAAGTAATTCCTGCCCTCTTGTATTTTCGTCCACACCTAATTCTTTTCTTAAATTATCTTTAAATGCTTTCATTGATGCATATTTTTCAAAACATCCTTTTTTTCCACATTTACACTCTAATCCATTTTTTTGAATTATCATATGTCCGAATTCACATCCAGGTAGGTCTCCAGTATTTAGTAATTTATCATCTATAATAACAGCTCCGCCAATCCCTGTTCCTAATGTTATAAATACTTCTCTACTATATTTTTTTAATGCTCCATATTTATTTTCTGCTAATGCTGCACATGAGCAATCATTAGCTATTTGAATAGGTATATTTATTTTTTGTTGTAATCTTTCTACTATTGGATAATTTTTTAATCCTAGATTTACAGATTTTGTTACTACATTATTTGATACAGTCCCTGGTACTGCTATTCCTATAAGTGAAATCTCTTGTTTTTTTCTAAAATTCTCTACTTGTTCAAAAATATATTCTTCTATTACATTTTTTATATTTTTCTTATCTTTTGAAAGTAGTCGCTTTTCTACTTTTTCAACCACATAACCTTTTTCATTTACAATTCCAATTCCTATGTGACTTCCACCTAAATCAATTCCTAATTTCATATTATTACCTCTTTTTTTTATTTTTAAGAATGAATAACGATCCTTTAATCCCTTTCTAGAAAGGATTAAAGGACCGTTCCTCAATCCCTTGAGCGTCCCTTTTATAGATATGCAGAGAATAAGAAATTTCCCATATAAACTTGTATACATGGTACTAATACAACTAATACGAAGAATATTAGTACTACACCTACTATTGCATATACTACTTGTGGTAATGCTTTCATTATTTTTGTCATTATATTGTCTATATCGATTTGCATATATTCTACTAATTTTTGCATCATTTCTGATAAGTCTGTTTGCATTCCTATTTTTAACATCTCTGTTTCCATTGGTTTTGATAATCCTGATTTTTCAAATGGCTCTATCCATGATGTTCCTACTAATATGTTGTTTATTGATGTTTCTATCATTGCTCTCATTACTAAATTTTTAACTACGTTTTTACTTACTTCTAATGCTTCTTGTATTCTCATTCCATTTTGTAAATTTAGAAGCATCGCTTTCATTAGTCTTGAGAAGTCTAATGCATATATCAATTGTCCAAATAATGGTGCTTTGTATTTAAAATAGTGGAAATTATATTTTCCTTTTGGCGTGTGTACATAGTATATTAATACTGCTATTACTGCGAGTACAATTCCTGCTGGTACATACCAATATGTCATTAAGTTATTTACTACTCCTTGGAACCATAATGTTGCTGCAGGTAATTTCTCTTGTGAACCTAATGATGTATATACGTTTTGAATTGCTGGTATTGCTACTATTGTTCCTACAAATAACATTACTAATAATAGTAAAAATTGTACTATATTTGGTATTAATATTGATTTTAATTTTTTGTTTAAAGCATTTGTTTCATCAAGATATTTTACGGCTTGTTGAAGTGAGTTTGTTAATGAACCTGATAATTCTCCAACTTTTATCATGTTTATATATATATATGGAAATATATCTGAATAATATTCCATAGTTGTATACATATTTTCTCCGGCTTCAACACCAGCTAATATATCTTCTAGCACACCTTTGAATATATAGTTTTCTGTACTATCTATTATTGTTCTTAATGCATGGATATTGTTAAAGTTTGCTTTTTTTAGTAGATAAAAGTTTTGAGTAAATACAACTATATCTCTTGATGTTATTTTCTTTTGTTTTGCAAAATATGTCCTTACTCTTTGCATTGTTGATATTTCTTTCTTTTCTTTTACTACTTGTGTTGTATTTAAGTTTTTCATCATATCATCTACTACAGATATATTACGTTTTTGTTTATTTTGCTTTTGTAGTGTTACATATGGGATTTTATCTACACTTATAGGTACTAATCCATTTCTTTTTAACATAGATATTAGTGCTTGTTTAGTTGATGCTTCAACTTTATTCCTTACTACAACACCTGTTCTAGTTAGTGCTTTATAAGTATATACAGCCATTTTTTCCTCCTTGTAAATTTGTTTTCTTCCATATTGTTATTATTTCCGATTTTTTTATATATTATTTTCTCTTTTAATTTTTAATTGCATTATTGTTCTGTTTAAAATTTCTATATTTTTTTCTTCTATCTGTGCTTTAGCTTGATCTAAAGTAATTTTGTCTTCTACAAATAATTTTGCTAGTGAATTGATTAGTCCTATGCTTCCTTTTTCAAGGTTACTTTGTATAGCATCTTCTATTTCTGATACACTTATTTTTTCTTTTCTAATAATTCCTGCAACAATGTTATCTACTACCATAACTTCAGGTACTAAAACTAGTTTTCCATCTTTTCCTCTTAATAATCTTTGTGATACAACTAGTTTTAATAATGCTGATAATAGATATTTTATACTTGCTTGGTCTCTAACTTCATAGAAGTTTATCATTCTGTCTATTGTTTCAGCACAAGATTTTGTATGTAATGTTCCTACAACTAAATGTCCTGATTCTGCCATTTCTATAGCTGCTTCCATAGTTACTTTGTCACGAATCTCTCCTATTACTAGTATGTCACAGTCCTCTCTTAAGGCATTCTTTACACCATCACTAAAATATAAACTGTCTTGTCCTTTTCCTACTTCTTTTTGTACTATTAAACATTTTTTTGAATGATGTCTAAATTCTATTGGGTTTTCTAGTGTTAGAATTTTCTTATTTTCATTTTCATTAACATAGTTTATTAATGCATTTAATGTTGTTGTTTTACCAGAGTTCGTTTTACCAGTTACTAGTATAAGTCCTTGTGGTTGATACATCATTCTTCTTACTATGTCTGGAACTCCTAAATCTTCATATGCTGGTAGTTCATTTTTTATCAATCTCATTGTACAAATTGGTATATCACATGAATAAGAAATGTTTACCCTGAAACGAATTGTTTTGTATTCATATGATGTATCTAGTTTTCTTGTTTCATTATATACATCATCTTTATCTACGTCTCCTCTTACTAGATAATCATACATTTCACTCATATCTTCTGCTGTTAATTCATCAAATTCTTCTATTGGTACTAATTGTCTCGCAATTCTTAATATTGGCTTATTTCCTGCAACTAAATGTATATCTGATGCATCCTTTTCAATTGCCAAATCTAAAATTCTATCCATGTTCATATTTTTTTCCTCCCCAATGCTTTTGTAAATTTTTTATATTTTTAAATTTAAATATTAGATTTATCCTTTTGTATTTTAATTTATTACATAAATAATAACTTATTATTTAATTCTTCTAATGTTGTCATTCCTGCAATTACTTTCTTTATTCCATCAACAATAAGTGGTCTATAATTTTGCTTTAATGCAGTTCTTCTTATTTCCATTGTTGATGCACTATTCATTATTAATTCTTTTACTTCTTCTGTTATGTCTAGTATCTCGAAAACTCCAACCCTGCTATAGTAACCTGTACCATTACATTTTTCACATCCAACTGCATCATATGTTATAGCATTTTTTAGGTCTGCTGTATCTCCATATTTTCCTAATATTTTTTCTATTACTTCTTTTTCTTCTTTTGTAAATGGTCTTTCTTTTCTACAATGTGGACATATTTTTCTTACAAGTCTTTGTGAAACTGTTGTTGCTAAAATACTTGCTATATCATAGTCCGAAATTCCCATTTTTCTCAAACGGTTTATAACTTCTATACTGTCTATGGTGTGGATTGTAGATAAAACGTAGTGTCCAGTTTGTCCTGATTGTACTGCTATTTCTGCTGTTTCTAAATCACGAATCTCTCCTACTAGAATTATATCTGGATCTTGTCTTAAAACTGTTCTTAATGCTCCAGAAAATGTTGTTTTTGGTCCTATCTCTATTTGGTTTAATCCTGGTATACGAATTTCTACTGGATCCTCAATTGTTGTTATATTTATTTCGGGTCTATTTAGATAATCAATAATACTATATAGTGTTGTTGTTTTTCCTTCTCCTGTTGGAGCTGCAATTATTGTTATACTGTTTTTCTTGTTAAAACTTTTTCTTAAAGTTTCTTCTGTTCCTGGATAGCCTAATTCAAATATATTTCTTATGTTTGCTGTTTTCTTTAAAAGTCTTAAAACAAATTTTTCTCCGTATACATTTGGTTGTGAGGATACACGGATATTGTAATCATCATAAAGTAATATACGACCATCTTGTGATTCTTGTTTTTCTTGATGCATATTAGATATTGCTTTTAACCTTCCTACTACTTGTGATTGTTTTTCTTTTGAAATTTTAGCTGCTGTAAATAATTCACCATCTATACGATATCTTACTTTTATTTCTGTTTCTTGTGGTTCTATGTGGATATCACTTGCTCTTTTTTCCATACCTGTTTTTATAATACTATCCACAAGTCCTGTGATTGTTCCTGAAGTCTCTGCTATATTTTCAGATGCTCCCCCTTCTAAAGATGATAAATATGCATCTATATCTTTACTAAATGTAATATATGGGTCCATTATAAGCCCTTTATTTAATACTAAAAGTCTTATAGTATCCATATTCCTATTATTTATTGTTGTTGGAAAACATATTTTTATTTTTCCATTTTCAACTTCTATTGGTACTGCTTTGTTTCTTTTTGCTACATCTAAAGAAAAATAGTCTGTTAAATTTAATTTAACTACATCTCTACTTAATATCATTCCTTTTGTACCTAATATTTCGGCAATTGCTTTTATAAGTTTTTCTGGATTACATACTTTTAGTTCATATAATATATCACCTAATTTCATATTAGGATTACTTCTTTGATAATCTAGTGCTCTATCTATATCTTCTTCTGTAACTACATCCCTTTTTACCAGCTCTACTCCTATTGGTTGTCTTCTTTTTAATTCCATAATAGTTTATCTCTCCTTTGTCTTATTGTTTACATTATAATTATAATATATTTTTTATTTTTGTTAAATACTTTTTTAGGATTACTATTTATTTCCTTAAACTGTTTTTCTTTCATATATTACGTCTTTTATATTATAGATTATTGCATGATCTCCTGTTCTATCAAAATCTCCAGATTTAAAATCTACATATATTGTATATCTTCCATCCTTTAATTCATACATAAATGAACATTTGTCTACATTTTCACATATTTTTGTATCATTCCTATATATTGCTTTTGATTCTTCTGAATATGTATATACATTATTTGAAGAAAATGCAATATAATTAGTTTTATCTGGTTTTATTCCAGCACTTATAATTTTATTTCCACTTTTGGCTATTTCTTCTCCAAAATAACTGTTAAACTGTGTGTATTGCTTCATCGCAATATTACTATCTGTAGTTAATTCTATATTTTTATAGAAATAACCTGTAACTACTGATATTAAAGCCACCACTATTAACATAGTTATTACATATATAATTAATGATGCTAGTGTAATACCTTTTTCAGATTTCATTTTAGCTCTCCTTTGACATTAGTGTTGACAATTCAACTATTTGTGTATCTTGTCCTGATTTATAAGAAATTTTAACTGTTACTCTTTTTAATAAGTCTGGTACTTTTTGACTTCCTTCGCCTTCTCTAATCTCACTATAATCTTCTACTCTGACCTCTTGATAATATCCTGTTGGATTTCCGCTTGCGTCTACTATATATTTATCTTTAAATCTTTCATCACTTATAATATTACCATCACCTACTTTTGGTAATATATCAAATCCCTCACTTTTTACTCTTTCTAGTACCTCTACGGCATATGATGTAGCTTCTGTTCTCCTTTGGACATCTTGTGAGCTCTTTTGAATATTATATGATAATACTGTTATTAGTGAAATTAATATTGTTATTAATATTACAGATATTGTTATATCAACTCCTGTAACACCTCTTTGGTCTCTTAAATTCATCTTTTTCCCCCACTATAATAAATATCTATTACAAAACAATGTTAATAAAAATGTTAGTAATCCATATGTTCCTAGTAGAAATCCAACTGGTATTTTTGTAGTTAATTTTTCTTTTTCTTTTACTACATTTCTTCTTTTGTTGATTAATTTATCTAATATTTTATATACTACAACTGTTATTATTGTTGAAATAATCGTTAATATAAATGCTGTTGCTCCTATAAATATTGATAATATTATTATTGTTAAAAGATTTCCATAAAAATAATTTGTTTGTGCTCTTTTTCTTAATGAAATTGTTTCAATTGCAAGTATTATTACATATATTACTAGATATATAACATATCTATAAATACTAGATTCTTCTATTATATATAGATATGCCATATATATAACAGATACTAGAACCCCATACATTAATACTGGTCGATTAATATTTATTTCTTCTTTATCTATTCCTGCCATTAATATTATAAATGTATAAAATAATATAACAAATGCAAAATCTATTGCTTGATATATTGTTAATGTTTCTATTCTCATTCCCATACATAGAGCTGTTATCACAAAAAAGATTCCAGATAATATTTCTAAAATAAAATATCTTGGTCTTATTTTTTCTTTACAATATCTACATCTTCCTCTTAAAAATATATAACTAAATACTGGTATTAAATCTAAAAAACCTAATTTGTGGTTACAATTTGGACAATATGAATGAGTATGTACTATATCTATTCTTTTTGGAATTCTATATACTGCTAATGTGTAAAAACTTCCAAATGTTATTCCCATTATAAATAAAATTATGTAAAATACTATGTTCATCTTTTTTTCTTCCTTTTTATATTTTTAGGCATATACATTTGTCATGCATATGCCTATTGTTGCTTTTAATTTTAAAAATTATTTTATTTTGAAAAAATTAGTTTTCTAATATTATTTTATTTCTAGTATATCTGTTAAAGTTTTTAAATTTCTTATTTAATCATTAATTATCTATACTTATTTTAGCTATTAAATAGCTGGTGGAAAATCAGCTGTTTTTGACCATGTTCCTAATGCTCCATTTGCATCCAATGTTGCTTCTATAAATACTGGATCATCGTCTGTCGTTATTATTTGTACTTTCATTGATGCTCCTGAACCTATTACTTGAACTTTTGCGCCTTCTCCTTTTGTTGTAGCTTCATCATTTGAAACTTTTGTTGCATCTTCTATAAATTTTTTAGCTGTGTCTTGTGGTTTTCCAGCTACAACTTTTGTTCCTGTTCCTGCACCTGATGTATAATTATAATCGCTTTCACTTGCTCCTGCATATGTTACTGAATAATATGCATTTGTTGCTTCATTTATTGCCATTGCTACTACATCTCTTTGTGCTCCTATTGCATCTTCTTGTCTTGCTTTTGATGCATTTGTTAATATACCATTTTGTCCTCCTAATGCTGCTATTGATACTCCTGCTAATATTAACAATACGATGATTGTTATTACAAGAGCTACTAATGTTATACCTTTATTACTTCTCATTATTATTTCCTCCTATAAATTTATTATATTATCAGTCTTTGGTAAATTCTATCCACCTGCTGGGGGTGTGTATTCATCTGTTGCTGACCATGTTCCTAATGCTCCATTTGCATCTAATGTTGCTTCTATAAATACTGGATCATCATCTGTTGTTATTATTTGTACTTTCTTTGTTCCACTAGCATCAACTACTTGAACTTTTGCACCTTCTCCTTTTGTTGTAGCTTCATCATTTGAAACTTTTGTTGCATCTTTTATAAAATTTATAGCTGTAGCTTGTGCATCTCCACCTTTTACTTTTGTATTTTTAGCTGGAGAAGCTGGTTTTAAGGCATCATTTGCAAATGGATAATCCTCTTCGTCAGCTCCTGCATATGTTACAGAATAATATGCGTTTGTTGCTTCATTTATTGCCATTGCTACTACATCTCTTTGTGCTCCTATTGCATCTTCTTGTCTTGCTTTTGATGCATTTGTTAAAATACCATTTTGTCCTCCTAATGCTGCTATTGATACTCCTGCTAATATTAACAATACGATGATTGTTATTACTAGAGCTACTAATGTTATACCTTTATTACTTTTCATTATTATTTTCCTCCTAAAATATATTTATATTTTTAATCTTTTGCGATTACTATGGTTCCACTGGAGCTGTTTTTGTCCATGTTCCTAATGCTCCATTTGCATCTAATGTTGCTTCTATAAATACTGGATCATCATCTGTTGTTATTATTTGTACTTTTGTTGAAGCTCCTGAACCTGTTACTTGAACTTTTGCACCTTCACCTTTAGTTGTTGCTTCATTATTTGAAACATATGTTGCATCTTCTATAAAGTTTATTGCTGTAGCTTGTGCATCTCCACCTTCTACTTTAGAATCGCTTGTACTTCCTGCACCTGTAGTAAAATTATAATCACCTTCGTTAGCTCCTGCATATGTTACAGAATAATATGCATTTGTTGCTTCATTTATTGCCATTGCTACTACATCTCTTTGTGCTCCTATTGCATCTTCTTGTCTTGCTTTTGATGCATTTGTTAAAATACCATTTTGTCCTCCTAATGCTGCTATTGATACTCCTGCTAATATTAACAATACGATGATTGTTATTACTAAAGCTACTAATGTTATACCTTTGTTGTTTCTCATAATTCATCCTCCTTCTCTTTAGAATTTTATATTTGATTAGATAATCTCTTATCTAATGTTAATAACTAATCTGTTGTGTTCTATTTTGTACCCCTGTCTGGGAAGTACCCTTCATCATCATTTGTTGTACTACTTGAATTTGAATTACTGTTTGAACTTGATGAACTGCTTGAACCACCTGAACTATTTGAAGTACTTGTGTTTGAATCTTCTTCTGTTGGTATAGATGCAAATGGATTACGTTTTCCTTGAACATATTCATTTGTTCTTTGGTAATTTTTTAAATCTGATGCTGTTACTTCATATGTCATAACTATTTGATTTGCATCTGCATCTCCTTCTTGGGCAATTTCCTGTTTTGCTTCTTCTGGTGTCGTATATGATACTGTTTCTGGTAATATCTTTCCAGATGGTGAATATCCATATAGTAGAACACCCATTATCAAAATTATTGCAAGTGTAAGCAATAATATAATTGTAATTTCTTTAATAATGTTTTTTGCCATTTATATCATTCCTTTCCTTAAAAGCTAGGTGAATTATGACTTCTAACTTTTAATAGGCTGTTTTGCTTTTATTTATTAGTTTGAATTTGTGTTACTACTTGTATTATTTGTGCTATTTGTGTTTGCACTATTTGTGTTATTTGTATTTGAACTGTTTGTATTAGAAGTATTTGTATTGTTTGAATTTGTTGAATTATTAGTTGCATTTGCATTATTTGTATTAGAATTATTAGCATCTCCAGTTTCTCCGTTTGTTGCATCTGTATTTTCTGTTACTCCACTAATTCCTTCAACTTTTATATCTTTACATACAAATGTTGCTTGTAACTCATCTTCTGAACTTCCTGTTGTCATTTTAAATTGTTCTATTCTAAATCCTAATTTTGAGTCATCTTCTATATCACTAATAAAATCTGTTATACCTATATATGGTCCTGTTACTGTAAAATCAAGGTCATATGTGTTCTCTGTACTTGATTCTCCTTTTACGAAGTCCATTTTCATAACAACACCTTCTCTTCTTGCATATGTTCCTATTTGTACCCATAAAAATGAGTTACTATATCCTTCCATCATGCTTGCTTCTTCTACTTGACTTTCTGTACTAACAGTTACCATATCTTCATATTTTTGTTTTTCTGTTTGTAGTTTTTTTACATTATTTTTTACTGATTGTTCTGCACTTGGGAAATCTGTGCTTGCCAATTTTGTTGCTTGAGTTACTGCTGTATCTAATTCTTCATTTTTCTCTTTTATACTTTGTATTCCTAATATTTCAATTGGCCCTAATTCAATTCCCTTTATAATTGTTGTAAATGTTAATAATGCAAATAATACAATAATAATTAATAGTAATAATTTTTTCATGGTAAATCACCTTCTATCTTTACAGTAACTACATTATTTTCTTTTTGTCCTGCACTTGAAACAACATTTGTAAGAACTCCTTGATTTTCTATTTGTGCTTCAAAGAATCCTAGTTGTTCATATTTTTCTGATTGTGCAACTATTTCTATTTTTGTTCCTCCTGTATTTTCTATTGATGTAACTTGTACTCCCTCTGGAATATTATACATTATTGATGTTAAAAGATTTGGTATGGCTTTTTTTGTTTTATTTCTTTCTGCTATTTGGTCATTTATTTCTTGTAAGTTTTTTATCATACTTGAATATTCATTTGTTATTGATTTTATTTTTTCATCATCTGCTTTAGCAAGGTTAATTTGTGAAGTTGTAGATGATATTGATGTGTTGGCTTCTTCTCCTTTAGCATCCATTTGTTTATTTAATAATGTTGAGAAAAATGTATATACTACAAATAGTATTACTAAACTAGATACTACTCTAAGTAGTGCTCTTTCTGTATTATCTAGTGGTTCTCTTAAATCATTTGTTAATAATAATTTTGATGCTTTTGATTTTGCTTTTGATTTTCCTTTTTGTTCTGGATTAATATCTACCTTTAAAAGATTTTTAAGTTGTTCTCCAGCTGAATTACTTTTAAAGTTCATTCCTTCTATTCCTCTACCAAGATTCATTAATGCTAGAGATATAGCTGAATTCACTTCTATATAATCCTTAATATTTGTATCTGGAGTCATTTTTATAAAATCTGGTTTTAATATTTGGCATTTTACATCCTCTAAATATTCCTCAAAATACAAATCTATATTATTTATTAAAGCCGCTGTTCCTGTAATATATACATTATCAATCTTATTTTCACTTTCATTTAGTACTTTTTTAGTTTGTCCAACTATTTCATATAAAATTGGCATTATATCTTCTAAATATGTTGCTTGTTCTTCTGTTATATCTTTACCTTCAGATGTATATATTGTTGTTTCTTTACAGATTTCATATGCCTTGCTTAATGAATTTTCTTTTGATTGGATTTTAGTAAGAAAATCATGACTTCCTATATCTAAAGTTTTTATATCATATACTTTTTGTCCAAAAATTGTTGTAATTGTAGTTTTTTCTTCAATATTTATTATAATTGCATTTTCTTTTTCATCAAAATCCGCTAAATCTGCAATTGAAACTCCTTCAGGGTATATTCCCATTAATCTATAACCTGCAAACTGTTGTGTTTCTCTGTTAAAGTCTATTTTATTTGTACTTACATGTATTATTTTTAATTTTTCTTTTTCAAATAGACTGTTTGTAGCCGCATATCTTGATAGAAAGGCATTGCTATTATATCCTTTTTCTGCACAATATGATTCAAACTCTGTTGAGATTGCTTTTTCTAAATCTTTTTTATTTAATAAAGAAAACATATCAAAATAGTTATATGTTTCATCTAATAAGTTGAGACTTATTGGAATCTTATAACTACCCGTTTCATCTATTACTTGTTTAATTGCATCTTCTAATTTATCATAAAAATTAACTCCAAAAGATTCTACTTTTATTTTATCTTTATCTTTTGCTACTTTGGCATATTTTATGATATTATTTTCAATATAAATTCCTAAACAACTAGCCATTTTTTTCTCCTTATTTTTTTCTTTTTTTAGTTTTTACTAAATCATTATAAAAATACTACATGTTTTTTCTATTTTAACAAATTTCTACTATTATTACACTTTAATTTTATCGTTTTTTGGTAAAAAGTCAATATAGTTTAATAAAATGTAATACAAATGTAATATATCTGTAACATATGTTTTAAAGTTATTTTTTCCTTAATTTTTCAATAAAAAATCCATCTTTGCTCTCATCCGGCTCTATTTTAAAATATCCATTTTTTGTAAATTTTTTCTTTATATCTTCTATATTACCTAGTGTACTAATTTCGTCTATAGAAACTCTTTCATATTCACTATGTTTTTCTAAAAACTTTTCTATTTGCTCTTCATTTTCTTCTTTTAATATACTACAAGTTGAATATACTAAAAATCCACCTGGTTTTAAATATCTACTTATATTTTCTAAAATCTTGAATTGTAAATCTACTATTTCCTGTATATTTTTCTCACTTTTCTGCCACTTAATATCTGGCTTTCTTTTTATTACTCCTATTCCTAGACATGGAACATCTAATAAGATTTTATCAAAATAATTTTCATATTTAGGATTAAATTTTGTTGAATCTTGTGTTTCTGCTTTTATTATATCTATTCCTAATCTGTTAGCATTTTCTTTTATCAAATCTACTCTATGTTTATGTATATCACATGCAATAACTTCTCCCTTATTTTTCATCAATTCTGCCATATATGTTGTTTTTCCTCCTGGGGCAGCACAAGCATCTAGTATAATTTCGTTTTCTTTTGGAGATAATATTTCTGCTGTCAATCCAGCTGATATATCTTGGACTGTAAAATATCCTTTTTTAAAATACTCAAAATTCTCTATATTTTTTATATTAGCATCTAGAAAATTTGGCATTTCTTCTATTCTCGAACATTTTATATCTTCTTTTTGTAATATTGTCTCTAGTTCTTCTTTTGTTGTTTTTAATGTGTTCACTCTTATTTGCACTTTTGGTCTATTATTTAAATTTTTGCAAATTTTGTCTACTTCCTCTATATTTCTATCTTTTAATAATTCTTTTATTATCCATTCTGGCATTGATCTTGTTTTTGATATTCTTTCTATATCATTTTTTATCAGGAACAGTTCATCATAATCAGACTTATTTATTTTTCTTAATATTGCATTTACAAAATTCGAACTTGCTTTATGTCCATATCTTTTTGCCAAATTTACACTTTCATTTACTGCTGCTGATTTTGGAACTTTATCTAAAAATATTATTTGATATGTTCCCATTCTTAATACATTTAAAATCCATATGGAAATTTTTTTTATTTTAATATTAGAATATTTCTTTATTATTTCATCTAATGTCAGTTTCATAGAAATAATTCCATATACTAATTCTGATATAAATGCTTTATCTTTTTCTGATAGAATTTTACTATTTTCTTTTATCATTTTATTTAATATTATGTTTGAATAACTTTTTTCTTGTTCTATGCTTACTAATGTTTTTAATGCTATTTCTCTTGGTTTATCCATTTTTTCCTCCTTTTATTTTATAATAATACTTCTTTCATTTTATAATATCTCGTTCTTTTTGGCATTTTATCATTTTTTTAAATTTTAGTAAAGTTTAATTTTTAACTATATTAAATATTATTTGCTATATTAAGTGTCTTTAAATATTTTTTCTTTTTAGTTAGTTATATTAATGTTATTTGACTATATTAAATATCATTTTTTTAACTAACAATATTTTTATTGATTGTATATTTTTTGTCTTTTTGGAAAAACTAACTTCAAAAGATTATAGGAGGTTAATTATGAATATTGAAAAACATTTAAAAATTACTGGAAATTCTGAAATTTCTTGGAAAGATGCTGTTGTAAAAGCAATTAATGAAGCTTCAAAAACAATTGATTATTTAAGTACTGTTACTGTAGTTGAGCAAAGAGCTCGTATTGATGGAAATAAAATTGTTGAATATTTTGTAGATTTAGATTTAAGTTTTACTTTAGACTTAAATAGAAAGGATGGATAAAAAATGAATCCTATTGAATCAAAACAAACTTATCAAGAGTATGTAGAAAAAAAATCACCCAATTCTCCTATATTGAAAAATTGCTTTAATGCTTTTTGGGTTGGTGGTTTAATTTGTACAATAGGTCAAATAATTTCTAATATTTGCAAGGAACGTGGTCTTGATATTGCTACATCTGGTACTATTGTTTCTATAATATTGATTGGAATTTCTGCCTTCCTAACTGGACTTAATATATTTAATAAAATCGGAAAATTTGCAGGTGCTGGTTCTCTAATTCCTATTACAGGTTTTGCAAATTCAATAGTTTCACCTGCTATGGAATATAAATCTGAAGGTTATGTTATGGGTGTTGGTGGAAAGATGTTTACTGTTGCTGGTCCTGTTTTAGTTTTTGGAATATCTGCATCAATTTTAGTGGGTATTATTTATATGATTTTTAATACTCAATCTATAACATTTGTTTAATATTTTTGTAAATGTTTTTATAGAAAAAATATAAAGGAGGAATTTTTGTGAAAAAGATAGGAAAGCAAACTATACAATTTGATACTCCACCTACTATTTATGAATGTGCAAGTATTGTAGGTCCTAAAGAAGCGCAAGGTCCACTTTCTAAATTTTTTGACCAAACATTAGAGGATGAATTTTGGGGTGAAAAAACGTGGGAAAAGGCTGAAAGTAAAATTATAAAAGAAACTGTCAATTCTGTTATTACAAAATCTGGTATTCCTGCAAACCAAATTGATTGTTGTTTTGCTGGTGATTTATTAAATCAATGTCTTTCTTCTAGTTTTGGTTTACGAGAACTTAGTATACCTTTTTTTGGGGTTTTTGGTGCATGTTCTACTTTTGTAGAATCAATGTCACTTTCTGCAATATGTGCTGAAAGTTTTGCAGAATATGTTTTATGTGCTACCTCTAGTCATTTTTGTAGTGCTGAAAAACAATTTCGTTTTCCACTTGAACTTGGTAACCAAAGACCTCAATCTTCTCAATGGACTGTAACAGGTAGTCGGAAGTACCATAATCTCAAAAAGTGGAAATGGACCTTATATTACAACAATTACACCTGGTAAGATAGTAGATATGGGAATAAAGGATGGAAATAATATGGGTGCTGCTATGGCTCCAGCATTTGCAGACACTTTAACTGCACATTTTTTAGACACTGGTCGTAGTCCAAATTATTATGATGCTATTATTAGTGGAGATTTAGGATATGTTGGTAAAGAGATTGTAATTGATATTATGTCCTCTCAAGGATATAACATAAAAAATAATTATAATGATTGTGGTGTTCTAATTTTTGATAAAGATTCTCAAGATACACATTCAGGCGGTAGTGGATGTGCTTGTGCAGCAACTGTATTTTCTGGATATTTTTATAAACTTTTAAAAGAAAGAAAAATAAATAAATTACTATTAATAGCAACAGGTGCATTAATGAATTCAACAAGTTCTCAACAAGGTGAATCAATTCCAGGAATTGCTCATGCAATAAGTATTGAAAATTGATTAAAACTTTAATCGAGAAAGGAGTTTAAAATGGATATAGACTGGTCTCAAGTTTTTAATTTTAGTTCTCTTATAAAATGTTTCATTGTTGGTGGATTAATTTGTGTAATCGGTCAAATTTTAATTGATAAGACAAAGCTAACTCCCGCAAGAATTTTGGTTATTTTTGTAACAACAGGTGTTATACTTGGTGGAATTGGTGTTTATCAATATTTAGTTGACTTTGCAGGTTCTGGTGCAACAGTACCTTTAACAGGTTTTGGATATAATTTAGCCAAAGGCGTTATAGAAGGCGCTAAACAAAGTGGTTTAGTCGGTGTTTTTACAGGTGGTGTAAAAGCAGCTGCTGGTGGAATTGCTGCAGCAGTTTTCTTTGGATATCTTGCAGCATTAATTTCTAAACCTAAAATGAAAAAGCAGTAAAAATTATTACACATAATAAAAAACGATATAAACTCCATTTTATAAGTTCATATCGTTTTTTATTTTGAATTTTGACTAATTTTTTTAATTTATTTATCTATGCTTTTTTAGCCATTTCTACAACTTCTGTAAAAGCTTTTGGATCTGATACAGCCATTTCAGCTAGCATTTTTCTGTTTATTGTTATGTTAGCTTTTTTTAGTCCTGCTATTAATTTACTATATGTCATTCCATTCATTCTTGCAGCAGCATTAATTCTTGCTATCCATAATTTTCTGAAATTACTTTTTCTATCTTTTCTTCCAACATATGCATATGATAAAGATTTCATTACTGCTTGATTTGCATTTCTGAATCTATAATGTTTTGCACCATAATATCCTTTTGCTTGTTTTAATACTTTTTTATGTCTTGCTCTTGTTGTTCTTGCTGTTTTTACTCTTGCCATTTTTTTCACCTTCCTTATTTTGTTATTCTTTATTTGTTATACTTTTTTATCCACCATATGGTAATAATTTTTTAATTGTATTTTTGCATGATTTATCAGCATAAGCATTTTGAATTTTTCCTGATTTTTTTTGTCTTTTTGTTTTATTTGCTAATAAATGTCTTCTGTTTGATTTTGTTCTTTTTACTTTTCCTGTTGCTGTTAATCCATATCTTTTTTTAGCAGCTTTATTTGTTTTTAATTTTGCCATGAGTTACTCTCCTCCTTTTTGTTTTTATAACTTATTCTAAAGCATGTTATGCTTTTTTTGCTAAAATTGTAAACATATTTCTTCCTTCTAATTTTGGTTTCTTTTCAACTATCGCTATATCTTCTAATGCTTCAATGAATTTTTCTAGTACGACTTCTCCTGCTCTTGAATTATTTACTTCTCTTCCTCTAAATCTTACTGTAATTTTTACTTTGTTTCCGTCTTCTAGAAACTTTCTAGCATTTTTAGATTTGAATCCAAAATCATGTTCTTCAATATTAGGAGTTACTCTTAATTCTTTAATTTCTAGAGTTTTTTGCTTTTTCTTTGCTTCTTTTTCTTTTTTAGCTTGCTCAAATTTATATTTTCCATAGTTCATAATCTTACAAACTGGTGGATTTCCATTTGGAGCAACTAAAACTAAATCTAAATTTTCTTTTTCTGCCATTTCTAAAGCTTCTTTTGTAGGTAATATTCCTACTTTTTCTCCATTTACTCCTATTAATTGAACTTGCTTTTCTCTAATTTGTCCATTGATTGGTAATTCTTGTTTTATATTAAAACACCTCCATACATAAAAAAATTGACTTTTGTTACAAGTCAATTCATCTAAATCAATGTTAAAAGTTTTTTTACTTTTATATATAGATTTTTCTAACCTTTTTCCTTTGGATAAGGTGAGAAGATGATTCTTCTTCTTGTAACGTTAAATATTATATCATATTTTTTTATTTTGTCAAGCGATTTTTTCAAATTTCTTTATACTAAAGTTTCAGTTACTAAATTTTAGATATTAGTTTTTTAAACTTTCAATTAAATCACTATATGCTCCGTGTTTCTGTATCTTTTACTATCCATATATGTCCCTGCTCTTCATATTCTCTCAATTCAATTTCTACATTTTCTTCTTTTGCTTTTTCTATTAAAACATGTACATCAGGATTTAAGATATCATATGTTCCAGTATATATTATTACATTTTTTAATCTTCCTAATGGTCCATCTATAGGGTTTACTAAATAACTATCTTTTCCATCATTTCCACTATATGCTATTCCTGCAATTTTTAATGCTTCTTTTTTTAGATCTTTATCTAATGGTTCAATTTCAGTAATTTCAGGATTTGTCATTCTTGTATCTAGCCATGGTGATATCAATATTAATTTTTCTGGAAGTTCTTTATATTCTTCTCCTAATTTTTCTTCTAATGCTAATGCCATTCCTCCACCTGCTGAATCTCCCATCATTATTAAATTTTTTGTATCTACTTTCTCTATTATTTCTTTATATAATGGTTCTATCATATTAAATACATCTTTATATGTATATTTAGGAGTCAATGGATAATCTGGTAAAATTATAGTATATCCAGTATCCTTACATAATTTTTCTAGAAAACTCCAATGTTCTTGTGATGTTTCTGCTACATATGAACCTCCATGGAAATATAAGATATATTTATTTTCATCTGATTTTATTATTGGCTCTATTATAAAAACTTTTCTTCCAACAAAATTTTTAGTTGTTATCATGCAATCTTGTTCTATACTCTTGGGATTTTTTGACTGAATATCAACTATTAGGAAATATGCAACTATCCCTAAAATTACTAGTATTAATAATACGATAATCGCTATAAAAACTGCTACTACTCTTTTTATCATATTTATTCCTTATATATTAGATTTAGGTTTTTTAGGTTCCTATAAACCTTATAAATTTTAAAATTATATGATTCTTTTCTTCTTTAATTTTTTATGCTTTTAAAAGTTTCTGCATTTTTATATATGCTTTTATAATTCATATCTATGGACTTGAAAAAGGAAAGTTGTTACCTTTCCTCTTTCAAATATATATTTTCATTTTTATAGATTTATTTTTAAA
Organism: uncultured Clostridia bacterium; assembly: GCA_944388695.1. Lineage (GTDB taxonomy): Bacteria > Bacillota > Clostridia > TANB77 > CAG-508 > CAG-269. Next base: position 31,974 of record CALXJT010000002.1, read on the forward strand.
TAAATTTATATTTTAGATATTTTTATTTTCTTTAATAAATTTATACTTGCATATTTATATTTTACTGAATAAACTTATACTTTGCACATTTATATTTTATTTAATAAACTTATACTTTGCATATTTATATTCTATTCAATAATTTTATGCCTTGCATATTTATATATCTTATTGATATTAATCAATTATTATGCTCTTGGATGTGCTTTTCTATATGCATTTTTTATTTCTTCATCTTGAAATTGCATATATACTTGTGTAGATGAAATATCTGAATGTCCTAGCATTACTTGAATTGCTTTTAAATCTGCACCATTTTGTAATAAATGTGTTGCAAATGAATGTCTTAATACATGTGGTGTAATATCCTTTGAAATATGTGCTTGTTCCTTATAATATTTTATTATTTTCCAAAATCCTTGTCTTGTTAATCTCTTTCCATTAATGTTAACAAATAATGCTGTTTCTTTTTCATCTTTTATTAATATATCTCTTGCTTCTTCAATATATTCTTGAACTGCTTTTAATGCTATTTTTCCTAATGGGATATTTCTTTGTTTTCCTCCATGATGACATGTTACAAAACCTTCTTCTAGATTTATGTCATCTATATCTAATGAGATAATTTCTGTAACTCTCATTCCTGTTGCATAGGCAAACTCTAACATTGCTTTATCTCTTTTTCCTTTTAAGTCTACATCTTTTGGTTGTTCTAATAATAATTCTACTTCTTTTGCTGTTAAAACACTTGGTATTCTCTTTTCAATTTTTGGTGATTGAATTTTCTCTGTTGGGTCTTTTTTTACTTTTCCTTTTTTTACTGAATATTGATAGAATGAACGGATTGATGCTATACATCTTGAAATTGTTGAAGGTTTCTTTCCTTCCTCTTCTAAATCTTTTATGTAATCTTTTATAATATCTTCATCGATTCTATTATAGTGAACTTCTCTATACTCTAAATATTGTCTGAATTGTTTTAAATCTCTTTTGTATGATTGTAATGTGTTATTAGATAATTTTTTCTCATTTTCTAAAAAATCAAAAAAAAGTTTAAGTTGTTTTTCCATTTTTTCCCCCTACCCTTACTTTAAAAATTCTATTTACATAAACTATATATGTTATATCAAACTATTAGAAAAAAGTAAATACATTTTTTAAATTTTTTTTGTTTTTTTATTTCTCATTTTAATTTTTCTTATGTAAAATGTAAGTAAATATTTTAATTTATAAAATATTTACTTACATTTTTTAATATATTAGTAGATATCATTATTTCTATGACTGCAGCTATGCATAATAATAAAAGCATTATTACTGAAAAAATTGTATGTCTAACTATTTCTAATTTTATGTTATCTTTTCTTCTGTCTTTAATTATTGATTTATATAGTTTAATTCCACTTACTGCTAAAGCTATTATAACTGGTATTATTATAATATTTTGTAAAAATATACTTGAAAATACAAATAATATTCCCTGACCACTTTCTAATATTGTCATACATGCTGCTATTGTATATCCCAGGCAAAATCCTCTATATAATACTATTCCGAATACAATTGGTATCCCTATGACTGTAGTTCCAAAAAACCAAATTGTAATTGCAAGTATTGAATAATTTATTATACTATTTTTTATTAGTCCTATATAATCTAAACTTTCTGCTTTATTTATATTTTGTATAAATTGATTTAAGTAGTTTTTCACTGTTTCAAATTGTGAATCTTCTATATTATTCATAAAAAGGACTCCTAAAAATATTCCAATTATGAATATTAATGTTACTATAAAATATTCTTTTTTATTGTTTTTTATATGTGTTATTATTGTTTCTTTTATTTTAAAATTCTTTTCTATTCTCATAAAAAAACTCCTTATTTTTTGTTTCTACATAATGTCTATTCAATAAGAAGTTTTTTAGAACTATTTATTCAATTTTACCGTAATTTCCGCCTCCACCGGCATGTACAATGCAATTTCCTGTTCTTGCTTTTTCTATTGCTACAGCAACTTTTTTACCTGCTACCGCTTCTATATCATCTTGTGATAACTTGTGTAATATATTCATTTCTGTTTCAAAATTTTCTAATAATTTTTCAATTGTCTTGCCTCCAACTCCTGGTATAAATCCTAGCGGAATTTGATAAATATATGGTGGTCTATTTTCAGGGCTTTTTGTTTCCTCTTTATCTTTTATTAATTCTATTCTATCAAAAACCCCAAATGTAACATTTTTACCTCCGCAATATGGGCATGTTTCTACAGGTTCTTTTGTTTCTATTGTTTTATTACAATCATCACAATATGTTCTATGGTATTTTCCAAGTTTTGGATCTAAACCATAATTTGAAATTACTTTTCTACCATCTTCATTTTTTAGAGCTTTTACTATTTCTTTATATGATATATCTTCTAGCTTTATTTTATTATATTCTCTCGCAATTTTAGGTAATGAATGTGCATCAGAATTTGTTAAAAATGTTTTATTTTCTAATTCTGATATTGTATCTGCTAAAAATGTATCTGAACTTAATCCTAATTCTACAGCAAAAATTTCATCATATTTTTCTTTAAATATATCTTTTAATCTATCTGTACAATTCCCATAATAGCTTTTAAATGGTGTAAAAATATGTGCTGGTATTAATATCCCATTATATTTTTTTACTATATCTATTAATTCATATCCTGATAAATCTGTTCTTTGTGTACTTAATGTTATATTTTTTAAATGATGACTTAATTCATTTGAAAATCCTTTTATATCTTTTAGATGTGGAAAATAACATAAATTATGTGCTGCTCCTTTTTTTCCATTTCTTCCATTTTCAGATGTTTCTACTTCACTTCCTAATAATATACATACTTTATCTTTATATATTATTCCTCCATCTTGTAATTCATATGCTTCACCTGTTTCTAAAAATTTTTCTATATCTTCAATTACATATGGTGATGCACAATCTATTATTCCTACAACTTGTATTCCTTTTTTTTCTGCACATTCTTTTGCTATATTTGCAAAATTTAATGTTTTTGCTGCTGTTATTTTTATTGGTTTTCCATTTTCTGCTCTTCCAATATGAACATGTAAATCTGCAAAAATCTCATACATTTGATATCCCTCTTTCTATTCCTCTTCATTTCCTAATAGATGTCCCATTACTTTTCTTGTTGTTTCTTCACTAAATAATGGTCTATTTGGATTTTCTTTAGCTAATATTTTTTTATTTTGTGCATATTGAATTCCACCTTTTTTCTCTAATAATTCATCGATTTGTGGTTCAAATTCATATACAACTGCTGTTATAAATTTTTTTTCATCTTCTGAATTTCTATATAGTTCAACCAATGCTTCTAGTGGTGTTACTTCAGCTTTTGCTATATCATATTGCATTTTCTCTAATTCCTTTATAAAATCTATAAAAGATTGCATATATCTATTATACTTGTCTTTTAAGTTTCTATATTCAAGTAATACTAATGCTTCATCTGGCTTTAACCCAATTCTTTCTGGTCTATCTAATAACATTCCTCCAAATTGGTCTACTAATTCTAGAATATCACTTTCTTTTTCTCTTGGATTACTATTACTATATCTATTTACTTCTTCACATATTTTACAAAATCTTTTATCAAAACCAATTGAAAATAGATATTCAGCTCCTCTTTTTGCATATGATTTAATTTGCTCTAAATCTTGTGATATTTCTAATTTTTGGCAATTACATAATAAACATGCTGTTAATATTAAATTTTTATCTATTTCTATTGGAACATAATTTAAAAATATTCTTGCTATTTCTGTTTTAAATACTACTGATTTATCGAAAAAAATATTTCTCTTTTTAGCTAAATAATATGTAATCTCTAATTTAGCTGATATCTCTTTTTCATTTAATATATACTCTGCAAATGTTTCCATATCTTTTGTGATATATATAATATATATCTTTCTCCTTTATCATATATTTAGGTTTTGGGGCTCTACCTATAAACCTGATTTTATGCATTATAAATTTAATTATTTAAATCTTTATACTTTAAGTTGTTTTATCTAATTTATTATACTCTAACAATTTTAGCAAACTCATTATACTTTAACTATTTTTATCAAATTCATTATACTTTAACTATTTTTATTTTGCAATATATTTTGATGATGTAATAAAAATGTAATTTTTATTTTTTCTATAATAATGTCTTAATTGCTTCTCTTGCAAGTTCATCACATCTATTATTATATTCATTATCACTATGTCCTTTTACTTTTATAAATTTTACTTTATGTACTTTTGTAAGATTATATAATTCTTCCCATATCTCTTTGTTTTTTACAGGTTCTTTACTTGCTGTTTTCCATTGATTTTTTTTCCAATTATAAATCCATCCTTTTTCAAATCCATTAACTAAATATGCACTATCACTATATAATTTCACTTCACATGGATATTTTAGTAATTTTAATCCTTCTATGGCTGCTGTCAATTCCATTATGTTATTTGTAGTATCTTTCTTTCCTCCACTTATTTCCTTTTTATGATTACCATACATTAGTATTGCTCCCCAACCTCCTGGTCCAGGATTTCCAGAACATGCTCCATCTGTGTATATTGTTACTTTTTCCACTTTTATCCTCCTTTTTTCTTTTAATTTCATTTTTCCTTTAAGAATCTATTTTTATATTATTTATTTTTTTGAGAAGTGCTTTAAAATTTTGAAATTAAACTTTATCTTATAAAATGTAACTTCTTCATTGAAACTTATTTATTGTTTTTTTAGCTTATTTATGCTATTATATCATAAATATTAATTTATACAATATATAATTTCTTTTATTAAGAGGAGTGAATTTTATTATGGATAATGTTTTAGGAATTATCGCTGAATATAATCCATTTCATAATGGTCATCTATATCATTTAGAAAAATCTAAAAAAGGTACTAATTCTAAATATTCTATTGCTGTTATTAGTGGAAACTTTACAGAGCGTGGTATTCCATCAATTGTTGATAAATGGTCTAAAGCTAAAATGGCACTTTCTGAAGGTGTTGATTTAGTTCTTGAGCTACCAGTGGTTTATTCTATATCAAGTGCTGAAAATTTTGCAGATGGTGCTATTAATATTTTGAATTCTCTAAAAATTGTGAATAAATTATCATTTGGTGTAGAATGTGATGATAAAGAATTGTTAAACCTGTTTGCTGATATATTATATAATGAACCAAAAGAATTTAAAGAATATTTATCAATAGAATTAAAAAAAGGATTATCATTTCCTAAAGCTCGTGAAAATGCCATGAAAATGTATCTACCTGGTAAAGATACCTCTGTTTTATCTTCTCCTAATAATATTTTAGCAATTGAATATTTAAAAGCATTAAAAAAATATAATAGTTCTATAGAGATTAATATGGTAAAACGCTTTGGAAGTGAGCATAATAGTTTAGATATTAATGAATTTTCTAGCAGTACTGCTATACGTAATTTGATAAACTCTATTAAGAATTCAGATGACAAGAAATTAGATAATGTAAGCAATATTTCACAACTTTCATCACTTATTCCTAAAAATTCTTTTTCTATCTTACAAGAAAAAATTAATTCAGGTGAATATATACCATCTTTAGATAATTTTGAAAAAGAAATTTTATATGTTTTCAGAACTCTTTCTATTGAAGAAATTAGAGCTTTACCTGATGTGTCTGAAGGTCTAGAGTACGCTATTAAAAATTCCTCAAATTCTTGTACTAATTTAAATGACTTTTTGAATTCACTAAAATCAAAACGCTATACTCGGAACAAGAATCCAACGTATTTTATTGTATGGACTTTTACAAATTTCAGAAGATGATATGATTTTATCCAAAAATATATCTCCATATATTCGTATTTTAGGATGTAATCAAAATGGAAAATATTTGATTTCTGAAATAAAAAAACATGCTCCTAATTTACCAATAATAACTTCTGTAAAAAAATTCATTGATTCTTGTAATGATTCAAAATTGATAGATTTGTTAAATAAAGATATTTTGGCCACAAATGTTTATACTTTAGGTTATGAGAGTAAGTCTTATGCACAATTAGATTTTACCTTACCTATAATTACTATTGATTAGATATTTTAATTTTTTAGATAGCAATTAATTTAATTGCTATTTATTTTATATCTTTTTTATATTGACTTTGTTTCCATTTCGTGTTTTAATATTATTAGTTCGTTTTTATTATTGTGTATGAATTTTTTGTTCTGTTTTTAATAATTTTGTTCTAGAATTTTTTATTTTTAGTTTTATTCTATTAAATTATATTAGTATCTTTTTTATTTATTTTTCGTAATTCTATTTCTATTCGTTATATTCTTAAATTTATCTATATTTTATTATTAACTTAAAAATATTTTAATTATAAAAGGAGGTCTGAATATGGATAATTCATCTATATTAAATGAAATATTATCTACTTTAAATGCTTTTAAGGCAGAAGAAGAGAAAAGATGGGAAGAAAATGATAAGCGCTGGGAAGAAAGTGATAGGCGTTTTGCGAAAATTTTTGATATTTTGGAGGAACACTCTATTGCCCTAAATAACTTATCAGAGCGATTATCAAATTTAGAAAAAAAGGTAGACTCACTGGAAAATAGAATTTCTTTATTAGAAGATAGAGTTGCTTCTTTGGAAAATAGAATGACAGCTGTAGAAAATAGATTGGACATTATTGAAAAAAGATTAGATGCTATTGAAAATAGATTAGATATTGTTGAAAATAGATTAGATGCTATTGAAAATAGATTGGATGCTATTGAAGATAGAGTGAAATGCCTTGAAGATAACCAAACGAGCTTAAAATCAGATCATTTATTGTTAAAAAATGAATTTAAGCGAGTTATAGAAATTATTGAACAGCATTTTGAGAATTTTAAACTTTCTATTGATAATCGATTTAATGAAATATTTTCTATTTTTGATAAGACAGAATTACGATTAAAAAAAATTGAATCAACTCAAAGATATTTTGAAAAAGTAGAAGAAACTCAATCAAATCTTATTGATTTACATAGTTTAAAATTAAGAAAAATATCACAAAAAATTAAAATTTCGTAATTTTTCAATAGTTTCTTGAATTTTCGTTAAAATAATAGAGACTGTATATAAATATTTGTTTTATTTATGTACAGTCTCTATTTTTAGTTTTTTTAATAATATAACTCATCTTCTATGTTTAATAATCTATTATATTTTGCTACTCTATCTGTTCTGCATGGTGCTCCTGTTTTTATTTGACCACTATTTGTTGCAACAGCTATATCTACTATTGTTGTATCTTCTGTTTCTCCTGATCTATGAGAAATTATTGTTTTGTATCCATTTCTTTTAGCTAATTCAATTGTATCTAAAGTTTCTGTTAATGTTCCTATTTGGTTTGGTTTTATTAAAATGCTATTTGCCACTCCTTTTTTTATTCCATTAGATAACCTATTATAGTTAGTAACAAATAAGTCATCTCCTACAAGTTGTATTTTCTTTCCCAATTTTTGTGTTAGTACTTTCCATGACTCCCAATCTTCTTCAGCTAATCCATCTTCTACAGATATTATAGGATATTTTTCACATAATTCTTCTATATATGATATCATTTCTTCTGATGTTTTAAATTTATCTGTTTTCCAGAAATAATATCCTTTCTTTCCTATTTTTTGAGCTTCTTCATACATTTCTGTACTTGCTACATCTAGTGCTATTGAAATTTCTTTTCCTGGTTCATATCCTGCTTGTTTTATTGCTTCTACTATTGCTTGTAATGCTTCTTCTTCATTTTCTAAATTTGGAGCAAATCCTCCTTCATCTCCTACTGCTACGGAATGACCTTTACTTTTTAATACTTTTTTTAATGTGTGATAAACTTCTACTCCTCTTTTTAATCTTTCTGCAAAAGTAATTTCTCCTGTTGGAATTATCATGAATTCTTGTATATTTATATTGTTATCAGAATGTTTCCCTCCATTTAATATGTTCATCATTGGTATTGGTAAAATGTTACCTTGTATTCCTCCTAAATAACGATATAATGGCATTCCTAAAGAATCTGCTGCTGCTTTTGCTGTCGCTAATGAAACTCCTAGTGTTGCATTTGCTCCTAAATTTGATTTATTTGGTGTATCATCTAATAATATTAATTCTTTGTCAATTTTTCTTTGTTCATAAACATTCATTCCTATTATTTTTTCGGAAATTTTTTTATTTATATTTTCTACTGCCTTTTTTACTCCTTTTCCTAAATACCTCGTTTTATCATTGTCTCTCATCTCTACTGCTTCAAAACTTCCTGTTGATGCTCCTGATGGCACCATTGCTATTCCTGAAAATCCTCCCTCTGTTACTACTTCTACTTGAACTGTTGGATTTCCTCTCGAATCAAGTATCTCTAAAGCTTTGATTTCTTGTATTTCTAAATATTCTTTCATAATGACCTCCTTATAATAAATATAGTTAATCAAAATCGATAATATTTTTCAATTTTGACTTTCACCGTATTATTATAATTATGCCACTAATTTATTTGTTTATACTTTTAGCTTGCTTTTTTATTTCTTAAATCATATGCATATTTTAGTGCTATTTCATTTATTTCTCCTGCTGATATTCTTGCAATTTCCTTTATTGTTTCTTCTTCACTTAATAATTGTATTTGAGTATTTGTTCTATCTCCATTTACTTTTTTACTTATAAAGTAGTGTGCATCTGACATTGCTGCAATGTTTGGTAAATGTGATATACATAGTACCTGATGACTTTTAGAAATTGCTGATAATTTTTGTGCTACGCGATTTGCTGCATTACCACTAATTCCTGTATCTATCTCATCAAATATTAATACTGGTACACTATCTGTATCTGCTAAAACTTTTTTGATGGCAAGCATAATCCTTGAAATTTCTCCTCCTGATGCGATTTTGGCTAATTCTTTTTCATCTTCTCCCTTATTTGTTATTATATAAAATGTTACTATATCTTTTCCATTTTTAAAAAATTCATTTTCTTTATATTCTATTTTTATATGAATATATGCATTTTTCATCTCTAAATCTTCTAATTCACTATGTATTTGTTCTTCTAATTCTTTTGATGCTTTTATACGTATTTCATGTATTTTACTTGCTATATTATTCATTTTTTCTTTTAATTTGTTTTTCTTCTTTTTTAATTTTTGATTATATTCTTCTAAATGTTCTATTCTATCTATTTCTGCACATATTTGTTCTTTATATTCTAATATTTCAGAAATATTATTTCCATATTTTCTTTTTAAAGAATATATATAATCTAATCTTTCTTCCACAAAATTTCTTTCATCTTCATCAAAATCTATTTCTTCTACTTGTTCTGATATATCTCTTGAGATTTCTTGTAATTCATAATATGTATTTTTTAAGTTATTTCCTATTTCTGAATATTTTTCATTTATATCTTCTATTTTTTCTAGTGCTCTTATTGCTGTACTTAAACTATCTATTGTATTTTCTCCTATTGCTATATCTGCAAGCTTTAAATTTTCTGCTAATTTTTCTGAATTATGGAAGATTTTTCTTTTACTTTCTAATTCTTCTTCCTCTTCAACCTTTAAGTTTGCTTGTTTTATCTCGTTTAATTGATATTTTAGTAAGTCTAATCTTCTTTCTCTTTCTTTATCATCACCATAGTTATTTTTTAGTTCTTCTTTTATTTGTAGATATTCATAGTAAAAATTATTATATTCGTCTTTTATTGTTTTGATTTCTTCTCCTATAAAATTATCTAGATATTTTATGTGAGATGGTTGATGAAATAATATTTGATTGTCGTTTTGGCCATGGATTTCTATAATTTGTGACATAAATTGCTTTAATTCCGCTACTGTAACCATTCTTCCATTTATTTTACAAAGATTTCTTCCAGAAGGATATACTTCTCTTGAAACTATTATATTTCCATCTATTGCTTGTTCAGATTTTGGTTCATAGAAGCATGCTTCAACATAAGAAAAGTTTTCTCCTTTTCTTATCATTTCTTTTGAAAAACGTTCTCCTGATAAAATTGATAATGAATCCATTATTAATGTTTTTCCTGCTCCTGTTTCACCTGTTAATACATTTAAGCCTTTTTGGAAATCTATACTTAAATCTTCTATAATTCCTATATTTTTTATATGTAGAGTAGTAATCATATTTTATTTGTATGATATATTTAATTTTTTAAATAATCATACTCTCCTTTCTCGTATAATATATTTATAAGTAAATAAGATTTACAACAAAATCTTATTTATCTATCTATTTGATAACCTGTAATATATTCTTTATTTTTATGAAATTTCTTTTGTAAAAATTTCTTTTATGAAAATTTGTTTTCTGAAAATCTGTTTGTATTATATTTCTTATTTTTCTATTTGTCAATAGTTTTTACGAACATTTTTTCTTTTTTTGCTAATGTTATATTTATCTTTTCAATTAACCTTTTTCTTAATAACTTGTAACAAAAATTTCTTTTATCACATATTAAATATAAAAATAAACTGAAAGGATGATTGTATGAAAGTGATAAAAAATATTGCTATTGTAGGATGTACAGGTTTGGTTGGAAGAACTGTTCTTAAAGTTCTTGAAGAAAAAAATTTTCCAAATTGTTCATATACTTTATTTTCATCTGAAAAATCAGCAGGTACAAAAATAACTTTTTTAGGAAATACTTATACTGTTTGTGAATTAAAAGAAACTTCTTTTAATTTTCATTTTGATTATGCAATTTTTTGTGCTGGAGGAAAAGTTTCTGAAAAGTATATTCCTATTGCTGTAAATTCAGGATGTATTGTTATCGATAATAGTAGTGTATTTAGAATGAAAGATGATGTACCTTTAATTGTACCTGAAATTAACGCAAATAAAATTAAAGAAAATAATGGAATTATAGCTAATCCAAATTGTTCAACAATTCAAGCGGTCTTACCTTTAAAACCTATTGATGATAGATATGGAATAAAAAGAATAGTATATTCTACATATCAGGCAGTATCTGGTGCTGGAAAAGGCGGTCTCGATGATTTTGAAAATGGAATTAAAGGTATTCCACCAAAAAAGTTTCCTTATCCGATTTTTAATAATTGCTTACCACATATAGATGTCTTTGAAGATGATGGATATACAAAAGAAGAGCATAAAATGATTAATGAGACTAGAAAAATACTAGAAAAACCAAATCTGCCAATTACTGCAACTACAGTTAGAGTCCCTGTTAAAAATTGTCATAGTGAAAGTATTAATGTGGAATTAGAATCTGATTTTGATATTTATGATATTAGAATTTTATTACAGAATTTTCCTGGAATTATTGTAGTAGACGATGTTCAAAAAAATTTCTACCCTATCGCTACTAAAGTTGATGGTAATGATGAAGTATTTGTTGGTAGAATAAGACGAGATTATAGTATTAAAAATGGGCTTAATTTATGGGTTGTAGCAGATAATTTACGAAAAGGTGCTGCTAGTAATGCTGTTCAAATTTTGGAAAGATTACTAATTAAAAGTGAACTTTAAGGTATATCCCTAAAGTTCACTCACCAATCAATTTCTTAAATAAATTTTCATCATAGAATATAGTATATAATTCCATTTTTTGCTTTTTGTCAAAATGTTTTATAATTTTTTCTTCTTTTTCAATATATATTTTTCTACATTATATATTGAAACAATTATAGATATCATATCTTCTTGTATCATTTAATATACTCCTTCAAATATGATATATTTGCTAACTGCAATATTTCAAATTTTTTATTTTCATAATCTAATTCATTTATTGCCACATTATGCTGACAAAATTTTTCTCTTTCAAATTTAAATTCTAAATTTACAATTTTTCTTAAAAAAGCTTCAATTGCCACACCATGAGAACAAATTAATATAGTTTTTCCTTCATTTTCTTCACATATTTTTTGTATAAAATTATACATTCTATCTGAAACTTCTTTCATGGATTCTTGTTCTGGGATTCCTTCTATGGTATTTATTTTATTTTGATTTATATTTATTTCTGGCTGTATTTTATTTACATCTTCCCATTTCCATCCATCATATATTCCGAAATACATTTCACATAATTCTTCTTTTTTCTCTATCTCTAAATTATTTATTTCAGCTAATTTTTTAACTGTTTCTACTGTTCTTTGAGATGTGCTACAATATATTTTATCAAATTTTATTTTTTCTAATTTCTTTGTTAATTTTTCTACAAGCTCTTTTCCTCTTTCTGTTAATTCATAATCTTTTCTGCCTGTTAATCTTTTTTCTATATTACCTATTGTTTCTGTATGTCTAACTACAAATAGCTTAGTTTTCATTTTCTAATATCTCCTTATATTTATAATTTCTTTTTGGTAATAATTTTATTTTTCCTCCTTCTTTTTTGGCTCTTAAAATTGCTCCTACTCTTTTTGGCAAACTTTCTGTTTCATTTTTTATAAAACTTAATAAATATGGCTTGTACTCATTAGGTGTAATATTATATAAATCCATAACTTCTGCAAGCATTCTATACCAATCTGAACATTTCTTTATTGAAGGTGAAGACATTACACTTCCTTCTCTGTTTCTATAATATTTGAATAATTTTATTTCTGAAGCTTTTGTATTATTAGCTAAAATAGTTCCTTTTAAACAAAATACTTCATCTTCATAATACATTCCTTCTACAAATCTCATATTATTTTTATTTAAAAATTCTCTATTCCAACATCTACTTGATACAGAAAATGTTAAATCACATAGTAAACGAGCTTTTTTCGTTGAATTTTCTTTAGTAGATATTCTTTCTTTTTTCTCTTGGTCCACATCTTGATATCCACAAAAAACTATTTCTGGCAAATCTTCTCCTATTGCTTCATCTGCTTTTCTTAATGTTTGGTTATCATATAATGTGTCATCTCCATCTAAAAATATTATATATTGTCCTTTTGCATTATCTATTGCTACATTTCTTGTTCCTCCTGCTGTTCCTGAATTTTTAGGCGTTTTTAAAATTCGTATTTTTTCATTTTCATATTTTTTTATTTCTTCTGATGTACCATCTGTTGAACAATCATCAACTATTAAAATTTCATAATTTTCAAAATCTTGGGAAAGGACACTTTGTACGGCTCTTCCTATGTAATCTTTAATATTATATGCACTAATTGCTATTGTGAATCTTAATCCTTCTACTAACAATTTTATCAACTCCTATCTTTTTTTCATACTTCTTTATTGTATCCTTCATATTTTGATATTCTATCACATTTTAAAAAATTTTTCTAGATTTTTAAGAATTTATTAAGATGTTTTTGAAGTTAACTTCAAGTTGATTAATAGTGCAACATATCGAGATTTTTTAGCTTTAAAATATTTTATATACCTTAAAATATTTAAATATATTAAAAAATTTTAAAAATTATCCAGTTCACTTTTACTATAATATGTTTTTTAGTTATAATCAGTATTGCTATGTGTTTTTGCATTAATTCAAAAAATGAACTTTAAGGCATGTCCTTAAAGTTCATTTTATTTATTATTATTCTGCTGATTCCTCTGTTTCTGGAGCTTCATAAGCATCTAAAATAGCTTTTTGAATTTTCTCTCTTGTTTCAGCATTGATTGGATGAGCTATATCTTTGAATTCTCCGTTTGGAGTTTTTCTGCTAGGCATAGCTATAAATAATCCATTTTGACTTTCGATAACTTTTATATCGTGTACTGCGAATTCGTTATCGAATGTTACAGAAGCAACAGCTTTCATTCTGTTCTCTGAATTTACTTTTCTTAAACGTACGTCTGTGATTTGCATCTTGTGTGCACCCGCCTTCCTTAAGTTTTTTTGCACATATTCGTTTAATAATATGTACTAATTATATTATTCTCTATAAAAAATCTTTTTCCTTCTTTTTTTTACAAAATTTTTATTTTTTATTTACAATTTATTCCTAATAGTATATATGATTTTTTTATTTTATTTATTCTTCATTTTCTTTATTTTTATCTGTTTTATCTATTCTATTTTTATTTACTTTATTTCTATCTATTTTATTTATTTTATTTTTATCTATTTTATTTTTATCTATTTTATTTTTATTTATTTTATTTTTATTTATTTTATTTTTATCTATTTCATTTTTATTTATTTTATTTTTATTTCTATTTTTATTTCTATTTTTATCCTTCTTTATTTATTCCAAATATTCTAAAAATTATTTATTATTAATATTATATAAAGTATAAAGAAATTTAAATTATTAATTTAATTTATCAAAACTATTATAGTTTATAGTTTTGGTCAATTAAAAAGTAAAATATAATTTACCCATAAAGTGTAATCTATTATAGTTTTAACATAAAATATCAAAAAACTATTGAAAAATTGGCAATAAAATTATATAATTATTCTGTTATAAACATAGACAAATAAGTTTTTTGAAAATAAAATATTAATTTTTTATTTTACTTTTTATAAAAAGAGAGAATTATAGGTTTTCCTATATAATAAAAAATTCATTGGGAGTGTTTAAAATGCCAAAAATTGATAATTTAAAAAAATATAAAAGAGTTCATATGATTGGAATTGGTGGAGTTAGTATGAGTGGAATTGCAGCTATACTAAACAATTGGGGATTCCAAGTTACTGGTTCTGATTGGGTTCATTCAGAAACAACTGATAAATTAAATAAGATGGGAATTAAAGTTACTATAGGTCATAATATTGATGATGTTAAACAATCTGACATCGTTGTTTATTCTGCTGCAATAAAACAAGATGATCCAGAAATTATGGAAGCACATAAAAATAATATTCCAACTATTGAACGTGCAGATTTTTTAGGTGAAATAACAAGGTGTTTTAAAGATACTATTTGCATTTCTGGAACACATGGTAAAACAACTACTACATCTATGGTTTCACTTTGCTTTTTAGAAGCTTTAACAGATCCTAGCATACAAGTAGGTGCTTATTTAAAGCAAATTGATGGTAATTATAGAGTTGGAAATAGTGAACATTTTATAATTGAGGCTTGTGAATATGTTGAAAGTTTTCTAAAATTTAGTCCTAAAGCTGAAATAATCTTAAATATTGATAATGACCATTTAGATTATTTTAAAAATTTAGATAATATAAAAAAAGCTTTTGAAAAATATGTAAAACTGTTACCAGATGATGGATATCTAATATTAAATGCGGATGATGAAAATTGTTTACATTTAGCTGATTTTACAAATGCTTCTACTATTACATATGGTATTCAAAATCAAAATGCTGATTTTGTGGCTAGAAATATTGAATTTAATGATGATGGTTTTCCAAAATTTGATGTTTATTATAAAAATGAATTTTTTTCTACTATTCAATTATCTGTACCTGGAAAACACAATGTTTTAAATTCACTTGCATGTATAGCTTTATGTTTTAAATATAATCTTTCAAAAGATGCAATTAAAACCGCATTATTAAAATTCACTGGTGCACATCGTAGATTTGAATTTAAAGGAAAAATAAATAATGCTAGCATATATGATGATTATGGTCATCACCCAACAGAAATATTAGCTACAGCTACATCTTTGATGAATAAAAAATATAATGAATCTTGGGTTGTTTTTCAACCTCATACATATAGTAGAACAAAGAATCTTTTAAATGATTTTGCCAACAGCTTACTTCATTTTGACCATATTTTAGTTTTAGATATATATGCTGCAAGAGAAACAAATACTTATAATATTTCTTCTCAAGATTTAGTTAATGAAATAAATAAATTAGATAATAAAGCTATATATATATCTAATTTTGATTCTTGTGTAAACTATTTACTTGATAATGTAAAGGAAAATGATATTATATTAACACTTGGTGCTGGTACAGTTACAAATATTGGTCCTATGCTATTAGAAAAGAAATATGGTGTTGCCTAAAAATCTTTAATTATATTTAAAAAATTTATTAATATTTATATCTTTTATTGAAATAAAATTATAATATTTTATACTGTAAAATAGCAAATATTCTATTATTTAAATAGTATATTTGCTATTTTATTTTATTGACAAATATTGAAATTATAATATCTTATACTATAGAATAGCAAGTATTCTATTATTTAATAGTATATTTACTATTTATGTTTTATATAAATATATTATATTTATTATTGCTCTATTCCACACTTCTCAATTGTTTTATCATCAAATCTCCAAAAATTGCATATCCTTCATGTGGATTATTTACTAAAACGCTTGTTACAGCACCTATAAATTTTCCGTTTTGAATAATTGGTGAACCACTCATTCCTTGTATAATGCCATTTGTTCTATTTAGTAAATCTTGGTCTGTTATTTTTATTTTCATACTTTTATTATCATAATTATTTTCTTTATAAATTTCCTCTATTTCAATTTCATATTCTTCTACTTTTCCATTTTCTAGACTGCATAATATTGCGGCTTTTCCTGTTTTTATCTCTTCTCTTAATGCAACTTCCATCTCTTTTGATGAATCAATATTTAAACTAGATAAATTATCTACTTTACCATATATTCCGAACTTTGTATTTTTTGCAATTGTTCCTATTTTATTTTGATTGGCTACTGTCCCCTGTATTTTTCCTGGTAATCCATCTTCACCTTTTGTTATATTTAATATTTTAGTTGTTACAAATTCTCCAGATGCTATATCTATTAATTGTTCTGTGTCGATATCCATAATTCCATGTCCAAGTGCTGCGAATGATTTTGTTGAAGGTTCATAAAATGTTACTGTACCAACTCCTGCTGCACTATCTCTTACCCATAGTCCTAATTTATATTCATCTTCTCCTGTTTTCACTGGTGTTATACTACATTCTTTTATATTTTGATTTCTCATATATTCTATTTCTAGTTCATTTCCTTTTGAATTATTTACTGTTTGTATTAAATCTTCTGTAGATGTAATTTCAGTATCATTTATTTTTATTATTGTATCTCCTTCTTTTATATCTGTATTTTCATATGGTTTGTAATTTTTTTGATCTTCTCCTTGAATTTCTGACATACCTACTATTAAAACTCCACTTGTATATAATTTAACTCCTGCTACATTCCCTACTGGAATAACTTTGGTTTTAGGAATTACATCTATACTTACTTCTTTTACTGGAATCTTATTAAAAATATTTAAACTTATCCTTGTTGTTCCTATTTCTTCTGATAATTTTTCTGTATCTGTAGATGATGCATTAATTACTTCATTTTCTGATTGTAAACTGATTCCAAAAATAGTTTTTAAATTCACTTTTTCACCTTCAAAGATAATAATATTATTTGGAAAATTGGTTATAAATAATATATAAATATATATTATAACTAAAGGAATAATTATTGGTATTATTTTTTTTATTTTCTTTGATGCTTTTAAATTTTTATTTCTATTTAATAATTTTTTACTTCTATCTAATAAATCTTTATTTCTATTTAATAAATTTTTATTTGTATTTAAAAATTTTTTCATAAATTTCAGTCCTTTTCATTTGCTATATAGTTTGATAAATTTTGATTTAGTTATATTATTTTTATTATTCCTTTTTCTAGTTATTTTATACAATTCAATTGATAAAAATAATTGGGATTCCATGGATTTAAGTAAAAATTTTTTTCATTTTAAAGACTGATATTTTTTTATAAAAAAATTGAGGCAGAAAACTTTAAACTTTCAAAGTTCTCCACCTCATTATTGACATTCAATCAAAATTTTCTATCTCGATTTTGGATATTCGAATCATATTAATATTTATACTAATCTTTTTTAGTTTCAATTATTTAGTTCGATTTTTACTTTTTATTTATTAATGTACTGGTACATTAATTCTATAGAAATATGATTCTTCACTTCCATTTGTTTTTTGGCTTACTATTTTAAATACATATGAAGCTTCTTGATTTGGTACTTGATATGTTCTATCACTTATTTTTACTACATTTTCTGTTGTTAAATTTGTGATTTCTTGTATAGTTCCTTGACTGTCATTTGCTGTTAATGTTATTAAATAAGTATTATTTGATTCATTATATGCTAATTCGCTGTCTACTTGAATAGTACTATCTACATTATTATTATTTCCTAAACATGCTATATTTACACTTGCAGTCTCTTGTACACCATTAATATTTGTTATCATAAATTCGTAATCTCCATTTGCTGTAATTGTATATAGTTCATCACTTCCAGGTTGTTTTGTTATATTTTGTGTTGTTACATTAGTTATACTGCTAATTCCTCCTGCTATAGTATCTGTTGCAGTAACTCTTAATGTTAGAGATTGCATATCATCTGCTATACTTACTATTTCAAAGTTTGGTACAATATTATATGTTTTTAATGAACCCACATCTACTCTAAATGTTTTTACATTACCTTGTGAATCTACTATTCTAAATTCATAAGATTGATTTTTATTTATTGTATAGTGATTTTGATCTATCCTATTTATTCCATCTTGAGTAATATTTGTAATACTTGTTATCGTATTTCCTGTATTTGATGTTGCATATATTTCAAGTGATGCTGTTCCATCTCCATTATCTACTAAATTATATGTTACATCTATTGGGTCTGGTGTTGGCTCTATAGGGCCTCCTCCTCCAGTTGATGTATCTTCTACATTTATCTTATTATCTGTTCTATACATTCCAAATCGTTCTCTTCCTAGTGCAGTATAGTAAATCGATGCTAAATCACTATTACTATCTATAATTTCATATATATTACCCTCTTGTTCTCCTCTTCTATTTACAATGCTTTTATAACACCCTGTTACTCCTTCTATTGGATAATAATATCTTACCATACCTTCATTGGTATAACCTCTTTTTACCTCAAAACTTATATTATAATATCCAACAGCTCCATTTAAATAATTATATGCATCTAAATCTTCATCCTTGGCTGTATGATATGTTCCATCACTTGTTAGGATATATATTGAACTTTCTGGTACATATTCTTCTGTTTTATTATTTGATACTACAGAATATCCATTATATATCTTTCCTCCAATACTTAAACCTTGTAAGAATGTAATCATTGAGACATTAGTAGATATATCTTCCCATTCATAATCTTTTAATTCTGGCATTTTAAAATTAACATTATTATTAGCACCTTCATAATTGTTATAATTACTTATTGCTACAGATAAGTTTTTTTCTACAGAATATCTTATAATATTAGCTTTGTGAAGATAGAAGTCTGATTTTGGATCCTCTATTGCTGTTCTAGAAGAAAATAATTCATCGAAAATTTTTGTATTATCTAATTGATATCTATCATATTTTTCCATTGTATTTAATTTAGTTCCATCAGAATCTACTGCATCACTTGCTCTAATATTTTTTAATGATGATGTGCTTATTGCTTGTTTTAAATCATATGCTTCTTGGTAATATTGTATAGCGTTATTATTATTTAGTATATCATCAGGTGTTATTTCTGTTGCTATTGTTTTTATTGTATTAAATACTGAAAATACTTCATTTGTACTTGCATCATAATAGTATTTAACTCCATTGATTTTTCTACATGGAAGTCTTCTAGGTTCAGTTTCACCTTTTATCATTACATTTTCTTTCAAATTTGTTTCAGTTCCTATTCTTATACCTCTATATGTTACATTTCCACTTGCATCTTTCTCTACATCAGATAATAAATATCCTTTTAAATTTACTACTTTTCCATC
This sequence comes from uncultured Clostridia bacterium, assembly GCA_944388695.1. Classification (GTDB taxonomy): domain Bacteria; phylum Bacillota; class Clostridia; order TANB77; family CAG-508; genus CAG-269. The sequence continues at coordinate 51,746 of CALXJT010000002.1, forward strand.
GCACATTCCTTTTATTGTTATATAACTATCTAAAGAATATGTGATTACTACATCATAACTTGCACTAACATATCTGCAACTATAATAAACATATGGCTTTAATCCATATAATTTCTCTCCATTTTTATATGTTTCATCATTTGTCCCTACTATATCTATTGTCTCTTGGTCCCAAGTATTTGTATAAGGTGAATAGATATAGTATCCATCATATAGTGTAAATACAACTGCTGGAACAAATGCTTGAATACTTTCTTTGTCTAATCCTGCTAGATCAAAACTATCTCCAATTGATGTAAAAAAACTATTTACTGAAGCTGCAACATTCTCCATTCTTGAATTTACTATGTTTGATTCATCACTATTATATGAATTTAATTTATATGCATTAATAGCATCTGCTGTTGCCTGATCTAATTTAGAATCGTAATCTATTTGATATTTTAATGTATCAACTTTTGCATCTGTATATGCTGCTAAAACTAATGTTATAGGTAGAATAAATATTATGAACATAACTGCTAAATTCTCTAATTTCATACTCATCTTTCCTTTTGTTTATTCTTAAATAGCTTGTAATATATTTTTTATTACAAGCTATTTATGTTTTATAGAAATATTTTTATTAATTCTCTGAACCAGTTGTTCTTGACATACCAGATTCACTTGATGCAATATTATATGTATCATCACCTATTACTGTATAGAAGAAGTTTCTCATTTGTTCTGATATTCCTTGACTTGCACTTCTTACAGTTACATATATTAAATCTCCTTCTTTTAATAGATATGCTTTTGGAGTTCCTCTTTCTGGTTCTACTACATCTGTAATCTGTGATGTTTCTATATTGTAATATAGATTTTCTCCTATTTTATCTCTACTTACTTGGACTGATTTTTTACTTGGATTTTCATCTAATACCTTAACTTGAATCTCAACTACATACAAATATCCCGTAGAATTAATCTTTTGTCTAAATGTTGTAAGATCTTCTGGTGTAATTTTTCCTTTTGTACAAACATTATCCACAAATTCTCTAGTTGCTGCATCTACTGTAGCCTGTGTAATGTCATCTGCTCTATCTCCCATTGTCATTAGTGGAAAAATAAACATTAATATTACTGATAATCCTATTACAATTACTATAATTAGTGTATCTCCTCTTTCTCCCATAATTTAATCCTCCCTTCTACGAGATTTTTAGTTGTGCTAAAATTGTAATTAATTAATTTCGTAAATTATAACTCTTTTTTCTTCTTTATTTGCTTCTGGTACATCTTCTGTATCATTTGTATAATATACGCCTAATTTTTCTGTTACAGTTTTATTTTTTAATTGATCATATAAGCTTTTGTTTGGTAAAATGATATTTACACCATACCAAGTATCAAATAGTCCATTACTTCTATCTCCATAAATTATTGCGTTTAAAAAAACTTTTGAATTTTGTCTTCTATCTGCAACAGTTAATGGTTCATAATCTATACCATTATTTGGTTCTGAACCTAAAGTTTTTCTTTTGATTAATTGTCCTCTTGTAGTTCTATATGTAAATAATGTCTCATCATCTAGTCCTTCAAATACTACTTTATATCTCTCACTATATACTCTGTACACTGATGGAATTATTGTTTCTAATCCCACCTGTCTTTCAAGACCTGTAGCTTCATAATAAAAATCTCCATTAATATATGTAACTTCTCTATCTTGGCTATCTATAATGGAATCTGTTGCTTCCCTTACTTGCCCAAAAGATACAATACTAACGGAAAGTGCTATTATAAATAACATTACGGCTCCTGCCATTTTTAAAGCATCTACAGCATTTTCCATTAGTATTCACCTTCCTTTATCTTAAATTATTTTGTATTTTATATATCTAACTATTCTTATGGACCAGTAGTTGTACCAGTTTCTTTAACAGTTATTGAATCAATACGTCCTCCTGCACCTTCATAACTTAATTCCACGTCGTAATATGTATTATTTTCAATCCCTGTTGTAGTTGGTTGATAATTATTTGCTGCTTGACCTGGCAAAGTCATTTTTATTTTTTGTGACTCATCTTCTGTTGCATTATTATTTGCTAATACTTCTTGTATTAATGATTTAATCATTACTCCTCTTTGTTTTCCTTCATATTTTGTATATGTATTGTTAAATGTTTGAACTTCTGCTTTACTCATTCCTGAACTTGATACTGTATCTTGTGCTTGTTGAAATATCATTATTCCTAAAGAGATTAGTAATATTGCTAATAATATAGCTCCTGCTATAATTAAGGCTTTTGATGCATTCTCCATATTAACTCCCCCTTTTCCTTAATAATTTTCTTATTTAAAATTTGCTTTTTAAAAAATTATTTAACTAGATTTTTTAACTGTAATTTTATTAATTCTTCCTCCAGCACCTTTGTATTCAAAAGATACGTCATAATATGTGTTATTTAGAATATCTTTTGTATTTGGAGATGTAGTGTCTGTACCAAGTAAAGACATAGTTATTTGTTCAGATGTATCATCTGTCGCATTATTATTTGCTAATACTTCTTGTATTAATGATTTAATCATTACTCCTCTTTGTTTTCCTTCGTATTTTGTGTATGTGTTGTTGAATGTCTGAACCTCCGCTTTACTCATTCCTGCACTTGAAACTGTGTCTTGTGCTTGTTGGAATATCATTATTCCTAAAGATATTAATAAAATTGCTAGTAATATAGCACCTGCTATAATTAAGGCTTTTGATGCATTCTCCATATTAATTCCTCCTTTGTTTTTTTATTTTTTATATTAACTACTAAAAAATTAGTAAAATTTAAATAACTATTTTATGCTATTTGTTCAAAATACATATAGCTTATTAGTTTTGTTTTTTCGTGATACTCTATCTTTGTGCATTTAAAATTTATTAAACGATAATATTGTATGAAGTTTTCCATACCTCCGTTGTAAAATGATTCCATATCATATGTTTTATCATTATCTGTCATCTTTACTTGTATTGCTATTGAATCTGTATCATTTTGCTTATAGAAACCTTTTTCATCTTTTTTTACATTATTTTGATAATTTCTATCAATAGCTTTATTAATGATGGATGTTAATTCAAAACATGATACTTCTTTATTTAAATATGTTTCAAAATATACATTCTGTGTTTTTATGTTTTGAAATTTTACTCGATATTGAAGATATCCATAAATAATCATACATAATATCGCAATAAAAATGATAATTATTGTAATAAATTTTTTCATTTTCCATCCTTTTTATTATAACACTTTTTGAAATTTTTTTCAAGTTTTTGAATTGTTTTGTTGAATTCTGTGTAATATTTGATTAATTCTATTTTTTGATATATTTCTTAATATATTTTTTATTATTAATTATATTGTTTTAAATTTTATATAACTTACTCTTCCTGTTGTACCTGTATGATATCCTATTTCAGTGCATTGATATAACTGATTATATCCTGCGTTTTGGATTTTTTTATCTAGCTCATCTTGAGAAAAATCTTGAATTTGTACATTGTCTAAATAAACTGTGATTTTATAATATGTTTCATACATATTTGAGCTTTCATATTCAAGGTTATTTTGATGTGCTGCATTTGCTGTTGAAACTATATTATAAATTGTTATATCACTTCTTCCTTCATATACTGTGTATTCTGAATTAAATTCAATTAATTGTTGATTTGCATTTCTCTCATTTACTTTTGCTGCTGATGATCCAAAACTAACTATTAAATATACTGCTAATGATAATATCATTACTCCAACTAAAACGCTTGCCGCAATTAATAATGCTTTTGATGCATTTTCCATAATATCCCTCTACTTTACAAATTCAAATTTCATACTTTTTATTTGACCTTTATCATGATATTGAGGCTCTTCAGATATTTTAAATGTACTTGTTTTTAATACTGAATATTCTTCATAATTTTGTATTGTTTTTACTGCTTCTGCTCCTGATAATGTGTTTCCATTTTCATCTTTAAATTGTTTACCTATTATCTCTTCAATCCTTATACTTCCATCTTTTATAGAATCTAAATATGTTATTAATTGTTTCATCCCATTTAAAGTATTATTTGATTCTAATTTACGATTTTTTTCTACTATATTTAGAAATTCTTTATTAGTTCTTGATATTTCATATGTAGATTTTGTAAAATAATTTAAAGTTCCTCCACATTTATTCTTAAACTTGTCTCCAAGTACAATTGTTAATGTGATTGGTAAGTCATAATCTATTTCCCCAACTGTTCCAGATCTTGTGTTATAGTCTGCAACTTTATTAGCTAATGATATCATATCTACGCCCTGTAATTTATCACGTGCATACCTTGTATACTCTTGATTAAAATCTGCTAACTGTATGGTTGCTTTTGTATTTGTTTGTTCTTTGTTATAGTCTGAAACTTGATTAAACATTAAGAGTAATGCACTAATTACTAATAATCCTATTAACACACCACCCGCTATTAATAAAGCTTTTGAAGCATTTTCCATTATGCATTACTCTCCTTTCTATTTTACAAAGTTGAACCTGACATAGAATCAAATGAACTTGACATACTTGTTAATCCTATAAATACTAGTGGAATAATTAGGTATCCAACAAACATACATATCATCGGTGCAAAACCTATTCCTCTTCCTATCATTCCTTTTGATTTTATTAATCTTTCGTTTGATTCTTTTCTCTTTTCACGATAGTATTCTCTTTCTGAATCTAATTCGTCAAAAGCGTCTTTAATTGGTATTTTTTCAACGGCTGCTTGTAGACTTTCTACAATTCTTATTAATGGTTGATATGATATTTCATTTTTCATTTCTTCTAATGCTTCCCACGCACCTGCTTCATAGTTGTTAACACATTTTGTAATTGGTTCGCGGAATATATTTGAATATCTCTCTAGCCATTCTAAAATTATTTCTACATTAACTCTTTCGATTCTCATAAGCATAAGTATAATTGTTTGGAATTGCATTACTTCATCTTCCATTTCTAGTTGTCTTATTTTCTTTTGGAAGAATAAAATCCAAATTGGTGCCATATATCCTACTATTGCAAATACAAATGCTAATAAGAATTCAAACCACTTCATATATTCACTATTTACTATTTGTATTTTTCCATAAATTCTTTCTGCTGCTGTTTCAATTTCATCTGAAGTTGCTTCTTCATAATAATCTGAATCTTCTAGTGCTTTTGCTATTTCCTCTTGGGTTACATCCATTTGCCCTCTAAATCTGTCTAAAAATTCATTGTCTTGTTTTGTTACTTCCATCGCCTTTTCTTCTTCTTTTTCTGATAGCCCTCCTATTAAGTCATAATCTGTGGTCGGCTCTGTATATACATATTCAATTGCAACTGTATGTAGTTGTACGAATATTATTAGAGATGCAATAAAAGTTACTGCACAGAGTACTATTCTATTTATATAAAGCCACTCTATTTTTAGATATGATGCTGCATCTTTTAATAATTGAATAATTTTACGATATTCTTTTGTTCCTTCTTTTGGTATAAATAAATTTACAAATTTGCGTATATATTTTTTCTTATATAATTTTGCCTGTATTGGATTTTCTGTGTTCTTTGTGTTCATATTTGTTGAACCGTTATCTTTTAGTTTTCTTACTAATACATAAGATATGAATGTTAAAATCAATATTAATATTTGTACTATCATTCCTGGTTTTCCTAAATACCAACTTGCAACAAAAGAGAAGTTACTTATTGCCCAGTTTTTTAGTGGCTCTAGTAATACTATTGGTGCTATTGATATAAAAGATAAACTTTGGAATACATAGTTTAATTTATCTCTTTTTAATATTTCTAATTGTAATTCCTGTGTAATATTATCAACGTTTTTCAAGTATAGTGATGCTCCATCAACTTTTCTATCACCAAATTCTTTTGTTAGATATGATATTCCAGCAAATTCTTTTAAGAAACTGTTTGGTGCTATATCATAGTATTTTTCTAGTTCTGTTTCTGGGTCATCTGATATTAGTATTTCATATATCTTTTCACCCTGTCTTGATATATCTAGCTCATCGTCCTGAGAAACCTGATAAATTGCCTCTTCTACCATGTTGAATTCATGATATGCATGTCTTATTTCTGAAAAGAATTCTATTTGTTGTTTAAGTAAATTGTCATCTATTTTATCAACAGAGCCATCTATAAAGGTATCTATCATGAATATTTCAAATATAAATACTATAAACATTACTAAATAACTTGAACGTGTAATATAAAGACTTATGATAATAATCGGAATTATTATAGCAAGTGATTTCGTTAAAATTCTTGATGCATCTTTTCTGGTATTGTACTCATCATCTATATTTATAATCTCTAGTCTTCTTCTCAATTTTAATATGTAACGTTTTAAGAATGGTATTTTTACATAATATACATATAATTTTTGGTATAATATTTCCATTGAGAATGACTTTTGTTTTGTTCCTTGTTGTAATTTTTGTATCTTTTTATACTCTGATTTTTGCATTTTTTTAGAAAGAATGTAATATGCAAGTACGATAAGTACAAATGCTCCTGCTGCTACTCCCATTATGATATATATTGTTTGGTTTGACACTTGCTATTCACCTCCAATCCCTCTATATATTTTTAGGTTTTCTACCTCTTTTTGCTTTTCCTTCTACTGGCTCTGCTGATGCGTCTACTGTTACTTTTTCTTTTCCCCAATGTCTTTCTATAAATTTATCAAATGCTTCTACATCTGTTTCGTCCATATTATTTCTCATGTCTCTTATGTTTTCATCTGTTATTGGGTTTGTTATTACATATTCTCCATCTATATATTCTAGTATGTTACGATATGTATATAATTGTTTGTCTGTAGATTTTCCAAAATATCTTGTTGCATTGTCGAAAAATTTATCAAATTTTCCTTCTAGTGTTTTTTCATTTCTATGTTCAAATGTATATTCATTTTTATTTTCTACTGGTATACATTCTGTAATTCTTTCTATATATCTTTTTCCTCTAAAATCTTTTACTTGGTGTATATCAAAGTTTAATACTTGTACAACTTGCTCTTCTGCTGTTTTTTCATCTGTGAACACACCAGTTCTAAGCATTGAGTTACGTAGTGCTGTTACTAAGTTTGGAAATGTTTTAGCATGGTGAGTGAATAATGTAAATTTTGATGCTACTTGGGCTGCTTGTATCATCCAAGATGCTACGGGGTCTGTTGCAACCTCTCCTATGATGTTTACAGAACCGTCAGTTTTCTTTTGAACGTCCAAACCTTCTTGTCCTGAAATTGTATCTGTTTCTCTAAATGTTAAAATGTTTCTTGTTGGATATATTTTTCTTAAGTGTAATTCGAATGCAGTCTCTTGAACACGGATGTTCATTGTTTCATATATATTTTCTATCATTCCCATTAAAAGTGTTGTTTTACCAGAACCTTGCTCACCTGTGATTGCTGTGATTCTTGCTCCTTTAACTAGGAATTTTAATAATTCTATTGCATCTTCTTTTCCTGGGTCTCTTACTAGTTGCTCTAATGTAGCACGTTTTACGTCGAATTTTCTTACGAAGAATGCCCATGTTTCAGAGAAACTTGGTCTTACTACAACTACACGAGAACCATCTTTCATTTCATTGATTTTATAACCATTTGTATCTGATAATTGTCCAGGGTTATTGTATTTATATATATTTTGACAAACTCTTTTTAATTCTGCTTCTGTTCCAAATGATAAAAATGCTAAACGTATAGATTTACCTTGGAAGAATATCCATATACTATCACATGCTCTTGGTACTTTGTGTTCTGCTACTTGGTTTAGATAATCTCCAGATGCTGTTTGTGCAACTTGGCTTAAAAAGCTTTCTGGAAGACCAGATACACCACCAGATACACCATCTATATTCATATCACGTACTTCATCAATACTACTATATCCTTTATAGTGTTGATAAATTCTTTGTACTACTACAGATAGTTTATCTGAAAATGTTAATTGGATATTTTCTTTATCATATATATCTTCTATTTCTTTAGCAGTTATTACATATGAAGGTTTTGATTCTCCTTCTACATATTTTAATTCTGCCAAATTATATTTTTTTATTATTTCTGTTAATGCTTCATATCCAAAGTCTTTTTTATATGCATATAATAATATATCGAATTTATCTTGTGCTGTTAATAATGATGGTATATCAAATGGTATTGCTTTAGATATGTTTGTTTCATCAACTCCATATTCTGTTGATAACAAATCATATATTAATTCTTGAACATATTTTTTATCATTTACATCGCCATATGTACAGCCTTTTAAAGCCTTTTTTAATTCATATTTTTTATTTTTTCTTCTTTTTAATTCCTCTTCTGATAAACCTATATCATATAGATTGACTTTTGTGATTTCATCTAGTCTTCTTTTTACAAAGTCTTTCATCTTATCTAATGTATATGTTTTATCATCTACATCTACGGCTTTTTCTACTTCTTCTTTTTTCTTCTTTTTGATATAGTAAAATACCGCCATAACTGCTGCTACAATGACAACTAATGTTAATAATATATTTGTTATGGTCATTTGATATCTCCTTTCTATAGACCAGCTTGTAAAGCTTGTAATCTATAATTAATATTTTCAGAAGCTCTTTTTATTTCTTCTATAAATATAGCATTTCTATCTTCTGGGTCTATAAACTTTTTAAATCTTAAGAATAAATCTGGAACTCCTGCTTCATCTGTTGCTTCAAAATATAATGTATTATATGGTACTGTTAGTACTTGATTTTTTTCTTTTAGATATCTTGAAATATTTTTTGCATTGTATTTTGAAAATTTATCATATCTTCCTATTAATAATAATGTTTTTGAAGATTGTAATAATGGGTTTGTTTCTTTAGTTTGTCTAAATTTTTCTATACTGCTTAATCTTTGATTTAAGTTTATAACTATTATATCTGATTTTTTTATTATTTTATTTCTTATATCTTCTTCTACATTAAAATCCAAATCAACAAAAACTCTATCATAATATTGCCCTGCAGTTGTTATAATTTCTGGATAATTTTGAGATATATCTTCATCATCTGAAACTTTTTCTTCACCTAGTAATACTTCTAATCTGTCTTTAAAAACAACTTTTGTATAATTTGTAATCATTTCAGGGGTAATTTTGTTGCTTCGTATCATTTTAGCTATACCTCTTACTCCACTTTCTTTCTCTAATATATTACTTGTATTAGGTCCAAATATCCCCAAATTAAATTTACTCTTCTTTTGATCTTGCCAAAAGCATCTTCTTAATCTATCTTCCTTATCTGTTGTTGAAATGATTATATTTCTATAATTATGTTCTATTGCCATATATGTGGCAATAGCTGCTATTGACATGGTTTTTCCAGTTTCTTCTTTTTGACTGTTTAAAAATGTAATAATTGCCATCTTTATACTCCTTTTTCGATGTTTTTAACTACTCTTCTTACATTTGATTCATTTGTATCTAAAATCTGTAGAATGATGTATACTAAACTATCTTTGTATTGAGCACTTAATCTTCTGAATTTTATTTTTGCAACTCTTTGGTTTTCTGCAATAATACTTAAATCTCCATTTTCCATTGGAAAATATATTCTATCTTCTTCCCATTCTATTTTAAATCCTAGTGATAAAAAGTTTAAATAATCATTATCTTCTTTTAATACTTCTTTTGCAAATAATATTTTTGTTAATTTCATTGGTTCTTTAACTTCTCGTACTATTTCTAGTCCTTTTTTTAGAGAGTATAAATCAAATGCTGTTACAAAATAATTTTTATCTGCTTTTTTCAATCCGAATTCTTCTATGCGTTCTGCTGAATCAGCATCGACTAATACTACATCATATGGTAATTCTCCATTACCATCTATTCCTAAATATAGTTTTATTTGTCCTATATCTTTAAATCCTACTGCTACATCCATATCCTCAAAATCGGTAATATATGAAGTAGTAGGACTTATAGCTGGGACAATATATCTTGCTTTTTGAAGAGATGTTGAATCTACTATTAATACTTTATTTTTCATTTCTGATATTATTTTTCCTAAATTCAAAATTAAATCTATCTTATCAAATGCCCCTATAAATCCTACTTTTTTCATTTTTTTCCTCCTATTCAGTTGTAGTTGTATTTGTAGTTGTAGCTGTATTTGATGATGCTAGCCCCTCTAGATATTCTTGTCTTTGATCTTGTGTTGCTTGTGCATCTTCTTGTACTCTTGTACTTACATTTTCATCTCCATTTTCACTATTAATTATTGCTGAATTAATTACATTATTTCTTTGATATGTACTATAACGTGCTTGTAATTCTGTTTTAGCATCTTGTACAATATTTGGATTTTCACTTATTAATCTTGCTACATCACCATTTGGTGTATATGTAATTTGTGATGCTTCTTGCATTCCTGGTTCTGTATATATATTTGCATATAATCTAGCACCATCAATGCGATATGCTTCTACTATTGCATTGCTTAATAAAAGTATTTCATCTTCTGATAAGTTTACCCATATTGTATCTAATGATGGAACTCCTGCTACATCTGGAACAGTTACTTCTTTTTTAGCTACTACAATATAATCTGGTCCTGATGGTAATGCTATACGTATATCTATATAATCTCCTGTTTCTATTTGTGTTGGTAAAATAATCATGTTATATTCTTGTTGTCTTACATCATTTGTAGAAATATTTTCAGCACTTGTTACTGTTTCTCTTGTTAATATTGTATTTCTTGTCATTGCAACTTTTGCTACAATTGGCACTGAATTTAATTCTATATATTGTTTTTGATTATCACTATCTGTATAGAAATAGTTTTCTGTATTTTCTTCTTGTTCTACTGTGTAATCTCTACCACCTATTGTTATCTTCATTTCAGGTTCATCATCATCATTATATTCTGTTCTTATTTGATTTCCTGCTTTGTCTTGTAAATTATAATTTTCAAATGTTGTTAAATCTCCGATAGCATCTTGTGGTACTAGATTTCTATTTACAGTTTGTTGTTCTAACATATCACTTGTTATTACTTGTCCTGATTTTACATCCTGATTTAAAGTGTATATACTTACACTCGCAGCTAATTCTGCTTGCTCTTTATCTTTATAATTTTTTAATTGCAATATTAATAGTGCTACAATTGCACCTGCAATTACTAACATTAATAACATTCCTAATAAAAATGAATTTCTCGCTTTTCTTTGCATTGGATTAATAGCCATTACAAATTCCTCCTTTATTCTTTCTTTTTTTGTGGCTTTTCTACAAAATAACCTTTATTTTTATTTTAACTCAATCATGTTTTAAAATCAATAATTTATACTTGTGTCATAAAAAATTAATAATCTTGTAATATTTTTGTAATATTTTGTTTTTATATGTATTCTTTGTGTATCAAAAATATTTTTTAATGTTTTTGTAGCATTTAATAATACTTTTTATGTGAGTCTAAATGTAAATCATGTACAGTATTTTTCTAAAGCTTTAGCTACACCTTCTTCATTATTCCCATCAGTTATATAATCTGCTATTTCTGTAACTATCGGAGTACTTCCTTTCATTACGATTCCCACTCCTGCATTTTCTATCATTTTCTTATCATTTATATTGTCTCCTATCGCTATTGTTTCACTTCTATCTACATTTAATTTCTCCATTAAATATGTTAATGCATTCCATTTATCTACATCTTTTAATGTTATTTCTGTATAATAATACTCAATTGGAATTTCTTCTGTCCCCTGTCTTATAATTTTACGTGACATATGTAATACTTCTAATACTTCTATATTACTTACTTTTTTAAGTTTTTTCATTATTGATTGAAATACAACTTTACTCTCATCACATATTGTAAATTTTAAAAATTTTGGATTTTCCATCCTTTGTATATATTCTGCCACATTGTTTACAATAGTAATATGTGTTCTCTTTCCTTCTTCTCTTTTCAAGTTTTCTTTATGATAATAAAGTACATTGTATTTTAATGATTTTGCTATTATTGTGTTTTCTGTATATACATTATATGATATGCTATTTTCCTCACATATTTTTATAATCTCTAAAACCTTTTCCTTACTTAAAAATTTTTCATATATTATTTCTTGATTTTGTATATCATATATTATTGAACCATTTCCTGCTATAAAGTAATTTTTACTTCCTATCTCTTGAGCTATTGTTTTTATAGAATCCACTGGTCTACCTGATGCAATTATTACATCTGTTCCATTTTCAATTACTTTCTTTATTTCATCTTTAGTATTTTCTGTTACAATGCCATAACTATTTAGCATTGTTCCATCTAAATCAACTGCAACAATTTTATACATAAAATTCTCCTTTCAAACACATTTCATTTTATTATAACTTTATTTTATTTTTATTGCAATATATTTGCGAGTATTTTTTGCGAACATCTGGGACACTCTTTTTTGTT
>CALXJT010000003.1 GCA_944388695.1 uncultured Clostridia bacterium
ACTGTGAATCAATAGAATAACCATTATCTCTTTGGTCTTCTGTTGATACTCTTACATAAACTCCACATCTCATAAAATATCCTCCTTCATATGTTTCCTATCTAAAAAGCGTTTTTGCAAGTCAAATTTTAAAATTTATAATTTATATTCCTTGAAAGGATTTTCTTAAATTAATGTATTTAAAATTTGACAAAAGATTTGTTCCTTACTTGTTTCCTGAATTGAATGGCATAATATGAAGGCTAAATTTTCAATTTTATAAGAATTTGTTTAACTTCTTTGAGATTATATTTCTGCTGATATTCCTTAATATAGAATGGTTTACTAGATATTTCATTTGCTTTGTACTCTAGTATTGTAAGAGTTATTGGATATGTAATTAGATATTCAGTAGGCTCTATAAATTGTAAATTTGTAGCTATTAAATGCTTAATCTTTCCGTTCTTAATTGTGTAATTATAATTTTTAATAATTTCCAATAATTCCTCATTAGGTTTTAATTCTTGTATTATCTTAAATTTAAGCATTAAAAATGTCCTCCTTTCCAGAAAGAGAACATATTAGTTTTATACGAAAAAACAACCTACCAACCTTATAGTTCGTAAGTTGTTATAATTTGGAGCGAACGTCGTAGTTATCTACAACTTTTCTCTTAACGATTGATACAAATATCAATCAATTGATTAAAGTATATCATATTTTTTATGAATTGCAATAATTTTATAAAACTTTTGACGAGATTGACATAATATGATATAATATATTATATATGGAGAAATCCATTTCAAATATATTTAATGCAGCTCCATCTATTATTATTAGATGTTAACATATATTTCAAAGCAACAGTCAAATGACTTATAATAGGAGGAAAAGGATATGACAGATAATAAAAAATTTTTTGATATGAAAGCAACTGAAGCTGGATTTGACTTGAATGATTCAGATGAACGGGAGTTTGTAGGTGCATTACACAAATTAGTTTATGATGTAATTCATGGAGAAGATATTCAAGCCCAAATTGACGATATGGTATCTTGTACATTTTATACATTTTCTGAAGCAGTAGATGAGGTAACTGAGAATTTGAGTAATGAGTATTTTAGATATACTCACGATGAAGAATGTTTTATTCTTTTTAGTATTGAGTGTGAATTCTCATTTCAAGTTGCATATTTATTAAACCAGTTTGGAATTGAGCTTGTGTATCGGAACGGAGATTATCGAGTTTATATCAAAAAATAGCACTGACTTACCACTAATTAAGATATACAATATGATATATTTTAATTGGTGGTGGTCTTTTATTTTACAAATGTTACAAAAATTTTATTTTTTGAAAATCGTTTGACAAATTCATTTTTTCGTAGTAAGATATAAATAGCTTAAAAATTTGACTAAAGTTCTGCAGAAGTCATATAGTTAGAAAGAGGTGCAATGGAAGAAGGCATCTCTTTTGTTTTGTATAAAAATAAAGGAATAGCAAATGGAAGTTACTATCCCTTTATGATTAGTTATGTACTAATCCCTGCTCTGACCATTCTGTCCATTAGCTTTTTCTGATTGTTGTTTCTTTTCAAATTCAATAAGCATTTCAACTAATTTCAAGATTAGTTCTGCATTGGTCATATAGCTTCACCCCATTCAAAAAGATTTCCTTTATGAAAAGGATGTTTACATTATACTCTGTTTTACACCAAAAAAACAAGCGAACATTGTAATTTCTTACTTATTTTTCCAATTTTATTGAATTAAATAAATATAAAGCTACTTGATTTTGTCCCTGATTATCATAATCTCTTAAATTGTGTTTATTAACATCTGATAAATCTTTCGCATTTTGAATTGCATTATTAGATAAGGAAGTAGTACCAGATACAATCTCTTTTGCAACTTTCTTTGCTAATTTACTTTTATTTTTATTACTACCTAAGTGAAAATAATATGCTAATTCTTGCTCCATAAAATCCCTCCTTTGAATTTTCTTCGTAGCATAGGACTTTGGCTTTGCCATAAGTCCTAACCCGTTATGACATACTATCATAACTCGGGGGCTCTGCGAGGCATAAATTAACTATCACCACTTTCATTTTTACTAAAGTAAAAACAAAACGTGCCACGTTAACTTGTTTCTTCAGCATTTTCTTCGCAAAATTTTACTGGCTTAACACCTACTGAAATAGGAGTAGTATCTTTTATTACACTAGTTTTATTGCACCTGCCATGCCTACTTTAGTTCTTTCAATTTAATTTTGACTTACACTCATCAATAATCTTGAAATCATCTTGCCATTTGCACTTGTTGTATTTATTTCATCATTTACACAATCGAGGCAGGCATCATTCTCATCTAAGAATGTCATTAGATTTTCCCAGTTGTAAATACTTCTTGTTATTCTATCTAATTTTAGGACAACAATAGTATTTATCTTTTTTGACTTTATATCATTTTTTAATCTTTCAAACTGTGATCTATGATTATCAGTTTTAGCACTTATTCCAGTATCTGTATAATAGTCTATTATTTCATAACCTTTGAATTTACAAAAAGTTTCTAATCTTGCTTTTTGCTCTGGAAGACTAAAACCTTCTCTAGCTTGATCCTCTGTTGAAATTCTCATATACAATCCACATTTTTTCTTTTCTTCGTTCAATTTTCAAACCTCCAATCTAACAAAAAAGAAATATAAACATCATTAGAATAATTGAAAACTAGAAAAGTAATATTTTTAATAATCACTCTATGTGGCTCAATATATGTAAGATTTTCCATATAGAATTAGGATGATTTTTTACAAAAGAAAAAATCAACCATTTTACTGATTGATTTTCATATCACTGTTCTAAAAAAGTTCGAACAGAAACGTCATTGGAGCCAATAAGCAGAATCGAACTGCTGACCTACGGGTTACGAATCCGTTGCTCTACCAACTGAGCTATATTGGCATATTTGTGGTATAACAATATATATTATACCACATTTTTATTTTTTTTCATCTATTTTAATGAATTTTTTATTCAGTTATTTCTACATCCATATTTTCATATAATGGAATTATAAAGTTTAAATTACTATCTACTGTTTCAGAAGCTTTATATATTTCTAACATATTGTTAGCTTCTGATTCTGGCGCTAATAGATTTTGCATATATTGATTTGTATAAAGACTTCCGTCACTATTAACAATATCAAATTTTTGGAGATATAGTGTATTTTGCCCTCTATCTATATATCCCTTTTTCACGAATTCTACTCCACCAATTAATCCTTTTTCTAATGTGTCCCATCCTTGTTCATATGCATATTGAGCTGCATTTTGTATTATTTCTTCGCTTGAATTTCCTGTTGCATTTATGTTAAATGGATTGTATATTGTTTTATCATTATATTCATATCCTAGTGATAGAACTGTTCCTTTTCTTCCTTGTTCTTGAATTAATCTTGAAGTAATGAAATACGGGTCTACATTTGCTTTCTTTCCTGCTTCTATAAGTGCTTGTGATATGTTATCTCCTTGAAGAAATGTATTTTCTGTTATTGATTTTATTCCATCTACTGTGTGTGCACCTTCTGTATATCTTAATTCTAAAAATTGAAATATATTTTCATCATTTAGGATGTTTCTTGGATCCATTTGGTTTTTTATTGCCTTGTCTGAAGCACATAGCCATGTTCCATTATCAAATGTCTTATCTTTGTCTATTTCACATTTCCAGTCTTCTGGATATTTACTAGAATCTGGTATTAAGTTTAATGGGGATATTCTTTCATCAGAATGTCCCTCATTTTTTATTACATCATTCCAATCTAATTTTGTGTAAAATAATGTAAAAGTCCAATTTGGATGATTTTCCTTTAAATTATCAATTAATTCTTTATATCCAGGATATTTGTCCTCATTTAAATTTTTTCCATCATATATTACATATTTTTGTTTATCTTTATTGCTTTCTATATATGAAAATACTAAAGCTATTATTATTATACATATTAGTACACATATCATAATTATTGTTATTTTTGGATTTTCTTTTATTAAGTTTTTTACATTTATTATAAAGTTTTTTACTGTTTTTCTTATTTTATATGTATTCATCTATTTTTTAAATCTCTTTCCTTTACTATGTCTTTTTCTACTTGGTTTTTCATCAAAATCTTCCATTGTTTCAAATGATTGATTTAAATATTCTTCTCTTAATTTAGCTTTTTCATCTTTTTCTTCATCTACTGTTGATGTAAATTCAGGCATTTTATTTCTTTCTGTATTATTATCTTCTTTTATGTTGTTTTGCTCTATTGATGCGTTTTCATTTCCAACACTATAGTTGTCTTGAATTACTGGTATATCTTTAGTGCTTTCTAAATCTGCATTTTCTTTATGTAAAAATTTATTTGTTATTTTTTGATATGAATCATCATCATCTGAATAAGTATCATCATAATTATTTTCATCATCATATTGATTCATATTCATAAATGGAACTGTATATTCTTCTGCTAATTTTTTATTTCTTCTATGTCGAATAATAATTATTATTGCTATTATAATTATTGCTGCTACTACTGCTGATATTATAATGATTTTTCTTTGCTTTTCTTGTTCTTCAATTTCTCTTTGTTTTGCTAGTGCTTCTTCATCTACTAGACTTTTTGTCACCTTTATTTGATATGCTACTGTTTCATCTCCTGATTCATTTGTTACTAATATTGTTACTATATTTTCTCCTTCTTGTAAATTTTCATTTCCTGTTATTTCTACTTTTGCATTTTCAGCTGTCGTTGATGTATTTAGTTTTAAACTTGTTGCTTCTCCTATTAATTTAGCAGTGTATTCATATACATCTGTTTTGAATTCTGGTGAAAGTGTTATTCCTTCTATTGATAATTCTTTTAATCCAAATTCTGTATTTTCTTCCTCTACTTGTTCTCCATTCTCTGTATTCTCTGGGTTTTCTGTATTTTCTGTGTTTTCTGTTTCTTCTGGAGTTTCAGTATCTGATTTTGCTTCTCTATTTATTGTAAGTGTGTATGTTTTTTTTGTTTTTCCGTCTTCTGCTGTTACTACTACTTTAAATGTATTTGCTCCCTCTTGTAAAGTTTTATTTCCTGTACCAGAGATACTTTGACCACTTTGTCCTTTACTTGCATATATTTCTACTGATGATACATCATTTGGTACTGTTACTGTATATGATGTTGTTCCTGGCTTAAATCCTGAAAAATCATTTGGTCTAATTCCAAGATTGCTTAAGTTTGCATTACTTGATTTTGTAGTACTTGTACTTCCATTTGAACTTGTTCCTCCAGAATTACTTGAACCTCCGGAATTACTTGTTCCCCCAGATGAACCTGTTCCACTAGATGAATTTGCAACTGTAATTGTTCCTGCTGTTGCTCCTGAATATGGATCTGATGTTGTAGAATCTGCCATATCTGCTGCAGTTGCTGTAATTCTTATTGAACCAGTCCCTGTAATTGTTGCTGTTACACTTGTTGAGTTATTATCTACCCATACACTATTTTGAGATAGTGTGGCATTTCCAGATACGCTTAAATTTACTTTTCCTGTTACCCCACTTCCTGTTACTGTTACAGTTACTGTGTCTCCAACATTTGCTGTTGATTTAGAAAATGCTATTACTAAACCTGCTGCTTCTGACTTTGGTGCTAATGCAAATAATACTATTAAAAATATCATTATATATGCTAAATTTTTTATTTTACTCATAATTTTCTCCTTTTTATAGAGAACTTATTGTTCCCATTATGTAATTTTTTATCATAACATAGTCACTAGATGTTACTCTTCCATCATGATTTGCGTCTGCTGCTTTTTGTTGTCTTTCATCTAGGTTAACTGTTCCCATTATACTATTTTTTATTAAAACATAGTCACTAGATGTTATTCTTCCATCGTTGTTTACATCACCATTAGTTATACTTGGCTCTTCTGTTCCTCCTGAATTTTCGTTTCCACCAGAACCTGTATTTCCTCCTGTGCCTGCTCCTGTATCTACTGGTACAAGATATAGTTTATATGGTGATTCATCGTCATATGTTTCTCTTGCTGCATATCCTATAGTTCCATTTGATTTTCTTACTTTATCCCAATATGTTCCTGCTACTTTTTCTGTTGCCTTTTCTAGCCTTGTTACGATTTCATCTTTTCTTAATGTTCCTACTGTAGTTCCTCCATTAGGTGCATTTCTTAATCTTAAGGTACTTTCAACATTTACTCTTACTATATCTGAACTTACTGTTGCATTTCCTGAACCATCTGGTCTAGGTGATGCTTGTGCTGGCATGTTTTTATATACTGGTATTATAAATGTATGTGATGAAGCCATTGAATTTGTCTCAATATATGTATTTCTTAATGTTGTTCCTTCTGATTGTGCTGCTAAAATATTTTGTTGATATTGATGAACATATGGTCCATTTGAGCTTGTTGTTACATTGAATTTTTGTAAATATAATGTATTTTGACCATTTTTTATATAATTATCTGCAACGAAGCTTATCCCACCTTGGATTGATGCTTCTAATGTAGTCCAACCCATTTTTTGTGCATATGCTAATCCATTTGCTATTACTTCTGCTTCTGTATTTCCTGTTGCAGCAATATTGAATGCATTATAATATCCTGAAGCGCCAGAGACTAATACTGAACCATCTCTTCCCTGTTCTTGAATTAATCTTGCTACTATATAATATCCGTTTACTCCATAACTATTCGCTGTATCTACAATTCCTTGTTCATGTCCTTGTAAAAATGTTCCTTGAGTCATACTTCTTACTGTATTTATATCACATCCTGGATTTGTTAGTTCTTCAAATTGAAAGATATCTGATGAATTTAATGAATTTCTTGGATCCATCATATATGCTATTGCTTCTTCTGATGCACATCTCCAACTACCATTATCATATGGTCTATTTCCACAAATTGGACAAATCCATGCACCTTTATAATTATTTGAATATTGTACTAAATTTTTAGGACTTCCTCCATGTCCTTGATATTCTCCTGCAATTACATCATTCCATTCTAAATCTGTATATAAGATTTTAAAATTCCAGTTTGGATATTGCGATTGTAATGTTTGAATCATACTTTTTATCCCTGGATATTGAGAGTCATCTAAACTATTTATATCTGAACTAATTGTTTGTGAAATTGCCTGAACTTCTTTTTCTCCTAATATAAGAAAAATAGATGTTAGCAATATAAAAATCAATATGAGTGAAATTAGCTTTTTTAAATTCTCCATTTTTTCTCTATTTCCTCCTACTTCTTTAGTTTTCTAATAAATTCTCTAGTTACATTTTTTGCGTTTTTTTGACATTCTCATTATATCATTTGTGTTTTTTTTCGTCAATATTTTCTTTTTATTTTTATTGTGATATAATGTAGTAAACTTATGAATATAAAAGGAGACGTTCTTATGGTAGATTTACTTTCACCTGTTGGTGATTTTAATTGTTTAAAAGCTGCTGTCCAAAATGGTGCAGACAGTGTTTATTTTGGTGCTTCTAGCTTTAGTGCCAGAGCTTTTGCCTCTAATTTTGATAAGGATACTTTAAAAGAGGCTATTTGTTATGCTAAATTACGTGGCGTAAAAACTAATTTAACTTTAAATACTTTAATTAAGGACTCTGAATTTGATGAAGCATTTGAATTAGCAAGTTTTGCCTATGAATCTGGTATTGATGCTATTATTGTTCAAGATTTAGGGCTTGCGAGAAAATTAATTAAAGCTTTTCCTGATTTACCTATTCATGGAAGTACTCAAATGACTGTGCATAATTTAAACGGTGCTTTGGAATTAGAAAAATTAGGATTTAAAAGAGTTGTTCTTTCAAGAGAATTATCTCTTAATGAAATTGCTTATATTTGTAAGAACACATCTATTGAAATTGAAACTTTTATACATGGCGCTTTATGTATTTCATATTCTGGTCAATGTTTATTTTCTAGTATGCTTGGCGGTCGTTCTGGAAATCGTGGTAAATGTGCTCAAACATGTCGACTTCCTTTTAAATTACTAGAAAATAATAAAAAAATAGATGAAGGTTATTTATTAAGTACTCGTGACCTTTGTACCTTGGATTTTATTCCTGATTTAATTAATGCAGGTATTGATTGCTTAAAAATAGAAGGTAGAATGAAAAATCCAGAATATGTTGCAATTGTCACTAAAATTTATAGAAAATATATAGATTTAGCTTTGTCAGATTCTCCTTATGTTGTTGAGGAATCTGATAGAAAAGATTTGCTTCAAGTATTTAATCGTGGTATGTCTTCACCAGGTCATTTACAAAAAAGTGCTAATAGAAATCTTGTGTTTAAAGATAAGCCTAATAATATGGGATTATTTTTGGGTAAGATACAAAAATATGATGCTAAAAAAGGTCATATATCTGTAAAATTGAATGAACCAATTTCTATAGGAGATACAATTTCTTTGCCTCAAGAAACAAAATTATATACTATTTCTGAATTGATGGATGTAAATGGTAAAAATATTGATTCATCTTCTGTTTCTCAAACAGTTATTTTAGGAAGAATTAAAGGAAAAATTACTTTAGGTGATTCTGTATATAAAATGTCTTCGAAAAATTTGATTAATCGTGCTAAAGAAAGTATTTTGAAAGAAAACAAAAAAATACCATTAAGTGCTCATATAACTATTAAGAAGAATTCACCTATTAAAATATCTATTTCTTCGTTAAGTAATTTTCCTATTTATAAAAATTTAGAGGTGGAATATACTTCATCTGTTATTCCAGAAATTGCAATAAATCGTCCTATTGATGAGGATTCTGTTATTAAGCAAATTAATAAAACTAATGATACTCCATATAAATTCGAAAAAATTACTGTTACTCTTGATGATGGATTATTTTTACCTAAAATTAGTTACTTAAATGATTTAAGAAGAATTGTTTTAGAAAAATTAACAACTACTGCTATTAAAAATATTTCAAGGAACTTGCCTAAAGATTTATTTAATACGAATAATCAGAAAGAAATAGGTTTATTATTTAATGATAATTCTTCTATACAAGGTCTTGATGATGATTTGATAAATTCTAATAATGTAGTAGATGATTCATCTGTAAATCTTATTGATAGTAATAATGAAGATTTATTAAATGTTTCGGATAATATGAATGAAACTAGTGCAAATATATCTTTACTTTTAAATATACTTAATCCTCAATATGATTATTCAAAATTATCTGATGTGAAAAACATTTATATACCATTAAAATTTTTTGTAAATAAAGATTATAGCTCTATAATTAATATTCTAGATAAAAAAGCTAATTTATACATATATTTGCCTACTATAATACAATCAAATTATAAGAATTTATTATATTCTAATATAGAGCAAACTTTGTCAAAATTTAATATTAATGGTTTTGTAATCTCAAATATATGTAATTTTAAATTACTTGGAGATTTATCAAATAAGTTTGATAAAAAACTTGAAATTATTTGTAATTATACTTTTAATGTTTTTAATGAATATACTATTTCAGAATTAAAAGATTTAGGAGCTATTAGATATACAATTTCGCCAGAACTTGATAGAAAAACTATTATATCCTTATTAAAAAATGAAATTTTAGATACTGAATTAATTGTTTATGGTAGAACTCCTTTGCTTAATATGAATTATTGCTTACTTGGTCAAACTGATAAGTGCTATCCTACATGTATGCAAAAATGTCAAACAGATAATAAGTATTACTTACAAGACCGATTAAATATGAAGTTTAGGATATTGCCAGACCCTATTCAGACAGTAACAACAATATATAATAGTAAAATATTTTCTTGTAAAATAAATGCATTTGATATTGATTTTGCTAGAATTGATATTTTGGATGAAAATATTTTTGAAATAAATAAGATAATAGATACTGTTAAATCTTCGAAAAGGTTTGAAGGAAAAGATTTTACTAATGGAAATCTTAATAGGATAGTTTAGTTAGTGTAAGAATGTATGTGTGCGATTTCTTATTGTTTTCTATCTTTTCTATTATTTTATAAAATAAGAGGATATCTATAGTTTATTCTTTGATGAATTAATTTAGGAATCTGAATAAAAATTGGTTAAGTAAAAATTTAAAATTTTATAAAAATGGGTTATTTAAAACAGAGGTTATAATAATGTTGAGGTGATAAAATATACTGAATTCAAAAAATCTCAACATTTTCTTGTAAAAAATAATGGAAGAGTCTCAACTATTTGTGATTCTTCCATTATTTCTATTTACTAATTACTAAAACTAATTAAATACCTGCCTACTACTAAGTTCTATAATTAAGTCCATATTATCATCAGTCGCAGCCTTGTTTTTTCTTATTGTTCCACATTTCTTACATTTATATATAATTACATATCCTTTTTTTGGATTCATCTCAACACTAATAGGTTCTAAAGCTCCTTGGCACTCTTCTGCTCTATCACCTGGATTTTTATCTACATGTTTAGAGTATAAGCAATATGGGCAATGGTCTCTACATGTATATCCTAATTTTTTTACTTCTTTCCCGCAATTTTCACAAATGAATTCCTCATCTATTTTTGTAAATTTTTTCTGTTCCATTTTCTTACCTATCTTTCTACTAATATTACAATTTTAAAGTAATTATTAATATTTAAAATCTCCTCCACCTAAAAATTCTTTTAATAAAGAATTATTTGGTATATATTCTTTTGGAATCTCCTCAAAATATTTCAATGCATTTATCAGTCTTTGTGCCTCTGCATGCTCTTTGTCTTCTTTAGAAATTTCTTCTAATAAAGGCATAACAACTGGCTTTAAAGCATTTAACTCATAAATTAATGATGTATTAAATATTACATTTGCACTTTCTTGAAATGGAAATATATTTTTTTCTTCTCCCTCGTTAACTTTATTCCATGTTCCTATTGTATGTTTTGCTGTATATCCTCTAAATTGATTATCTCTTACTATTCTACGAATTAATCTTGTATCTGTTGTTGAAATTCTATTAAATCTATCTAAATTTAATACTGTCAATGCACTTATATATACCTTATATTTTTGTTCTTTTGATATTTTACTTGTTAATTTATCATTTAAGCAATGTATTCCTTCTATTACTAAAATTTCATCTTCAGCCATTCTTGTTTTTTTGCCATTGTATTTTTTAGTTCCCTCTATAAAGTCAAATTCAGGCATTTCTACTTCTTCTCCATTTAACAATTTTGTTAAGTGGTCATTAAATAAATTTAGGTCAATTGCTTCTATACATTCAAAATCATATTCTCCATTTTCGTCTCTTGGTGTTTCACTTCTTTCTACGAAATAATTATCTACTGAAATTGTTACAGGTTTTAAACCATTTAATCGTAATTGAATTCCTAACCTTTGTGCAAATGTTGTTTTTCCTGATGATGATGGACCTGCTATTAATACCATTTTTACTTTTCTATTTTTAGCTATATTATCTGCAATATTTGCTATTTTCTTTTCATGTAATGCTTCTGCTAGTAATATAACATCTTTTATTCGGTTTTCTTCTATTGCTTGATTTAATTTATATACTCTATCCACATTTAATATTTTATGTATGTCATCATATTCATCTATTGCCCATGCTAATTTTTTGTTTTCTATGAATTCTGGCATAACTTCTGGATTTTTTGAACTAGGATATCTTATTAAAAATCCATCATTATATTTTTTTATTTCAAATTTCTTTACCATTCCTGTTTTACTTCCTAATGTTCCGTAGCAATAGTTATAATAATCTTCGCAGTAATATATATATATTTTTTCATTTCCTTCTAAATCTAATTGTAATCTTCCTTTAGATGTCTTGGTCTTTTCAAAAAATTCTGTAGCTTCATCTCTATTCATTATAACTTGTTTTATTGGTAAATCTGCTTCAACTATTTTTTCTAACTCTTTTTTCATTTCATCTATCATTTTATGTGTTACTATTTTATTTTCTACTTCACAGAACATTGCATTTGACAATTGATATTCTACTTCCATTCTTTCATTTGGATATAACTTTTCAAATGCTTTTCCAAGTAAATATGTTAAAGTTCTTCTATATACTTTCATTCCTTCTTTTGATGAAGTATCTATTAATTCTATTATTCCATCTTCGTTTATTTGATATTCTAAATTTACATATTCATTATTCCATATTGCTGCTATAACTTCATGTTCACTATTTTTTATTTCATCTTTTAATAATTCACATATAGTTATTGGCTCTTCTTTTGTATAGATTTTATCTTTATATTGTATTTTCATATTTTTATCCTACCTCGTAATATATATTTACAATCAATTTTTGTTTTACATCTTAAAATGATTGCATAAGAAAAAAGATGTGTAATACATCTACAGATGTAAAAATATTTGTATTAATTTCTTTCATATTTAAAGCTACTTTTTTATATTACCATATTTTTTTATAAATTCATAGTATATTTTTTAATTTGCTTATATTTTTTAATTTAGTTATATTTTTTGTTTTATTATATTTCTTAATTTGGTTATATTTTTATTATTTTTCGTTATAATTTTATTTCTTAATTTAGCTATATCTTTATTATTCTTTTGCTTTAATTTTATTTCTTAATTTAGTTATATTTTTTATTTATTTTTTATTTATTTTTTGTTTTAATTTTTTTTACTTTGGTTATATGTTTATTTATCTTTTGTTTTAATTATATTTCTCAATTTAGTTATATTTTTCTAAAATTTGGATATACTTTTTAATAAAGAAAAAGATGGGAGGAATTTTTATGAATATAAATCGTGTTCATGAAATTTTAGATAATAAGGAAAAATGTGATGTTTTTTATGATGAAAGACCTGTTTGGATTCAAGGAATAAATCAACATGTAGCTAAAGTTGGTTTTGTTGATAATTTTGAAGAGAAAGATGTTTATATTGAAGATTTATATGAAAAAGATCTTTATCTTTAAATCCACGAATATTTGGCGAACATTTGGGACACTCCATTTTGTTCGGAAAAAATTTTTCCGAACAAAATGGAGTGTCCCAAATGTTCGCATTTTTAAAATTCAATTTTTTTAGATATCCAATCTTCTAATTCGTCTATTTTTACTCTTACTTGCTCCATTGTGTCTCTATCTCTTATTGTTACTGAATCATCTTCTAAAGTATCAAAATCTATTGTTACACAATATGGTGTTCCTATTTCATCTTCTCTTCTATATCTTTTTCCTATACTTCCTGCTACATCATAATCACACATGAATTTTTTAGATAATTTTGTATATATTTCTTCTGCTTTATCTGATAATTTTTTTGATAATGGTAATACTGCTACTTTGAATGGTGCTAATGCTGGATGTAAGTGTAGGACAACTCTTATATCTCCTTCTGCAATTTCTTGTTCTTCATAGCTGTTGCATAAGAATGCTAATGCTGCTCTGTCACATCCTAATGATGGTTCGATGCAATATGGTACATATTTTTCGTTTGTCTCTGCATCTAAATATGATAAATCTTGTTTTGAATGTTCCATATGTCTAGATAAATCGTAATCTGTTCTATCTGCAATTCCCCATAATTCTCCCCAACCAAAAGGAAATGCAAATTCTATATCTGTTGTAGCTTTACTATAAAATACTAATTCCTCTTTGCTATGATCTCTTAATCTTATATTTTCTTCCTTCATTCCAAGACTTAATAACCAATTTTTACAGAAGTTTCTCCAGTATTCAAACCATTCTAAATCTTCTCCTGGTTTGCAGAAAAATTCTAATTCCATTTGTTCAAATTCACGAGTTCTAAATGTGAAATTTCCTGGAGTAATTTCATTTCTGAATGCTTTTCCTATTTGAGCAATTCCCATAGGCATTTTCTTTCTTGTTGTTCTTAATACATTTTTGAAGTTTACGAATATACCTTGTGCTGTTTCTGGTCTTAAATATATTTCTGAAGTTGTGTCTTCTGTTACTCCTTGGAATGTTTTAAACATTAAATTAAATTTACGTATATCTGTAAAATTTGTTTTTCCACATTTAGGACATGGTATTTTGTTTTCTTTTATAAAATTTATTAATTGCTCTTCTGTCATACCATCTGCAATCATGTCTTTACCTTGTTCATGTGTCCATTCTTCTATTAATTTATCTGCTCTATGTCTTGTTTTACATTCTTTACAGTCTATTAATGGATCTGAAAAACCTCCTATATGTCCTGATGCTACCCATGTTTCTGGATTCATTAAAATTGCTGCATCAAGACCTACGTTATGTGGATTTTCTTGTATGAATTTTTTTCTCCAAGCTGCTTTTATATTATTTTTTAATTCATTTCCAAGTGGACCATAGTCCCAAGTATTTGCTAGACCTCCATAAATTTCTGACCCTGGATATATATATCCCCTGTTTTTACATAGATTTACTATTGTTTCCATAGATTTTAACATACTAATTCCTCCTTTATTTATATTTTTTATTTATAATTTTAATTATATTTTTATTTATATTTATATTTTTAATTATAATTTTAATTTTAATTTTTTGCTTACTTTTATTTATAATATTTTTTTGTTTTGCAAGTTATATAATTATATGATTTCCATCTTATTTTAAAATATATTTAAAAAATGTATTTTAAAATCAAATTTTATTTTTATATCTAATCTAATTATATTTTTATATCTAATTATATCTGAAATAATAAAATTATGTAGTAAATAATAAAAAACTTCCATCCTAGCTCTAACGCTAGGGACGAAAGTTTTTCCGCGATTCCACCCTAATTCCTAAAACTTCTTGTTTTAGACACCTTGATTTTTATATTACTCCAAAGCTCCCCATGCTTATTTATTACAAGTATTTCACCATCACTTGCTCTCTTTAAATAAATGTACAGCGTTTTTTCTTTTTCAACGTAATTATATTTAATTGTGGCAGGGGTAGAAGGATTCGAACCCTCACAGGCGGTTTTGGAGACCGATGTGCTACCATTAACACTATACCCCTAAATGACTTTTTTATCTTACCACAATTTTTTTCTTTTGGCAAGTATTTAATCAATTTTTTATTATAAAATTTATTTTTCTTTTGGAAGTTACTTTTACAACTCACCTAAAATTTATTCTAAAAATTTATTTTATTTTTTTGCTATGTTTTAAGTAGCATGATTAAGATTAAAGATTATTAAAATTATCTCATAATTTATGTGCATATTTAACAATATCAAATAAAACTTCAAATTTTATTGTAGAAAAATCTATTCTTGATTTATTTTCTATAAAGACTAATATTTGAAATAGGAAAAAAATATTTATTTTAACATACTAAAGAAGATACAGGATATATACTTATATTTTCCTGTATCTTCTATTTGGAATTATGGTTAATTATGCGTATCTCTTAAACTTTCATATGCCATATCAGTGATGCTTTTCAACTCCTCAAAAAGTATATCATGCCAAAAATCATAAGTCAGAGTAGCTAATCTATGATTAAGCAAAAATATTGCTCCAAACTCTCTTAAAAACTTTTCTATTATAAAAGTAGTATTCTGCTCTTCTCGAATTAAGCAATCATGACCTTCTTTATAATATTTATCTATATTAGACCAAAAGTTTTTATAAAAACATAGATATTCTTCTGATGGAGCTATGAGACTATACAAGAAAATTTTTTCACCAATTGTCCATTTTATACTTTGTGGAATAGGTGCTTCATACTTTAAAGATACTAAAATTTTCTTCTCTTGACATTCTAGTCGAAACAAATCTAAAGTGATTCCATATTTCAAAATCCACAATCGTTCTGCTGGTGATAATTCTTTGTTAGTACTATTTCTCATAAAAATTGTAACTGAAGATTCTGAAAATAATCTACTTTTATAGACTGAATGAGAAGTTAGCTCATAATCGCTAATATTTTCTTCTATAATTTTTACTTTCATACCAAAAAACTCCAATAACCATTTTTCGTTCCAAAGATGGTCTTTTATGCCACACATTGAAAATACATGACTTATCTTGTTTGAAATTTCTTTCAAATTGGTGGTTTCTGGTTTTAAATTCCGTAATTCCTCTACTAAATCATTAATTAATGGATTCATATACTTTCCTCCCTAAATTTTTTTCTATATTATCATATTTACATAAAATATTCAAGTACTTTAAGAAGTCTTTCTTTATCTTCTTATTCATCAACAACTTTTTTCGACATTTTAAGATTTTTTAATGGTCTATTTGTATCCGTCCCCAATTAACCACCTCTCAATTAACCAATAATCAATTCTAAAATGGTCAATTTGTACCCGTCCCCAATTGACCATTTTCACTTATTTTATTGCGATATGTATATTTTCAATCTCTGCTTTCATTTCTCTTGATATTATGTTTTGAATTTGAGCAACTTCTTCTTGACTTAATTCTGTTGCTCCAATTATTGCTGTAATACTGTCTCCATTTACGAATATGACGCTATTTTTAAATCCTTTTGTTCCTATTAAATTTTCACATATCATAATACTATTTTTTGTGTCATTTATTTTCTTTATTTCTTCTGTTGCAGATTGTTTTTGTGTTTCTAATGAGTTAGAACTATTTAATACTTTTTCATATGTTTCTATCATTTGAGAATACATTGTATCTCTTTCTAGTTTTGATGTTGTGAAATATTCATCTGAATTACTAGCATTAGCTAATTCTTCTTTTTCTGTTTCAGTTTCTTCAGTATTTACATTTGTATCTTCTACTATATTACTATCTGTTTGGTTACTATTAGTTGCATTTGTGTCAGTAGTATTAGATATTGTATTATCTGACGTTGTATTTTGTTCTTCACTCTTATTCTCTATGACATCATTACTATTTACTAATTGTGCATCTCCTATATTAGTATTTTCAGATATTTGTTCTGGGTCTGCATTTGATAATAAACTTTGCATATCATTATTACTTGTATAGTTTAAATATCCTGCCGTTACTAGCATAAATGCAATAACATAAATTATTATTTGATTCTTTTTAAAAAAATTTAACATTTCTTTTGTTGTATGATATTTTATATCATACGCTCCTTTCCATTTTTATAATATTTTATTCCATTGTAAATACTTGAATTTTGTGAGTTGCAAGTCCAGTAACAGCTTCTACTGCCTGGATTATACTGGTTCTTATGTTTGCGTCTGTTGCTCCCTGTGCAGTTATTATTGCACCTTCTATTTTGGGTTCAATCGTTTTTTGAATTATCGGTGTTTTTTCTCCATCATTTTCTTGATATACAATGCTTTTTTGAGTGTCTGTCTCTTCTATTTTTCTTACTCCTCCTGAAGTATCTGTTTCTTCTGTTGTGCTTGTTTTGGAGTTTTCGTCATACATTGGCATTGTTTGACTTGATTCTGAATAATTAATAAATACTTCTACTTCTCCTACTCCTTTTATTTTTTGTAATATTTCTTTTAACTTTATTTCTAACTCATTACTTGTACTGGCTGTTTCTACTACTTCTTGTGTAGTGTTCTGTGTTGCTAATTGTTTTCCCGATATTTCATTATTATTGCTATTTTCTTTTTTTTCATCACCATTCCATATAAAATTGATTGCCAAGATTGTTATAATTAAAATTACTCCAAAAAATATTAGATTTTCTATTTTCTTTTTCTGCTTTTCACTTCCATCTGTATTTTCTTTTTTTTCAAATACTTTCTTTAACTGATTTCTAAACATTCTTCACTCACCCCATATTCTTCTATTAGAAAATTTCTGATTTCCTTTTTATCTGTATTTGTAATACTTTGTTCACCTTCTTCTTTTTCCTCTTCCTTTTCTCCTATTTCTACTTTTTTTATTTTTTGTATCTCTTCTACCATTTTACTTTCCAAATTTTGATTCTCTTCTTGATTTTCTACATTCTTCTTTTTTACCTTTAAAACTATTTTATTAATTCCACTATTTTTTTGATTTTCTTTTAACTCTACTTCTACTTTACAACTATTTATAATATATCCTTTATTCTCTATTTTTTCTTTAATGTCTTTTTCTAATTCTTCCTTATATATTTGATTTAATCTTTTATCCATTGATGTTTGATCTATTTCATTTTCTGTTTGTACACTTGAAGTCATTATATCCTCATATATATTCATGTTTTCTAAATCTAAATTTTTAGAATTTTTTACAAATGGTGATATCATTGTAAATAGTAAATATACTCCCATTACCATCTTTACATATTTTTTACTTTTATTATTTGGTAATATCATTTCTAATATAGATATAACTATTACTGCTAGGCAAATGTCTTTTGCCCAATTACTTAAAAATTCTATCATTTTCCACCTCATCTGTAACTTTATTTCTAAAACTATATATGTGTAAATTTTATTTATACATCATTCCACTATTTGAAATTTTTATTACTAATGTTGTTCCTATTATTAACAAAACAGATATAGATGTTAGTATTGCAAGTAATATTTTGAATATATCTCCCATTTGATCTAATAACTTTACTATTTTTCCATCTGCTATTGGTTCACATATTCCTGATACCAATTTATAGCATATTGTAAGAACTCCTAATTTTATAATTGGTATAATACATATTCCTATCATTATAATAACTCCTACAAATCCTACTGCATTTTTTAATATAATTCCACATCCTAAAACACTATCTATAGCATCTCCTAATATTTTTCCTACAACTGGTACTGCTGTACTTACAACTGCCTTTGCTGTTTTTGCAGTTATTCCATCTACACTTGATGATAGTGTCCCTTCTAATGATAATACACCTACAAATATTGTTAAGATAATTCCTAATGCCCAAATAACTCCAGATTTCATGAAATTAGATATTTGATTTAATTGAATTTTGTCAGAGATTTTAGAAATGATACAAAATACTGCTATTAATAGTGTTATGGGAATTAAAATTGTTTGCATTAAATTTCCAATTAGGTTTGTCATAAATAATAATATTGGCTGTATTATTCCACTTGTGGTTATACTTCCTGTGAATAACATAAGTGATATTAGTATTGGTATTAAACAATTTATAAAACCTACTAGATTATTGGCAGTATCTTTTACTAGAGTTATGATGTCTGAAAAATTTGCCATTATTATTGTTACTATTGCTATATATTGCACATAATAGATTAACCTTGATATTGTGTCATTTTCTAGGTTATCACTTATTGATTTAAGTATGCTATGTATAACTATGATTATTACTATACTTAATAATGTTTTTATTCCTGTTTTTACTTCTGTTCCTAGTAAAGAAAAGATTTTTTTGAAGAATTGTTTATTATCTACTTCACCTGAAATTGCAGAATTCAAAATTTCATTTATATCTATTCCTTCAAAAAATGTCCCTGTATATTTTTCTGAATTTTTTATAAAACTTTGTATACCAAAATTCTCCATTTGTTCTTGAAATGTTCCTTCCATTTCTTCATCTTCTGCATATACTATATTTTGTGAGAAAAGGAGTATCACTATGAATAATATTTTTATAATTCTTTTGTGCATTTTCTCTCCTTTCTCTTATATTATATTGATTTTTAATTTGGTAGTATTTCTAATATAATTTCTAATAGACTAGATAATATCGGAATAGACATTGAAATTATGATTATTTTACTCCCTAATTCAATTTTACTTGCTATTGCCGCTTCTCCAGAATCTTTACATATACTGACTGCAAATTCTGATAAAAATGCTATTCCTGTTATTTTTATTAATAATATTATGAAGCTTGTGTTTATTTCGGTTTTATTTACTATTGATTGTATTAGCTCTATTATTCCTTCTAGCTTGTCTATTACCAAAGTTAGAATTAATACTCCTGTGAGTAAGCTTATATATACTGCAAATTCTGGTCTATATTGTTTTAGCAATATTATGATTATAAGAGCAATTATTGCAATTCCTACAATTTTTATAATTTCCATTATTGCCTCCTTTTTTGATGTAAAAATTTAAAGTGCATGTTTAACTGTTATTATTATTTGCTTTTATTTTGCAAGTATATTTGTGGTTGATTTTTATATTATCCTTTTTATAAGATAAATATTTTTATTGGGTAAATATTGTTTTAGCTTAAATATTGTTTTAGCTTAAATATTGTTATAGATTAAATATTGTTATAGATTAAATATTGTTCTAACAGTATCAAATAAAGTGCTTATTTCTTTTATTACCATTGTTAAAACTATGATTAATCCTGCCAGAGTTGTCATCATAGCTTGGTCTTCTCTTCCAGCTCTTACTAATACTTGATATAGAACAGCAACTAATATTCCTATTGCTGCTATTTTAAATAGTAAATTAATATCCATTTATTTCATTCCCTTCTATAAGATTTATATTAATAAAATAACTATAACTAGTCCCATTGTTGTTCCTAATTTCTGATATAATTTTTGATTTTTTTGTTTTTCTTCTCTTGCTATCACAATTTGCTCTTCTAAAAATTGGTTTGTTATTTCAATTTGACTAATTTGCCCTTCTGCATCTGTCATACCTAATAATTTCGATAATCTTTTTAAAATTTCTATATCTTCTTCTTTTAAGTTAGTGTTTTCCTTATTTTCATCTAATGCTTCTTCCCATGCAATTCCTGCACTTTTATTTTTCATCTTTTCGACTGCACTTTTGAATATTTGACCTATATTGTTTCTACTATTCTTTGATATGTCTGTAAATATTTCTGGTATGGGGTCATATGTATATTTTATCTTTGTTTTAAATATTTGAATTGCATTTTTTATTTCTTCTAATTCATCTACTCTTTCTTTATATCTTTGAGATAACATTCTTCCTATTTTATTTGAGATAAGAAATACAATGATTAGTAATATATATTTGATTATTTGCAATTTTTATCTTCCTTGTTTATTATATTTAGGTTTTTTAGGTTCCTATAAACCTTTATTATGATAACTTTTTGATATGTGTTTTTTTACCTGAAAGTATGTCCACGATTGTTTTAGTTTAAAATATTTATTTGGTATTTTATTTAATATTTA
The DNA here is from genome assembly GCA_944388695.1 of uncultured Clostridia bacterium. Taxonomy (GTDB): domain Bacteria; phylum Bacillota; class Clostridia; order TANB77; family CAG-508; genus CAG-269. The sequence goes on from CALXJT010000003.1 coordinate 21,047, forward strand.
TCTAGTATTTATTTATACGAATTTCTACATTTATTTTCATTTATTTTCATTTATTTTTATATGTATATTTATTTTTATTTTAATATATTCATCTTTTTTTATTTTAGAACTTGATATGTAACAAATTTTATATTTTTATATTTTTATATTTTTATATTTTTATATTTTTATATTTCTATATTTTTGTATTTTTTTATTTCTATATTTCTGTATTTTTATTTTTCTTATATTTTTTTATGTTTTATTAAATTGTTTTTATCTCATTTTTTGTTATGGCAAAAAAAATATTTTTTGTATTATTTTATTTTCTATTAGTTCTCCAACTTCTTTGCGATTTTTTATATCTTCTAAATTTTCTCCATGCATTGTAAATATTCCTTTTACTCCAGAACATATTGCCAATTTTATTGCCTCTACATCCTCTTTTGTTCCTATTTCATCACAAGCTATTATTTCTGGTGACATAGAACGTATAAGCATTATTATGCCTTGGGATTTTGAAACATTTTCTATTATATCTGTTCTTATTCCTATATCATTTTGCGGGATTCCATGGAAACATGCTGCTATTTCTCCTCTTTCATCAACCACTCCACAATTTTTTCCGTTTAAACCTATTTCTACTGCTCCATTACTTATTTGTCTTATTATGTCTCGTAATATTGTTGTTTTTCCTCTTCCTGGTGGAGAAACTATTATTGAATTATATATTGTGTCTTTTTCTTGACATATCATTTGTCTTAAAATATTTGTTCCACATCCTTTTATTTCTCTTGCAATTCTAAAATTTAAACTTGATATGTATTTTATATTTATTATTTTTCCATCTTCTATTACTCCTGTTCCTGTAACTCCTATTCTATGTCCTCCTTTTACTGTTATATATCCTTCACTTATTTGATTTTTGTAAGCATATATTGAATTTTCACAAATTCTTTCTAATATTTGTAGTATCTCTTTTTCTGTGATTTTGTAATCTATTATTAAATCTGCTTGTCTTAACTTTAGTATTATTGACCTTGATACTCTTATTCTTATTTCTTGTATATCATTTGTTTCTAGTTTGCCTGCATTTGTCGATGTTTCTAAAAATTTTTTTATAATTTTATTTATCTCTTCTGGAAAATATTTTAATATTTCTTCCATTTATTATTTCCTCTTTTCTAGTGGTCATTTGGGGACGGGTACCAATTGACTATTTTTTCTTTTTGGTTATTTGGGGACGGGTACCAATTAGCCATTTTTTTCTTTTTGGCCATTTGGGGACGGGTACCAATTAGCCATTTTTTTGGGTCATTTAAGAATGGGTATCAATTGACCATTTTCTTTTTTGTAATATTGGTATATTAACTTTTATTACATTGTAAAAAATAAAAATGATTGATTTAATAATTTGTAATAATTTTTTGGAAATTACTACTAATTATTTAAATCAATCATATTATATTCCGACTTTTTATTTTTAGAACCTTTTTTACTTTTTATTCTTCTATTTTTTCTTGTTGTTTTTTATAATCGTTTGTTTTTAGTTTGTTTTTATAATCCGAATTTTTTCGCTTCTTCATAATTTTCTAAAATATCTTCTTCAGTTAATGCTACTCCATATATTGCAAAATTATATATTTTTCCTGTGAATTTTAAGTTTCTTCCAACCCTCAAATCTCCTATTGTTACATATTTATACGTAAACTTTTCATCTCCTGATTGAAATGTTTTTATGAGTTCTCCATTAATATATACTTTTGTTTCTTTTCCTCTTTCTCCAATAACTTGTATATTCATTTTTTTGTCAACATATTTAGATATATCTATACTTATAAATCCCTGCATTGAGCTTTCATAATCATAATTCGCTTTAGGTCCACTTTTATATGAGTATACATGCATATATCCTTTATAAAATCCTATCCAACACATATATTTATTTTGTTCATCTGATAATGCTACTATTGTTGATGGATAGTTTTGATTGGTACTATTACTTTGATAGATATCTCCTTCTATGGTTATATTTATTGAAAAACTTTTGCCCAACTTCCATAAATCTCTCCTTCATAAAGAGATACTGAATATAAATTTCCATAATTTTGTCCATCTTTTTTTGAGCCTGTATCTACATATGTTATTGCATTTGTTAATTTGAAGTTATTATCTTGAAATGTATGAACTGATACTTCTGCTTGATACATAATCATTCCATTTATGCTTAAAACATATCCAGTATCATAATTTACTAAGTATGGTGCATGTGTGCTATCTTCTATTCCTAATTTTTCTAATTGACTTCCGTAAGTGTTATTTAATTTTTCGTCTTCTGTGTAATTTCCTATTAGATACCATCCTGTACGGTAAGTTTTATCTTCTATTTGTATTTCATCTGGAAAATCTGATGTTGATAATTCTCTTCCTATTCTATTTGTTTTATTTTCATTTACTTTGTCTTCTAATATTCCTAATTCAATATAATATGCAAATTCTTCTTCTGTCATATTTAAAACTATATATCCATGTTTTTTTGCTGCTTTTGATATTTCATCATTTTCGTTTCCTAAATATACTGGTTCTTCTCTATATAGCCCTAATTTATTTTTATATTTCTCATCTATATCCGGATATTTTTCATTAAATTCTTCTATTGTAAGATATCTTACTATTTCTTGTTCCTCATTAAAAAATTGTCCATATTCTATTTCTTCTTCTATTGATGTGACTTCTGATTCTAGTTTTGCATCTGTTGCTTGTGTTAATATTCCATTTTTTCCAGATAATGAAGAAATGCTTACTCCTGCAAGGATTATTAATACTATTATTGTGATTACTAAAACTATTAAAGTTATCCCTTTTTCTTTTTTTATCTTTTGACTTTTCATGTAAATTCTCCTTTTTATATTTATATTTTTTGAAATTTTATCAAATTATCGAATTAAATACAAATATTTTTATTGGTTTTATGTAAATATTTTGTAAGCATTTTACAATAATTATACATTATATATTAAAATGTTTTATATTTTTTTATATTTAATAAAAAATTTTATTAATCTTTATTCAATACTATTATTAGCTTGATTTTTTATTGTTTTACTATATGAGAAAAGTAGCTTTGTAAACTCATACAAAACTACTTTTTCTCTCATCAACTTAAAATCATAATAATTATGATAATTATAACTATTAATGATATAAGTGCCCGTGCAGCTTGTTTACTCATCCCTGTTGAGCTATTTAATAGTGAAACCATTCCTTCATATAAAAATATGAATATTGGTTTTAAAATTGCCCAAAAAAGTTTGAATATTAGTGCAACAAAAAGGATAATTAAAAATACTACCCACATATTTTTTCTCCTTCTCTTTTTTATCTATGTTTACTGCTACCTGTTTATTATACCATTATTTTTTCGTCTTTTCAATGTTATGTATACTTTTTGTGTTTTTTTATTCTACATTTTTAATTTTATACTTCTTATTTTTATTTTTTGTCTTATACTTTTATTTCTTTTTATGACATACCCATTATAAATATATGGAATATACTTTAAAAATTCTTTATGAACTTATTTAATTATTTTGAATTTATTAAAAATCTTATTTCTTCTTCGAAAAATTTATAATTCTTTATATTAATTGTCAAAATTCCTATTTAAAATTAGATTTATTAAATTTTCTATTTAAATTTGTGATTAATAATTTTTATACTTCTAATTTATACCTATGCTTATTTTTTATTTTAAAAATTTTTAAAAATTTTTAAATAAACTATTGACCGACAGCTACTACCGACTAGTATAATTTGACTATAAGATTTATTTTATATAATATTAAGGAGGTGAAATATATGAATAAAAAAGTAATCTTATGGATTTCAGCGATTCTTATAATTTTAATTGTAGGTGTAGTTATTTTTTTATCTGTACAAAATACTACCAGTTCGTCTACTGTAAATAATGCTTCTTCTAATGATATTTCATCAAATGATAATACAAATCCAATAAAAAGTGGTGATACTAATATCTTAATAGCATATTATTCAAATTCAGGAAATACAAAAGCAATGGCTGAAGAAATACAGAATCAAACAGGTGCAGATATTTTTAAAATAACTCGTGTTTCTGAATATTCAAATTTGACTGAAGAAGAAAAATCAGAAATAGATAATAATGAAAGACCTGAAGTTGCAAATATGCCTGAAAATCTTGATAAATATGACACTATATTTATTGGTTATCCAATTTGGAATTCTGATTTACCACCAATTATTAATACTTTTTTAGAAAAATATAATTTTGATGGAAAAACAGTAATTCCATTTTGTACACATGGCGGTTCAGGTTTAGCAGGAACTCAACGTACAATAGCGAATAAATTGTCTAATAGTACAGTTATTACAAATGCTTTTTCACTTTCTAGAACTATGATGGAAACTGCATCAACAGAAGTTGAATCTTGGTTAAAGGAAATTAATGTAATAAATTAAATTCCTCTATTTTCCCAAAAACACTACACAAAATGAAAAAATTGTGTTAAAATATGGATAGTGTTGTTTTTATTAAGTCATCTAAAGTGACTTAATACTAAAATTTTAAAGGAGGGAATAAGAAATGTCAGGACATTCAAAATGGCATAATATACAAGCCAAAAAAGGGAAAGCTGACGCAGCTAGAGGAAAAATATTTACTAAATTAGGTAGAGAGTTATTAATTGCAGTAAAAGAAGGTGGACCTGATCCCGCTGGTAATTCTAAATTAAAAAATGTTATTGCAAAATGTAAGGCAGCTAATATGCCTAATGATACTATAAATAATGCTATTAAAAAAGCATCTTCAAGTAATGAAAATTATGAAGAAATTGTATATGAAGGATATGGTCCAAATGGTGTAGCTATTATTGTACAAGCTGCTACTGATAATAAAAATAGAACTGCAGCTGATGTAAGACATGTTTTTGATAAATCTGGTGGAAATTTGGGAACTACTGGTTGTGTTTCATACATGTTTAATAAAAAAGGTGTTATCATAATAGAAAAAGAATCTACAGATATGAGTGAAGATGATTTAATGATGCTAGCTTTAGATGCTGGAGCTGAAGATTTTTCTAGTGAAGATGAGATTTACCAAATTATTACTGAACCAAATGATTTCTCTGTTGTGAGAGAAAAACTAGAAGAGTCTGGTTTAGAATTTTTAGAGGCAGATGTTCAAATGGTTCCTACTACTACAGTCTCTTTAGATGAAAAAGGTCAAGAAAAGATGGAACGTCTTTTAGAAAAACTAGATGAATTAGATGATGTTTCAAATGTTTATCATAACTGGGCTGAATAAGTTAAAATATTTTTTCATAAATTATTTTGAATTATTTTGATTTGTTTAGCTATATACATAAAAAATCAAATAATATTTAATTAATCTAATATTAAATATTATTTGATTTTTTTATTTTATCATCTTACTTAACCTAACTCAATATTTTATCAAGATTAATTCCTTATCTTATTCAATATTGTTAATATTTTATTCTATATTGTTAATATTTCATTCAATATTATTTCATTCAATATTACTTCAATCTTAATATTAATTTCTCAATTAACATCATTTTCTTCGATTATGCTTTTCCAACATAATTTACTCTTTTTTGCTTTATGTATTTAACTATCTTCTATATGAAGTACTGTTTGACTACCTTCATACGAATTATTTACGCGTTAACTATATATATTCTTATATGCACAATTTTTCAATACTAACAACCCTAGTTGCTAAATCTCTATAAAAAGCCTCTTCATGAGATACAAGTATTACTGTTCCATCAAATTCTCTTAATGCTTTTTTCAATTCTTCTTTTGTATCCATATCCAAATGATTTGTTGGTTCATCTAATATTAAAATATTACATGGGGTTAGTGTTAATTTGCATAATTTTACTTTTGCCTGCTCTCCTCCACTTAAGGTTGATATTTCTTGCATAACATGTTCTTTTTTTATTGCACAATCTGCAAGATGTTTTCTAACTTGTTTTTGAAACATATTCGGAAATGCTCTTGATATTATATTTAATGGTGTATCTTCTGGATTTTCCCATTTTAAATCTTGTTCATAATACCCTATTTTCTTTATTGTATCAGAAAATCTAAATCCTCCTGAAATTGCTGGTATCTCTCCCATAAGTGTTTTTAGTAAAGTAGATTTCCCTATTCCATTAAATCCTGTTATTACTAGTTTTTCTTTATCTTGTACTGTAAACTTCATTTTTGGTAATAATGGATAATAATATCCTACTTCCAATTGATTAACTTCTAATATGACTTGAGCTGTATTTGGTATACTTGTAAAATGAATATGTGGCTTGCTTGTAAAAGTTGGCTTCTCTATCTTTTCCATCTTTTCTAGTTTTTTCTCTCTACTTTTGGCCATTTGAGCAGTTGATGCTCTTACTTTATTTTTTGCAATATAATCTTCTAATTTTTTTATTTCTTTTTGCTGTGCTTCATATTGTCTAATATATTCTTCTCTTAATGAACCTTTCTGCTTTAAAAAGCTTGAGTAATTTCCTTTATATTTTTTTATTGTGTTGAACTCAATATCACAAATACATGTTGATACTTTATCTAAAAATTCAAAGTCATGTGATACTATTATGAATGCACCTTTAAATGTTTGTAAGTACTCTGATAACCATTCAACATGTTCTTTATCTAAAAAGTTTGTTGGCTCGTCTAATATTAAAACTTCTGGGTTTTGTAATAATAATTTTGCTAATATTACTTTTGCCCTTTGACCTCCACTTAAATTTTTTAATATTGTTTCTAATCCCATTGCTGTAATTCCTAGACCACTTGCAACTTTTTGTATCGTACTGTCTATACCATAAAAATTATTCTCATCTAATATTTTTTGATATTTATCTACTTTTTTTATAATTTCATCTGTGTATTCATTTGCCATTCTTTCGTATAGTTCATTTAAATTTTTTTCTATATTATATAACTCTTTAAATGCTGTTCTTAAGTAATCGAAGATTGTTGATTCTTCATCTACTATTGCATATTGGTCTAAACTACCTATTGTAATATTATTTTGCCATTTTATCATTCCTTTGTCTGGTAATACTTCTTTTAATAATATTTTTATTAATGTACTTTTTCCCGCACCATTTTGACCTACAATGCCCATGTGTTCACCTTTATATAATGTGAATGACGAATTTTTATATAGTACTTTATCTGAATATGTGTGAGATAAGTTTTCAACTTCTAATAAAGCCATTTTTCCTCTTTTTCCTTTCTGTAAATTAACTTTTTTATTCTTTTTATAAAAATACCCCTCTAAAGATTTACTTTAGAGAGGTGTTTTCGAAATGTTGTATATATTTTACATTAAAGATAATTGCATAGCTTTTGTTTGTAGTTCTTGAACTAATTGGTTATATTCATTTAATTCTTGTGTATTATAGAATAATAATTGACCATCCTCTGAAACCCATCCATCTTGATGTTCTATTAAATAATCATATGTAGCTAATAAAGCGTCAAATACATCTATTATTTTCTCTTTATTTTCAGTCATTTCTGCTTGAATTTCTTGTAAGTCACCTTCAATATTTTCTCCCATTAGCTTTTTATATATATCTACATATTTTTGTGATAAATTTTCCTTTGCTATTTCATTATCTATATACTCTTGTGATGTCATTTCTGTTAATATATCTATTTCTTGACTTAAATCATTTTTATATTGTTCTATTTCATTTCTTTGTGCCTCTAGTTGATCTTTTTCTGTTGATGTTTCAAATTCAGTTAAACTTTGTGATATATCTGTAATATTTTTTATTGTATCTGAATATGTTTGTAAATAATTTTTTATTGTTCTCTCAACTTTTGCATAATCTCCTGTTGTTTTTATTTCTGTGTTATATTCATCTTGACCTACTACTTTTTGGCTTAATACTCCTACTTCATCTAATAAGATTATTTGTTGTCTAGCATCTAGGAATTTAACAACTATAATTCCTACTATAATTGCTATAACTAGTATCACTGCAATAACTATTGCGACTACTTTTTTAGTGTTCTTTTTCTTTCCTTCATTTTCTTGTACATTTTCTTTTTTCATTTTTAAAAACCCCCTTTTTCAGGATTATATCATTTGAATTTAATCTGCACAATAGCTTTTTGATTTTTTCATCTATTTTTTGATTTTTTCAATTTTATCGACTTTTATTCCTCATCTTATTTGCTATTTAATATTTTTATCCTTTATTGCAACTAATACTTCATTACTTTCTACTTTTTTTGCTTTTCCTTGATATTCATATTCTTCTTTTTCTCTATAAATATTATATCCATTGTTGATTAAATAGTTTGTCACTAATTCTAATACTTTTTCTAATTCTTCTGGAGATAAATTTTGCTTTACTCTCATCTCGTAATATGTAAATACAATTTTGTCTTCATTTTTATTTCTTTTTTCTTCAATTATTTCTGTAAGGTCTTCTAATGTCATATGATACACCTCTTTACTTTTTTATTGCTTTTTAGCTTTTTCTAGTATATCACATAAAACAATTATTCGCAATATTTTTTTGATAATTTTAATAAATAAGTGACTAATATTGGACAGATTAGAAAGATTATTAATTTGTATTTAAAAATATTTCATTTATATTTTTATTATTAATATAATTTTTGCCAATTTGGGTATATTAAATTTAACTAATCAAAAAAAATAAATTAATATATGAATTTCTTTTTTACAAATTTTCTGTTTAGAATTTAAATTATAATTAAAAACTAGTATTTCTTATTCTTATCAAAAAGGAGGTATTATATGAATTCTGAAAACAAAAATGATGTTAATATTGTTGATTTATATAGTAAAACTAATTCTTTAAGCATTCAAGACTTTATTAATGAATATTCTATTAATGAATCTGGTCTTTCTTCAGAAACTGCTCTTGAAAAGATTCATAAAGATGGTTTTAACGAATTAAAGCAGGCATCACCAAAGAAATGGTATCACTATTTTTTTAATAGTTTATTTAGTCCTTTTAATAGCATTTTACTTGGGATAATTTTTATTCTTCTATATACGGATGTTATCTTACCTGAAACACCTAGTTATGCGAATATAATTGTAATTACTATATTGATTATAGCTAGTACTCTTTTAGATTTTTTTGAAGAATTTCGCTCTAATAAAGCTGCCGAAAAGTTAAAACAGCTTGTTGCTACTACTTGTAATGTTTTAAGAGATGGCAAAGAATTACTTTTACCTATTAGAGAAGTTGTTGTTGGGGATATTGTGAGTTTATCTGCTGGAAGTATGATTCCTGCTGATTTAAGAATTATATCTTCTAAAGATTTATATGTTGGTCAATCTGCTCTAACTGGTGAATCTGATAGTGTAAAAAAAGTTTCAAATTCAGAAAATTTAAATATTAATAATATATCTGATTTAGATACTATTTGTTTTATGGGTACTAATGTAATCTCTGGAAGTGCAAAAGGTGTAGTTATAAAAACAGGTGATGATACTTATTTTGGAAAAATTGCTCATACTATTACTACTGGTAAACCTAAAACTGCTTTCCAAAAAGATATTGAAGCAATTAGTAAATTACTTATTCGTTTTATGGTTATAATGATTCCTGTTGTTTTTCTTTTGAATGTATGGAAACATGATATTGTTACGGCTTTCACCTTTGCTGTTGCAATTGCAATAACTATTACTCCCCTTTTATTACCTGTTATTCTTTCTTCTTGCATGTCAAAAGGTGCTGTTAGAATGTCTAAAAAGAAAACCATCGTTAAGAAATTGGATTCCATCCAAAATTTTGGAGCTATGAATATTTTATGTACAGATAAAACTGGAACTCTAACAGAGGATAATATTGTTTTAGAAAAATATCTTGATATCTATGGTAATGAGGATTATAGAGTTTTAAAACATTCTTTTTTAAATGCTATTTTTCAAACAGGTCTAAAAGGTAATATTGATGAAGCTATTATTAAGCGTGGTTTGGAACATCATCTTGATGAGGTTTCTTCTAAATATCATAAAATTGACGAAATTCCTTTTGACTTTTCTCGTAGGCGTCTTTCTGTTGTCGTAGAAGATGATAGAGGTAAAAAACAATTAATTACCAAAGGTGCTGTTGAGGAAATATTATCTATTTGTACAATGGCAGATGATAATGGTAAGGTTTTTGCTTTAACTAAAGAAATTGTTTCTAATATAAAAAATATAAGTAAAAAAATGAATGAAGATGGTCTTCGTGTTGTTGCTGTATGTCAAAAAAACGATATTTCTGATATTTCAAATTTTTCTGTAAATGATGAAAAAAATATGATTCTTCTAGGATTTATTGGATTTTTAGATCCTCCAAAAGAAAGTGCAAAAATTTCTATTGAACGTTTAAATGAATCAGGAATACGTGTAATTGTTCTTACTGGAGATAATTTAGAGATTACAAAATCTGTTTGTAATCGTGTTAATATAAATAGTGATAAGATAATTTTGGGTAGTCAGCTTGATAAGCTTTCTGACACTTCTATTTTACGTTTATTAAAAAAGTATAATATTTTTGCTAAACTTTCTCCTATTCAAAAAGCCAGAATTGTTCGTTTATTAAAAGAAAGTCGGTAATATTGTTGGATATATGGGAGATGGTATTAATGATAGTCCTTCTCTTACAAATTCTGATGTTGGAATATCTGTAGATACTGCAGTTGATATAGCGAAAGAAACTGCTGATATTATATTATTAGAAAAAGATTTAAATGTTCTGTTAGAAGGTGTTACAGAAGGTCGTAAAACTTTTGCTAATTTAATGAAATATATAAAAATGGCAACAAGTTTTAATTTTGGTGAAGTTCTTTCTGTTATAGTTGGTAGTGTTGCACTTCCTTTTTTACCTGAAACTCCAATTCAATTATTAGTTGAAAGTTTATTGTATGACTTTGGTCAAATGACACTACCTTTTGACAATGTTGATTCTGAAATAATCCAAAAACCTAAAAAATTTAGTATTCGTAGTTTGAAGGATTTTATGTTTTTTATGGGACCATTAAGCTCCATTTTTGATTTAGTTGTATTTGCTGCACTATGGTTTATATTTGGTGTTAGAAAGGCTGCACTATTTCAAACTATTTGGTTTAGTTATAGTATTGTTTCTAATTTAGTTGGTATGCATATTATTCGTACCGCTAAAATACCATTTATTCAAAGTAATGCACATAAGGCTGTTTACTTTTCTTCTGTTTTACTTATAATTATTGGACTTATTGTTCCTTCTACACCACTTGGAGCTGTTATAGGTCTTGTCCCTATTGCTGGTAAGTATATTCTTTTGATATTTGCTGTTACTTTTATTTATTGTATTTTAGCTATGATTGCTAAAAAGATTTATATTAAAAAATATGGTGAATGGATTTAGATAAGATATTTTACTTTAATATTTTACTTTAATATTTTACTTGGATTTTACTTGAATATTTTTCTCTTCTATATTATACTATAATTATTAATATAATATTTATAGGGGATTTTTATGGAAAAAAAATATAAATTAGAATATATACAGACTTTTGATATTTTAGATAATAAAATAACAAAAATAATATTATTTTTTATATGGTTAATTGTTGTGGTGTTTTTAATTATAGTTTCAATATCATCACCTGATATTTCCTTTTTAATATTACTACTCGCATTTGCCTATAGTTGTATGTTTGGAATGATTCTGTTAATAATTTATCTTCCTCCTAGAAATAATAAAAATTATGAATACTTGAAAAATATAGGAGAAAAAGAAATTGCATATATTGTAGATGCAGGTTTTACTCGTCCTAATTCTTATCCTCATTATAATACTTATAGAAGATTATTTTACATTACTCTTCTTCACGAAGGAAAACTTGTTAATATCTATAAATTAAAAGAAAATAATGCATTTCTTATCTTAAGAGTAATATTAGACTCATATTCTTATCCAGTAGAAAAATCTCTAAAAATTCCTATCGAAATTTACCGCTATAAAAATAAATTATATGCTGATTTGGATAGTGTAGATTTGAGTAAACTACCTGGATATGAAAAAGCAAAAGAAATTGTAGAAAATCCATAAAAATATATAAAAATGATATACATTCAAAATAATATGTATATCATCTTTTATATATTAAAATATATTTTAGATTACTTCTCCGTAATTTTCTAACATATATTTATAAATATCATCAATATATAATGCTAAAAATTCTAAATCATCCATATGTATTCCAACATTATTCGATAATTTATATTCTTGATGTATATTTACCATTTTACTTAATAAATTTCTTTCTTTTTCCCAATATATTTTCTCTATTAATTCAGGTTCAGAATCTTCTATATTAATCTTTAGATATTTATTTATAAAATTGTGGTTTAGAATATCTATTATCCCTTTAAGTTCATTATAGGCTTCTTCATAATTATCTTTTTCTATTAATTTATTTATTTCTTCTATTTTTTTCTTTAAAATTTTATTTGTAGTTAAATTTTTTACATTTTCTAATTCCATATGATACTTCCTTTTTATTATTAATTGCATAATGGGGCTTTCTATGATTTTATGCTATAAGAATTTTTTAGTTTATTAATTTCTCTATATGTATCTTATCATAAATATTTTTTTATTTCTATACTTTCTAAAATATTTTGTGATAAATGAATATTAAAGCAAAAAATCTATATCTTTATGTGCGTAAGTTCCACCATATCTTCCTGTTTTTGCAACTATTCCAATTGCATTTGTTTTATTTGACCATTCTTTAACACTTATTTTGTAACTATTTAAACCTGCTTGACTTTTAATTATGGCGAATTCGCCATAATTAAAATTAGGATTATGCAATTCTTCCCATATTCCTAAAAATTCAATTGTATTTCTATTTCTTAACCAATCTGAAATAAAGAATTCACCGTCCTTTGATTTTAGCATATCTGTTAAAGATATATAATCTTCATTACCTTCGTTATAATAGTTTATTCTTGTATCTAAGACTTCGAAATTTTCACACTATCACATCCTTTTTCTAATTTTATCAAACATATGTTTTATTGTCAATAGAATATTTTTCTTTTTTATAAAAATAAAGCATATGATCACAAATCATCATATACTTTATTTTCTTTCTTAACTTCTATTTCAAAATTTTTAATCGTCAAAGCCCACTTAACATTAAATTTTCTACTATTTATAATATTTTTCATTTGGTCTTTGTGTTTTGTGGAGAAATTTTCAAAATGTTCTTTCTCATTACCACAAAATCTTCTGCCTATTTATTCTTCAACTTCTTCGAATTGGCTATTATATAAATCTGCATAGAATCCATTTTTTGCAAGTAATTCTTCGTGTGTTCCTTGTTCTACTATATCTCCATGGTTCATAACTAAAATTAAATCTGCATTTTTTATTGTTGACAATCTATGTGCAATAATAAAACTTGTTCTTCCTTTCATTAAATTATCCATGGCTGATTGAATTTGAATCTCTGTTCTTGTATCTATTGAGCTAGTTGCTTCATCTAGTATTAATATTTTTGGATCTGCTAATATAACCCTTGCTATAGTTAATAATTGTTTTTGTCCTGCAGATATATTTGTTGATTCTTCATTTATTAATGAATTATATCCATTTGGTAGAGTTTTTATAAAGTGATGAACATGTGCTGCTTTTGCCGCTTTTATTACTTCATCATCTGTTGCATCTTCTTTACCATATTTTATATTATCTTTTACAGTTCCACCAAATAACCATGTATCTTGTAGAACCATTCCGAACATTTTACGTAATTCTCCTCTTTCAAAGTCTTTGACATTATGTCCGTCTACATCTATTTCTCCACTTGTTACATCATAGAATCTCATTAGAAGTTTAACCATTGTTGTCTTTCCTGCTCCTGTTGGTCCTACTATTGCGATTTTTTGTCCTTCTTTTACTTTTGCATTAAAGTCATTTATTATTGTTCTTTCTGGGTCATATCCAAATTTTACATGTTTGAATTCTACGTTTCCTTCTAATTTTGATGTATCTATATTTCCTTTTGAAGTATCAACTTCTTCTGGTTCTTCCAAGAATTCAAATATTCTTTCTGCTGCTGCAACCATTGATTGTAACATACTAGAAATTTGAGCTATTTGATTTATTGGCCCGAGTAAATTGTTTATTATATTGTATAAAACTTTGTATATTACCTACTGTAATTGTTCCATTTATTGCAAGATATCCTCCTGCTACTGCAACTCCTACATATCCTATATTAGATATGAAATTCATTACTGGATGCATTAGTCCAGATAGAAATTGTGATCTCCATGCAGAACGATATAATTCTTTATTTGCTTTTTCAAATTCTTTTGTTACTTTTTCTTCACCATTAAATACTTTTACTATATTTAAACCACTATATATTTCTTCTACTTGACCATTTACATGACCTAAATAGTCTTGTTGTCTTTGGAAATATTTTTGTGATCTTCCTACAATTATTTTTACAAATACTGCTGCAACAGGAAGAATAACTAATGATATCAATGTCATTTGCCAGCTGATTGAAAACATCATTACTAATATTCCTATTATTGTACATATTGATGTTATTATTTGTGTAATACTTTGATTTAAGTTCATACTTAATGTGTCTATATCATTTGTTATTACAGATAATACTTCTCCATTTGTCCTTTTGTCAAAATAATTCATTGGTAATTTATTTATTTTTGCTGCGATGTCATTTCTTAATTTATATGTTATTTTCTGTGATACTCCTGTCATTGTAAATCCTTGTATGAATGAAAATAATGCACTTATTAAATATAATACTAGTAGAGTTATCGCTATTTGACCAACCTTACCAAAATCTATACCTGCTCCTCCAGATATTTTACTTACAATTCCATTAAAAATTTCTGTTGTAGCATTTCCTAAAATTTTTGGTCCTACTATTGTAAATATAGTGCTTCCTACTGCAAATAATATTACTACAATTATTGCTATTTTATATTTTGATAAATAACCATTTATTAATTTTTTTGTTGTTTTCTTAAAATCTTTTGGCTTTTCAGTAGTCCCTTGGCCTCTTCCCATTGAACCTCTCATCATTCCTGGCATTTTTATTCCTCCTTTCCTTTTTGATTTTGATTTAATTCTTCTTCTGATAGTTGTGATAATGCAATTTGACGATATGTCTCATTATTTTTCATCAATTCTTCATGTGTTCCTATTCCTACCATTTTTCCTTCATCTAATACTATTATTTGATCTGCATTTAATATTGTACTAATTCTTTGTGCAACTATAATTACAGTTTTATTTTCTGTTTTTTCAGCTAAAGCTTCTCTTAATTCACTATCTGTTTTAAAATCTAATGCTGAGAAACTATCATCAAATACGAATATTTCTGGGTCTTTTGCAATTGCTCTTGCTATTGATAGACGTTGTTTTTGACCTCCTGATACATTTCCTCCACCTTGAGCTATTGGGTCTTGATATTTCTTTTCTTTTGTTTCAATAAATTCTGTAGCTTGAGCTATTTCTGCTGCTTTTTTCATCTGCTCATCTGACATATTATCATCAGAATATTTAATGTTTGACTCTATTGTTCCAGAGAATAGTACACCTTTTTGTGGTACAAATCCTATAATATCTCTTAAATCTTTTTGTGATACATCTTTTACATTAACTCCATCTATGCATAATTCTCCACCTGTAACATCATAAAATCTTGGAATTAGATTTACCACTGTAGATTTACCACTTCCTGTACTACCTATTATTGCTGTTGTTTCTCCTGGTTTTGCTGTAAAGCTTATATCTTCTAGTATTTCAGTATCAGCATCTGGATATCTGAAAGATACATCTTTAAATTCAACTAATCCTTTTTTATTTGGATCAAATTTCTTTAATTCTTTTTTATCTTTTATACTTGGCTCTTTGTCAATAACTTCATTAATACGTCTTGCAGAAACTGCTGCTCTTGGTAACATTATTGAAATCATTGAAATCATTAAGAATGCCATAACTATTTGCATTGTATATTGTATGAATGCCATCATATCTCCTACTTGCATTGTTCCTTGGTCAACATTGTGACCTCCTACCCATACAATTAATACCATTATAGAGTTCATTACAAACATTAGAAGTGGCATCATCATTGACATTGCTCTATTTACAAAAACATTTGTCTTCATTAAATCTTTATTAGCTGAATCGAATCTGCCTTCTTCTTTTTTCTCTTTATGGAATGCTCTAATAACTGGGATACCAGTTAATATTTCTCTTGATACTTCATTTAATTTATCTATTAAATCTTGTAATTTTTTAAATCTAGGCATTGCTATTGCAAATAAAGTACCTACTATAAATAATATTGCAAGTATTGCTATACCAATAATCCAAGCCATTGAATTATCTGTACTTGTTAATACTTTTACAAATCCTCCTATACCTATTATTGGTGCATATACAACAACCCTGAATAATAATGTAATTAATTGTTGTATTTGTTGTATGTCATTTGTGCTACGCGTAATTAATGATGCTGTTGAAAATTCTGTTAGTTCTGCATTTGAAAATGTTAATACTTTTTTGAACACTTTGTCTCTCAATGTTTTTCCTAATTTTGCAGCTACTCTTGATGATAAGAACATAATAGAAACTGCTGAAACCATACTAACTAATGCAACTCCTAACATTTGTAATCCTGACATCAAAATATAGTCATTTTGTAATTTATCTGTATCTACCCCTGCATTTTGATAAATTGTTTTTACTGCTGAAACTGCTGCTTGGTCTTCTATAGAATCTGCCATTTCATCAACTTGCTCACTTACTGCTGTCATTTCTAAAATTGGCACTACCATTTTATCTTCCAATTGTGCTCTTTCCTCATCTTTTAAATCTTTTAGCACATATAGCGAATTTTCGGCAACTGATTTATCTTCTCCAATGTATTTATTAATTGTTTTTTGTTGTGATTTTGTTTTTTCATTACCTACTAATTCATAATTATCCATTATTTCATCGGGATTATCTGTAAATATCAATAATTTATCCATATCCTCCTTTGAAATAACTTCTGGAACACTACTTACAATTCCTCCTGCTTGTATTCCCTCATTTACTATTTTAGAAGTATAATCTGGTAACGCTAAATCTGCTGCTGCTTGAATACATAGTAGTATTATTATTGCTAATACTGCTCCCATTGATTTTTTTAGATTTTTTAATACTTTTAGCATTTTTCTTCTCCTTTCCTAGTTTATTTTATTATACCCAAATGGTATGTTTTTAACGTTAAATGACACCATATCATTATACATGACATGGTGTCATTCCGTCAATTGATTTTTGTGAATTCTTTGTGAATTTTAACTTGTTCAATTTTATCTTTATAATAAATATTATTATTATATATTTTAATTCTAACATTTTCAAATTGACAATCTTCCCTTTATATTTTTTATAATTAAATTTAAATAATTAAATTTAATTATTTATATTTTAGATAGTTATGTTTTACATTAAAATTAATTTCCATAAGAAATTACATTTTTCTGAATACTCCTGCGACTTTTCCTAAAATTTCACAGTTTGGAACTATTATTGGGTCCATTGTACTATTTTCTGGTTGTAATCTAATATGATCTTTTTCCTTATAAAAAGTTTTAACTGTAGCTTCATCTTCGATTAATGCTACTACTATTTCTCCATTTTCTGCTGTATTTTGTCTTTTTACTAAAATATAATCTCCATCTAAAATTCCAGCTTCTATCATGCTTTCTCCTCTAACTGTAAGCATAAAGCAATCTGAATTTCCTACAAAATCTATTGGAATTGGAAATGTATCTGTTATATTTTCAACTGCTAATATTGGAGCTCCTGCTGTTATTTTTCCAACCACTGGAACTTCTACTAATTCTTTTTGTGTATAAAAATCTTTACTTGATGTTTTCTTCTCTTCTCCTGAAACACCTTTTAATAATCTTAATGTTCTACCTTTTTTATCTTTCTTTTTTATGTATCCCTTTTCTTCTAATTTTGCTAAATACCCATGGACTGTTGCTGTAGAACTTAAACCAACTGCTTTTCCTATTTCTCTTACTGATGGTGGATAACCATCTGTCATTATTTGTCTTTCAATAAATCTTAATATTGTTTTCTCTCTTTGATTTAAATCTAATTTCTTTTTTGGCACTTCTACCACTCCATTTCTCGTTTTTTCTTATATTATCATACAAACAAAAAAATGTCAAACATATTTTTGATTTTTTTCAAAAATTATTATTATCAATACTCTCTCCTGCTTTAAAATTAGATGGTAGAATTATTACAAAAAAATTCTATGCAAATTCCATTATTTCTTCCTTTATCCTTTCTCTATCCCAATCACATATCCAGAAAAAATAATTAAACACTTAAATTTTGCATAGAATATTTTAAAATCTTTTAACTATTATTTTAAATAAATAGTAGGGTCAACTGAAACTGAATCTTTCAATATCTCAAAATGAAGATGTGGCTCATCTGCAATTTCAAATGCTGCTGTATTTCCAACAGTTCCTAAAGATTGTCCTTTTTCCACTTTTTCACCTTCCACCACAAATTCAGATGTCAACAAATTAGAATATATTGTTTGGAATCCATCTGAATGTTCAATCACAATTGTCAAACCATATCTAGGGTCATTCTTTATCGTTTTTACTGTTCCTGCTTCTGCAGCCTTTACAACTGTTGTTTTATCTGCCTTTATATCAATCCCCGTATGAGTAGTCCATTCCTCTAAAGTTTGAGAATAAATCAAATTATCTTTTGCAAATTCTCTCATAATCTCTCCCTCTACAGGTTTACTAAAACTCAATTCTTGACTTTTTTCCTCATTGGCATTACTTTCTTTTTTATCGCCATCAGAAGTTGTATTTGAATTTACATTTGAAACAGTATCTTTATTACTACTATTATTTACTGAATTACTAGTACTATTTACAGTATTATTTGTAGTAACATTCGTACTATTTGTAATAGAATTTGTTTGTATAGAATTACTTGTATTTGTATTTGCATTTGTATTTGTAGTATTATTCATCATATTACTTGAATTCGTATTTAAACTATTACTTTGCAAATCATTACTAGCTTCATTAACTGTTCTTCCAATTTCCGTACTTACTGATTCAGAATCGCTCTCCAATAAATTTGCAATCTGTTCACTACTCAAACTTTCACTTCTTACCTTATCATTTAAATTCTTACTATATATTAACAACCCAAGAACAACAACAGCTAAAACGCCAACCCCTATACTTGCATACTTAATAATCTTTACTGTAACATCATCATTTACAGACTTTCTAATTCTTCTTCCTCTCATAAAATCCTCCTTATCAATTAATACTATTACCATTATTTCCTCTTTATAGAAAATTATTCATTACAAGAAAAATTTTTAGAGAATTTATCATCTATTCACAATTACATTTTGAAACCCGTAGAGCCGCTTGAACTTGGGGGTAATATATTATTTTTTATATGAATGTGTGAATGGAATAGTTTTAGACATTCTTTGCGGAATTTTCGGAAAATGTTCGTGTAATTCTCTTTCCAAGAGAATTAGCACAAGAAAGGGTGCCAAAAATTTCGCATAGAATGTCTTAAACTATGAAATGAGCCATTCATATAAAAAATAATATATTACCCCAAGTTCAAGCGGCTAAATTCAAATCTATCAAATCTCATTAACATCCTTAACCTCAACCCCAGCATAAAAATGATGAATAATATCCTCTGCCGTACTACCTTGCTTTGCCATTGCATCTGCCCCAGTTTGACTCATCCCAACACCATGACCATACCCCTTAACCGAAAAAGTTATTTTTCCATCACTTTGAGCAACCTCAAAATTTGCCGAGCGTAACCCCAACAAAGACCTAGTTTCCACCCCAGATATCTCATTATTTCCAAACTTTATAGTCTTAACCCTACCACTATCCGTATACTCTAAAATCTTAATATCCTCCGTATTAGAAAAATCAATTGAAATATCCTCATATTTTGTTTTCAACTTCCCGATAAGTTCATCTTGTGTAAAAGTAGCCTCTGAAGCATATTGTGAATACGCATCTTCTCCAGCAGTTTCTACAACCTGTAAATATGGATATCCACTACCACCCCAAACATTAATTGGCACTTCAGTTATCCCTCCACTATTAGAATGAAAAAAAGCATTTATAGGTTCATTTTCATATGTTATTACTTTTCCTTCTGTATCATTAACAGCCTTCTCAATTTTTTCCCAATTACTTTCCCTCAAATCCTCTTGCCATCTAGCAAGCCTATCCTCTTTAGAAATCCATGCTTGACAACAAGTAGAATCATCACAAATATCGCTATTATCATGTTTTTTATGATTAATTTTATATATAGTATATGTCCTTGCAACTATTGCTTGAGCTTTAAGTGCTTCTAATTCATAATCTGCTGGCATTTCAGCTGATACTACATTACACAAATACTCATCTAATTTCACCGTTTCTACTTCACCCGTTTTCGAATGTAAAAGTTGTAATGTCCCATATTGCTTATATTCATATTCTCCTTGATTCTCTGCTTGTTCTTTATTGCTTAAATCTTGGTTTGTATTCTCCTCTTGACTTTGTAATTGTTCTGATGTATCTGTAATTACATCTTTATCCCTCTTACTAAATAGCATTGGAAATATAAAAAAAATTAAAACGAAGCAACTAAAATAAATAACTATTTTTTTCATAAATATCTTCCTTTTTTAAGTTTATTTAGCAATTCTTACTTTCCCCATAAATTTATTTCTCATTTTTTCTAAAACTCTTTTTTCTATCCTTGATACCTGAACTTGACTTATTCCCATTATTTGAGCTATTTGAGTTTGAGTTTTTTCTTTGTAAAACCTAAGTAAAATAACTTCTCTATCACTTGGTTCTAATTCGTTTATTACTTGTTTTAATACTATTTTATTTGTTATCTTTTCTTGCTCATCTTCTCCTGTTGAAATTTTTTCTATTAAAGAAATAGCCTTATCTCCATTATCTTTAGAATTCATCGCTCCTTCTATTGATTCAACAGGTTTTGAAGATTCTATGGCAATTGCAACATCTTCTTTTGCGACCTTTAAAATTTTAGATATTTCTTCTATTGTAATTTCCTTTCCTTTATTTAATAAATATTGTCTTTGTAACTCTTTTATTTTTATATTTAATTCTTTAATACTTCTGCTAACTTTAATTGGTCCATCATCTCTTATAAATCGTTTTATTTCTCCTAAAATATATGGTACTGTATATGTAGATAATTTAACTTCAAATGATGTATCAAATCTTTTTATGGATTTTATAAATCCCATACATCCAACTTGATATAAATCTTCTAATTCATATCCTCTATTTTTAAATCTTTTTACTATACTCCAAATAAGTCCATTGTTTTGCCTTATTAGTCTTTCTAGTGCAAATTTATCTCCTTCTTGAGCTTTTTGGATTGCTATATTATCATTTTCAAACATATTCATACCCCTAATTTATTCATTTGTAATAAATTGAAAAGAATCACTTTCTTTTTCTTCTTCTGGCTTTTTAATCTCTTTTCTCATTGTGATTTTAGTTCCTAATCCTACCACTGATTCGACATTCACACTATCCATAAAGCTTTCCATAATTGTAAATCCCATTCCAGATCTTTCTAGGTTTGGTTTTGTAGTATATAGTGGTTCTTTTGCCATTTCAATATTTTCAATTCCTTTTCCATGGTCTGATATTTCTATTAAAATTTCATTTTCTTTTAAACTTGCTTCCATTTTTACTATTCCTATTCTATTTTCATATCCATGAATAATACAGTTTGTGACTGCTTCTGAAACTGCTGTTTTTATATCTGCTAATTCTTCAATGGTTGGATCTAATTGAGAAGCAAATGCTGCAATCGTAATCCTTGCAAAGGCTTCATTTGCTGATTTGCTTAAAAATTCTACTTTCATTTCATTTTCAACTTGTTCTTTCATACCTCTTCCTACTTTTCTTCATATTTAGATTTTAAGGATTCTATAACCTTTTTTAGATGTTAAAGTTTCTGAAAAATACTATACAATACTCTTTAAACCAATCTATCTCTTTTTTAAGATACTAAAGTTTCTGAAAAATCTGTGACTGGTATTAGTTTTAATATTCCACTCATCTCAAATATTTTTCGTACACTCTGTGTTAAATTTGCTAGTTCTAACTTTCCTCCAAGCATAGTAACAAATTTGTATCTGCCTATTATAAAACCTATTCCTGCACTGTCCATGAAAGTAACACTATTAAAATCAAATACAACTCTTTTAGGCATATGTCTTTCAATCTCATAATCAACTCTCCTCCTTATCTTTTGAACACTATTATCATCAATTTCTTCTGTCATTTTTACTAATAATAGCTTGTCCTTTTCATAAAATTTAGTCTGCATTTTTATCTTCCTTTCTCGTATAATATGTGTAAGATTTTATTTAAATCTTCAGGATAAAATTAATTTTTACATCTTTTAATTTTTTCCTCATTTTTCTTAATAATTATAGCCCTATTTACAATATTTTCCAAGAGTAAAAAATAAGAAGTTTTGTCGAATTGTAAGAACTTTTCGACAAAACTTCTTTTTTTATTCATCTTCCATTCCATTATATTCATATTCATAGTTATCTAAATCTTCTAGTATATCTTTATTAATTTCTTCTTTAACTTCCTTTTCTACTTCTCGTTTTTTAACTTCATCTTTTTTCTCTTCATTATTTTCTTTCTTTTCTCTTTTCTTCATTGCCTGTATTACCTTTTCTGTTTCTTCTTTTTTATTTTGAATACATTTATTTATCATATTATTTGCCTTTTCCATTAAATCTGGTACATAATCTAATAATTTGTCAATGCTAGAAGTATGGTCAACTGGCATTAATTTTACATTTTCTTGAGTAATTACTAAAAAAGCAATTGGTTGGATGCTAACTCCCGCTCCAGCTCCTCCTCCAAATGGTAATCTATATTGTACTTTTTCTTCTTTATCTACTTTTTTATATTCATCTATTGTTTCTCCTTTGAATTCACTTCCACCAGCAGCAAATCCAAAAGAAACCTTTGATATTGGTATAATTACTATATTATTTGAAGTTTCTATCGGATCACCTATTATTGTATTTACATCAATCATATCTTGAATACTATTCATAGCTGTAGTCATAAGACCTTCTATTGGATGTTCGCTCATTCTCTTCCACTCTCCTTTTCTTTTTTTCTATACATATTGTATTTATAATATGTATCATTTTTATTTCAAATATACCATTAAATTGTAAATCGATGAAATTTTCATCTCCATATTTAGGCATTATTTTGAAATATTGTTTAGTATTTTTTGTAGAATATTTTTTTAGAATAAATGAAATTATTATAGATATTATAAATACTACTGTAGATGTTAAAATTACATTTTCTATTCCTATATGAATCTTTAATTCAAATCTTTTTAATTCTGTTTGTAAATTATTTATTATCTCTAGTATATCTAAATCTATTTTATTTTCATTTCTAATGATTTTTCCCTTTAAATCTTGCCATTTTGTTACTTTCTCTATTTTCTTCATCATTTTTGGAGAGATTGATATTTTGAATATTGGAACTTTATAAAAAATATAAATTATTACTGATATTTTATAATTTATATTTTTTATCTTTTTTTCTAATGATAAATTCATTTTTATTTCTTCTATATTAAATTTTATTTTAATTGTAAAAATAGCTAAAATTAGTAATAATATAATTAGCATTATAAAAAGAAAAACCAACAGCATCACCTTCTTTTTGCGATTTACTGTTAGTTTTTCCATTTTTTTATAAATTAAACATTTTAACTTCATATTTTAAGCTTTTTTATTCTGCTACTGTTTTTATGCTAAATGTATTTCTCATTATATCTTTCAATATTTTTTACCCTCTTTGAATATCTCTTTTTATATATCTTTTTATATCTCTTTATATATATCTTTTAACATCTTTTTGTATCTTTTTGCTTCAATACTTTTTAACTATGCTGAATGTTAAATTTTTTTAATTATTTGATTTCTTCTTTTTCTCTACAATAATATCGCCAAATAATTCTTCTTGACTTGTATTTACCTTTTCTCTTCTTGATAATTCTAGTAATCCACTAAATGCTGTTACAACTTCTTGTTTTTCGTGTTGTTTCAATGAAAATAATTTATTAAATATAAATTTTTTTTGATGAACTAAAACTTTTATCATTTCTTTTACTTTACTTGCAACTGTATAATTATCTACTAATGCTATTTTTTCAATATTTTTAGCATCTTTATTTAATCTAACACTTGTTCTTTCAACAATTTCTTTATATAACTCTGGAATAACATTTTTATCATATTCAACTTCAAGTTTTTGTTTTGGTAATTCAATTTTTTCTTGATTTTTTGAATATCTATTACAATTTTTTTCATAATTTTGACGGAATATTTTACTCATATCTTTAAATTTCTTATATTCAATTATTCTTCTAATTAATTCTTCTTCTGTTAGCTCTTCTGTTTCTTCTTCTTGTTTTGGTAATAACTTTTTGGATTTTATATATAATAGTGTTGATGCCATTAGTAAAAATTCACTTGCTATTTCTAAATTTAATTTTTCCATTTCTTCTAAATAGTTTATGTATTGCTCTGTTATCTCTTCTATTTTTATATCATATATATCCATTTTATTTTTTTCTATAAAATATAATAATAAGTCAATTGGTCCTTCAAAATTATCTATTTTTATTGCATATTTTTTACTTTCTAATGTTAATATTCCAGCCATTTATTTTTCTTCCTCCATTGCTATTTTTATATTTTCTGATGAATATCCTTTTTTTAGTAAGTATTGTTTTATCTCTTCTGGCTCCATTGTTGTTATTTTTTTATTATATATGTTATATGCTGATTTTTGTTCATATTCATCTAAAACTTCACTATTTTCATAGAAATAGTCTTCTATATCATCTTTTTTTATCCCTTTTGTCATTAATTTATATTGAATCTCTCTTTTAGATAAATTTTTTAAGATTTTCATATTATTAATAGTTTTTTCAATATATTCTTTGTCATTTATGTATCCTGCTTCTTTTAAATATTCTATAATCTCTTCTAATAAATCTTCTGTATATATTTTAGAAAATTTATTTTTTATCTCTGATTCTGTTCTTCTTTTATATAATATATATTTTAATACTTTTGTTTTTGCTTCATCAAATTCTTCTATGCTATACATATTTCTCCTT
This sequence comes from uncultured Clostridia bacterium, assembly GCA_944388695.1. Taxonomy (GTDB): domain Bacteria; phylum Bacillota; class Clostridia; order TANB77; family CAG-508; genus CAG-269. The sequence continues at coordinate 46,408 of CALXJT010000003.1, forward strand.
TTTTATAAAATTATTTTCTCTATTATATCTTGTATGTAATATGAAAAGTCGAAGATGAAGATTATTCTTCATCTTCTTCAATTTCCTCGTCGTCTTCCATTTCTGGTAATTCTTCTCCTAAACTTTGTTCAAATGCTTTTGCGAAATTATCTCTTACTTTCTTTTCTACATCTTCCATTATTTTTGGATTTTCTTTTAGATATTTTTTGACATTCTCTCTTCCTTGTCCTATTCTTTCTCCATTATAACTGAACCAAGAACCACTCTTTTCTATTATATCAAGGTTTACTGCCATGTCTAATACATTTCCTTCTTTTGATATTCCTTCACCATATACTATATCAAATTCTGCTTCTCTGAATGGTGGTGCTACCTTATTTTTTACAACTTTTACTCTTACTCTATTTCCTTTTACTTCTCCATCTTGTTTAATATTTTCTGTTTTTCTTATATCCATACGAACTGATGCATAGAATTTTAATGCTCTACCTCCTGTTGTTGTTTCTGGATTTCCAAACATAACTCCTATTTTTTCTCTTAATTGATTTATGAATATTAATACTGTTTTAGATTTATTTAATGCTCCAGCTAATTTTCTTAATGCTTGTGACATTAATCTTGCTTGTAGTCCCATATGAGAATCTCCCATATCTCCATCTATTTCTGCTTTTGGAACTAATGCTGCAACTGAATCTACTACTATTACATCTAATGCACCACTTCTAACAAGACTTTCTGTAATCTCTAATGCTTGTTCTCCTGTATCTGGTTGAGATACTATTAAATCATCTATATTAACACCTAATTTTTTTGCATATATTGGGTCTAATGCATGTTCAGCATCTATAAAAGCTGCTTCTCCTCCCATTTTTTGTGCTTCTGCTACTACATGTAATGCAAGAGTTGTTTTTCCTGATGACTCTGGTCCATATATTTCTATTATTCTTCCTCTAGGAACTCCTCCTATACCCAATGCTATATCCAGACTTAATGCTCCTGTTGGTATAGCTTCTACTTCCATTGCTTTGAATTCTCCTAATTTCATTACTGAACCTTTTCCAAATTGTTTTTCTATTTGGCTCATTGCAGCCTCTAATGCTTTTCTTTTTTCTGAATTTTCTCCCATTTATATTTCCTCCTATTCACCTTTTGTTATTTATGAACTTTTGTTTGATGTAATCATTATACACCAAATTTTTGTTTTGTCAATACTTTTATAAAATTTTATTTTTATGATATTTCAAACCATTTTTTTATTTATACCATTCTTCTATATGATTAAATATGTTATACCATGTTGGGTTTACTTCTCCTACTAATTCTGTGCTATATGCTGTTATGAATTTATTATTATATAAGCTTAAATATGGTACTTCTGTTTTATATATTTCTGCAAGTCTTTTATATCTTTCGACTAGGACTGCTTCATCTGTTGTATTTTTTACTTCATTCATTATGGATGTTACTTCATCATTAACATAGTTTGCTAGATTATTTCCTCCAAAAAATGTTGTTAAATCTGGGCTTAATGATAAATTTATGCTACATAGTATCATATCATAATTTTTTTGTGTTAAATAATTACTGTATTCTGTGTCATTTGCCTGTATAATATTTACTTTAATTCCTTGATTTGATAATTGTTGTTGTATATTTTGGGCTACTGCAACTCTTGTTTGGTCACTCGCTTTTACAACTAAATTTAATTCTAGTCTTTGTGTTCTTCTATTTTCAGTTTTTTGCCAAGTATTATTTCTAAATACCCATCCACTATCTTGTAAAATTTGTTTTGCTTGGTCTGGATTATATCCTGAACTTGAATCTTGTTCTTGATATGTCCAGCTTCCATAATCTAATGGAAAACTTGATGTTAAATATCTATTATTAAAAATACTTGATACTATATTTGTTTTGTCTATTGAGTAAGAAATCGCTTTTCTTACTTCTGATTTAGATAGTAATGTACTTTGTGTGTTGAATGCTATAAAATCATGTTCCCTTCCCTTTTTTTCTTTTGAAGCATACCCTATTGTTCCTATGTAATCCTGTAAATTACTATTTTGTGTTGCAACTACATCTATATTTCCTGTTTTAAAGCTATTATACATTTCCCCTATTGATGAGTATAAATTAACTGTTATTTTAGTCAATGTTAAATTTTTTGATGAATCCCACCAATTATTATTTGGAACTAATGTTAGATATGAACTTTGTGTTTCTGATACTTTATACATTCCTGTTCCTATTGGAACTATGTCTGTTGTAAAAGTTTTATCTAAATAATATTGGCTTGACATTATTGGGAAAGTTAGATTATATTCAAAAAAAGGTACTTCTTGGTCTAAATAAAATCTTATTGTATAATCATCTACAATTTCTAGACTTGATACATGTTGCACATTACTAGTATATATTGAATTTGTTGATTTTAATTGGTCTATTGTGAATTTTACATCATCTGCAATAAATTTTTCTCCATCTGACCACTTTATATTATCTTTTAATTTTACTAAATATGTTGTTTCTGACTGTTTTGCCCATTCTTCTGCAAGACAACTTTCTAATTTGTAGTCATCTGTTAATGTAAATAATGGTTCGTAAATTAATTTTGTTATATCTTGCACATTTTTATTTTGGCTTAATATTGGATTAATCGTATCTAATGATGCTATTCCTAATGTTATTTCTGTTGTTTTAACTTCTTCTATATTCTGATTTTCTTCTTGATTTATTTCTTTCTCATCTGATTTTATTTTATATACTGCAAAAATCATAATCGCTATTACAAATATAATAAAAAAATACTTAAAAATATTTGATTTCATATTCCACCTCTATCACATTGCTATCATACATTATTTTTTTTAATTTTTCAAGATTTTTATTGAAAAATTTGATTTACAATTGACCTTTATAATTTATCTCTTTTTAATCTTACATGCTCTTAATCCATAGTTGGATTTGATTTTGAATCTTAAATTTTTAATCTTTAATTTTAAATCTTAATTTTTAAATCTTAATTTTTAAATTGTTCATTAAAATAAATAATTTAAATCTCTTTTATATACAATTGAATAGAATACTTGTATATTTTATTTAAAAATAGCTTTATAAAAAATAAGAAATAGTGAATATCTTTGTATTTAAAATATCCACCATTTCTTCATTTTTTTAATATACCTTTTCGATTAAGGTATATTCTTTCAGCTGGACAGAATAATCAACGGCGATTTTCCAGAGATTGTATACACTGTCATTTTCTTTCTTTCTGAAATATGCTTTCTTTTTGTTATGCAGTAAAGTCAGCATATTTCTCTGGAGAATCAGCTTTAAAGCGTTTTTTTCCAGATTTTCTTCTGAAAGCACTCCATATTTTTCTTTAAAAAGGTCTCGATAATGTCCAGTTTTCAGTACAATCTCCATTGCTACGCTTCGTGGGCTTAATTCATAATATGGAATCATTTTTCCATTTTCTAAAATGAATAATACTTCGCTATAGAACAGTTCTATTGATGTTGTGAACTCATCCTTCTCTAGCCTGTATGGTATTTCCCGAAAAGTTGGAAATCCATTAATAACCCAACGAATATTAAGGTTTGGATTGTTATTTTCTTTTAAATATTCTCTTACTCGCTCTTCATATTCTTCTGCCCGCCGTTTTCTTGTCATTGTTTCCATATTTCCTTCCTTTCAAAAAAATGAAAAGACATACAACATGTTACTATCTGATAATAACATATTTTTTAAAATTTGTAAACATAATTTTTCAAAATATGTTCATCTTATTTAAAATTTTTAAGAATATGATTTTTCGAACGAAATGGCGTGTCCCCAATGTTCGACAAAAGAAAATCCAGCTTTAGGAAAGCTGGATTTTCTTGGCATTCTTTATTTTCTAATATCAAATGCCCAAAATTAAATTAGAATTCCATATGTGCATCCAGATCTTCTGCCTTATTGTCCATTTCCACAAGATTGTATCCGTCGAATAAATCAGAATTTCTTACTGCATATTTCCACAGACCTTCTTCATAAGAAGTAAATGCCCCTGCGTATTTTGAATGATATACTTCTTTTTTATCTGCGTCGAAGTATAAAGCAGAAGCATATCTTACTAAAAATTCCAGTGCATATTCTCTCAATGAATCTTTTTCATATCTCGCCATGAAATATTTAGTATACTGAACGTTCCCTTTGATAATATCCATCGCTACTTCTGCCGGACTTTCTTCGGTCTTGAGAATGATTGAGCCATCACTCAAGATAAAGACTATGTCCTCTGGCTTAAAGCTTTTCTCAAAGGTATCGTTCTCCTGGTACTCAAAGCCGCATTCTTCAAAAATCGGTGTGCCGTTACATTTTCTACTGAAATGAAGTTTTTTGGTTGGGTTTTCACTTACGTAATCTTCTACGTTTTTTAAGTAGTTCCGTGTTCTTTCTTTCATATGGTTCCTTTCTTTCTACCATAATCTGGTAGTACCTATTTATAGTCGCTGGTAAGCGATAATATAAGTATTTTATCATATAAATATATATTTGTAAATACATGTATACATAATTCGTTAATATTTATCTAATCATATGATTATTATTCTATATTATTATATTCTATATTATTGTTCTATATTATTATTTTAGATTATTATTAAATCTTTTTCTTAAAAATTTATTCTTTCTTTTTATTTTATATCATAATATATAGATTGCCTTCACATTTTGCATTAATATCTCATTTTACAATTAAGATAAAATACTTTATTATTAATCAGAATCTATTTTTTCTACACAAATATATTATAAATAGCTGTTGTTACCATACATATTACAACTCCACATAATGTTGGCAGTAAAAAGCTTATTAAAGTCCATTTTATACTTCCTGTTTCTTTCTTTATTGTTAAAAGCGTTGTAGCACATGGAAAGTGTAATATTGTAAAAATCATTACATTTAATGCTGTTAAAATGTTCCATCCATTATCCATTAAAATTTTTGCTATTGTTTGCGTATCTTCAATATCTACTAAAGTATTTCCTGCTAAATAACTCATTAGTATAATTGGTAATACTATTTCATTTGCTGGAATTCCTAATATAAATGCTGTTAAAATATATCCATCTAGTCCCATTAGTTTTGCAAATGGATCTAGAAAATTCGCTACTATTGTAAGTATACTTTCTCCTCCTGCTCCTATATTTGCAAAAATCCATATTACTAATCCTGCTGGAATTGCAACTGATATAGCTCTTCCTAGTACAAATAAAGTTCTATCAAATATTGAGCGAATTATAATTCTTATAAATTGTGGTTTTCTATATGGTGGCAATTCTAATACAAATGATGATGGTTTACCTTTTAATAATGTTTTTGATAATATTTTTGATATGAAAAAACTTAAAATGATTCCAAGTATTATTATTCCTATAACAGATATTGTTGAAATAATGCTAGCTCCTATCCCTGAAAAACTTCCTGCTATAAATATACTAGCTATTGTTATTAAGAATGGAAATCTTCCATTACATGGAATAAAATTATTTGTTAATATCGCAATTAATCTTTCTCTTGGAGAATCTATTATTCTACATCCTGTTACTCCACAGCTATTACAACCAAATCCCATGCACATGGTAATTGCCTGCTTTCCATTACAACATACTTTTTTGAAAAATCCATCTAAATTAAATGCTATTCTCGGTAAATACCCTAAATCTTCTAATATTGTAAATAAAGGAAAAAATATAGCCATTGGTGGCAACATTACAGAAATTACCCATGTTAATGTTTGATATATTCCGAAAATTAAAGGATTAATTATCCATTCAGGACAATTTATAAATTGTAAAAAATTTAAAATTTTTTCTTGAATCCAGCTAAAACCTGTAAAAAGTAATTGTGATGGATAATTTGCTCCTACTATGGTAATCCAAAATATTACTCCTAAAAATAGAATCATTATAGGAATTCCCCATTTTTTTGATGTTAGAATTTTATCTATTTTTCTATCTTTTTGACTATAATCTTCCTTTTTATATTTTGTTACTTCTTTGTTTACTCTTTCTGATTTTTTTACAATTTCAGATATTACTTTTTCTTTTATGTTTTCTCTTTTTATATTTTCTTTTTCTAAATCTTCTAATATTTCTTGTATTTTGCTTTTTATCTCTTCATCATTTATTGATATTTTTAAATATTTTTCTATTGAATCACATATTTCTTTATTTCCATCTATAAATTTTAAGCTTATCCATCTATATAATTTTTCTGGTAATTTATATCTTTTTCTTATAATTTTTTCAATTTTAGTTATTCCATTTTCTATTATTTCATCATATTCTATTTTAAAATTTGTTTTTTCTATTTTTTTATTGTTTTCTTTTTTACTGTTTTGACACATTTTTTCAATTGCTTTTTTTAATTCTTCTAATGTTTTTTTCTTTTGAGCTATTGTTCCTATTACTGGCATTCCTAATATTTTTTCAAGTTTTTTTAAGTCAATATATATTTCCTTCTTTTTTGCTTCATCCAATAGATTTACACAAATAATTACTTTTTCTGTTATTTCCATTATTTGAAATAATAAATTAAAATTTCTCTCTAAACATGTTCCATCTAAAACCACTACTGTAACATCTGGATTTCCAAAACAAATATAATTTCTTGCTATTTCTTCCTCTTCTGAATGTGACATAAGTGAGTATGTTCCTGGAATATCTATTAATGTATATTTTTTATTGTTAAATATGTATTCTCCTTCTGTATTTTCTACTGTTTTCCCTGGCCAATTTCCTGTATGTTGATGCATTCCTGTTAAACTGTTAAAGATTGTTGATTTTCCTACATTTGGATTTCCTGCTAATGCTATTTTGTGTTCTTTCATAAAAAATGTACCACCCCCATTATATACATATAATATGTATTTATTGGTATTATGGTGCATCGCTTTTTTGTTTAAGTATTTTATTCTATTATTTTTTTAATAATTTTAATTGCTTAAATAATGTTTTAAAAGTAGATTTTATGAATCTTCAAATTAATATTTATTTTATATCTTCTGCGTATTTTGAAATTAGCCTTTCTATTTTACTACTTGAAAAATGTTGATTTACTAAAAATTTTATTTAACTAATATATTACTCTCTAATTTCTTTTATTTCTTTAACCTCTTCTATCTCTATATTTCTAGCATCTTCTTTCCTTATTGCAATTAAACTCCCTCTTATTGAAAAAGCTCTCGGATCTCCAGAAGGACTTTTTAATACTGGAATGATTTTAGTATCTTTTATCAATCCAATATCTAATAATCTCCTTTTTATTTCTCCTTTGCAATTTATGTTTAATATTTTTCCGCTTTTAAACATTTCTAATTCAGATAATTTTAAAATTTTTTGCATAAAATTTGTCCCTCCTAAAATATGCTTACTATATTTTATGAGGAACATTCTTTTATGTGCTCTTTTATTCAGATTATTGTTCACGTATTTCTCTATACTCTTCTTCCTTTTCTTCAATTATTTCATTTACAAGTTTTTCATTTGTTTTATCTGGCTCTCCTTTTTTTTGTTTTTGGAAAGTTTTGAATGCTAATTCTATATCTCCTTCTCCACGATATCCACATTTATTTGCGAAGTCTCTCCAAGTATATGTTGTATTTGGTATATAATCATTCTCACTTATTTCTTCTACAATATGTTCATGGCTATCATTTGTTGGATCTTGATCTAAATCTTGAACTTCCTTTTTTTCACATTCTCCATGTTCATCGTTTTTATCTAACATTTGTTCAGCCTCATATATTCCATTGCCTTTTTGTTCCATAAATTCTCTAACATCATCATCTTGAATCCATGTTCTATTTGTTTCTAGTTCTGTATTAAGATATTCTCCTCTTTCTTGTGACCACATTGCATACTTTATTTCTTTTCCAGAATTTTCATCATATCCTACATTTAAATATTCTTTTCCATTACCATTTACTATTAAATAACTTGTAGTATTTACTTCTTTATCTACTGAACCATTATTATCTATTGTTGTTGACCCTTCTACTGGATTTAAACCTGCTTGAGGATTTGGTTTTAATATATCTTCTCCTAGAACTATTTTTTGACCACTTTTACAAATAACTACAAATGAATCTATAGTGCTTTTTGATACACCATCTACTGAAGAAATGCTTGAAGTTGAAACTCTTGCTAGTCTTACACCATCTTCTATTCCTGCTTTTCTTAATCCTAATTTCTCTTCTAATGTTTCTCCCTTTATATATTGATTTAAATTAGTTTCTTCTTTAATATCTAAATTATTTGCTACATCTCCTTCTAATACTACTTCTTCTTCATTTAAATCAACATTTTGTTTTAAATCCATTTCTTGCATTTCTTCAATTTTTTCTACTTCTATTCCTAATGTTTCTGCAATTTCTTTAATTTCCTCTTCTTTTAAATTTTTAAAAGATTTTTCTTTTAATAAATCTGTATTAGTGGCTTCTATTAACCTTTTTGCGGCATCTAATTTTTTTTCTGAAACACTTTCATTAAAGATTGGTTCATCTGGATCTAAAAATCCTCCTATACATTTATCTCCTAAATAATAATTATATGAGCTTTTGCCTGTTAAATTTCCTTTACTATCTGAATTTAAAGTATAACGTTTTACTATATATAATTTTTCTGTTTTTATTTCTCCATTTTCATCAGGTATTGTTATTTCTCCTACTTCTGTCACATCTTCTATATAATCATTTGAATTATTCTGTAAATTCCTTTTAAATTCTTGCTCTTCTTCTAAAATCTCTCTTGAACGTTTATCCATTTTTATTTTAATGGTAAATGTATTACCATATCTCCTTTCTATTCTTTTTTTGCTTCAACTTTATTATTTTTCATTATTCCATATATTATACTTGCAATTAATACACCTATTGTTGCTGTAATTAATTGTGTTAATCCCATTGACATTTGTAGCATCTTTACCATTTTCTCTGGAAATATTCCAAATGCATTTAATAAATTAAATGATATAAATATTATTGCTACCTTTACTACAATTCCTACGATTCCTGCTAGAAAATAATTTTTATTTTTTCCTAACATTATAAACTTATATGCATATATTAATGCAAAATTTCCTAACCAAATTGCAGGTATCATATATACCATATATACAGATGATGTTCCAAATACATATCCACTTAAAATTGTAGAAATACTTGGCATTGTTACAACACCTAATATTTTTTTCCATCCTTTTAAATTAATAGCTGCTACTACTAAAGCTGTATTAACTATTGAGCCTATTATATATTGTGAATTTGATGCAATTACACTACTTGCTCCAAATATTTTTGTTATTAGTTCTCCTAAAAATGTTGGAACTAGTAAAGAAATTAAAAATATTAATATAGTTTGTATTACATCAACTTTTTTTGAAAAATCTATAACTGTTTTATTCATTATGCTTTCATTTTCCACATAAATCACCTCTTTCATCGCGATTATACCATTACATTTTTTTGTTGTCAAATGACCATGGGCGAACACTTGGGGACACTCTTTTTTGTTCGGAATTTTCCGCACTTTAGAGTGTCCCCTTATAAAATTTTTTAAATTATTACTGCACAACCAAGACAGAGTGGAAGCCACAATATTCACGGGCACTCCCAATATTATCGCCCAATCCACAGAAACCAACACCTGATGTAGCATACCAAGCTCCACCGCGAGTGAAGAACACTTCGCCTGAACCAGTATCATCTTCTAGTGTTTGCCCAAACCATGCTTTTCCAGTTCCTACATTATTTGATGTTTCATATAATGCATCTCCAACTATTTTACTAAATGCTGGATATGCTGAACTAAAATCTTTATAGTCTGTTGTTATTGGTGGATTTGGATATGGATATGCTGTTGCTAAATATGTTGATGTTCCTGTTGCAAATCTTCCTCCAAATGTTGTTAAGTCACTTACTCTTTCTGCATTAACATATGAAGCCATATAATCTGATAAACATCCTCCCATATCATATATTCCATATATATTTCCTGTTGTACTTGATTTTGTTCCATTTCCTGTATCACTTCCATTTGTGACATTATTCCATGCATATGATGTTCCATTTGTTCCTGTTATACTATCTTTTAAATCTTCAACTGATGAATATGACATCACATTTTGTGCTGTTTTTCCTCCTGGTGCTGAATATCCTGTTATTGCTGTTATTTTCCATGAACTGTTATTAGGATTTGATACTGGACTTGATGAATAATTATTATAATTTACTATACTTAAGTTATTCTTTGCTTTTTCTTTATTACTACTTCCTTCTGAATATCCATATTTACTTATTGAAAGATATGCTACTGCTCCCCATTCACTTGATTTCATTAAATGGCTATTTGCTGATGTTGTTAATCCATATGGATTATTACTATCATCTAATGCTTGTGATATATCGTAACATTGTGATGCACTTACATAATTATATGCATATTTTCTTCCCTTAAATACTGGATAATATACTGTTGTTGCTGTTGTTGGACTATTTGATGAACTTGCTATTGTTACCTTTTCCTTTGTATCTTTTTCTGTTGTTCCAAATCCTGCTTGGAATTTTGCTACCCATATTCCTTCTATCTCTTCTTTCCATTCTCCATTACTATATCCATTATCTTCTCCATTTGTAAATGCTGGATGTACTACATAATCTGTATATCCACTCGATGTTATTACTCCTTCTTCGTTTCCATTTTTTGCTGTTTTTACATTCCCTTCTTCGTCCATATAATTATAACTTGTTCCACTTACCCATATTACATCTATTGTTCCACTTCCTGCATGATATCCACTTGTTATTTTATATGCATATCTTGGTACCCATACAAACATACTTCCTAAATCTTCTTCTGCTACTTCTGTCCCTACTGCTGTGCTTGTATCATATGTTCCATCACTTAACATTACATTTGCCCATTTTTTATCTTCTTCTGTATAACTATACCAGTCTTCATCTGTTTGAGAACATATTACCCAACTTCCTTTTCCTCCGTTTTTTGTTGTATCCCATTTTACTGGTATCATTCCTTCTGTTAAACGTGGTGCATTTGCTACTGTTAGTCCTCCATCAAAGAATGTTACATCTCCATTTTTATCTATTAAAAAGCTATATCCTTTATGCTTTGCAATTAGATTTTCTCCAAATGGTGTTACTGTTGCTCCTAAATTCTCCTCTAATCTTGTCTTTAATATATCCATATCAACTTTTGCATTGTTTCCAAATGCTCCTAAAGCCTCTATTTTTACTTCTTCTAATGCTGAACTTTTATCTGATTCCTCTCTTGACTCTGCTGCATTTTTTAATATTCCATTTTCTCCTCCTAAAGCTGATATTGATACTCCTGCTAGTATTAATAAGACTATTATTGTTATTACTAATGCTATTAATGTTATTCCTCTTTCTCTTGCATTTCTTTTGATATCCTTCATTTTTTCCTCCTTCGTTTATCTTTAATTTTTCCTTTTTGCTTCTATCCTTATATTGTAGTAATTTATTTTTATAAGGTATTTGCAAGTACCTTAATCTATTCTATCATTCACTTTTTTATTTGTAAAGATTAGTTTTTATTTTTACAGAGAATTTTAAACATATTACAATTATGTTGCAATAGGAATTTTTCTAAATATTTAGTGAATATTTGTAAGAAATTAAATTAATAATTAATTAGATTTTCAAAAAATATTATTATTCTTTAATATTTTTTATATAAAGATAGTGTGTGTTTTACTTTATATGGTAATTGTGGCATTTTTGTAATATTATTAAATTCCCCTGTTATTTTTATATATATTTTTTATTTTCTATTTTTAGATTATAAATATCCATAATTCTATTATGTTTATATACTCTTTTGATGTTTTTAGGAATAAAATTTTTTAATCTATTCTCTTAATTTATTTATTAACTTTTTTAATTTTATCATTTTATATTAATTTATAAATATATTTTATGTAACTAAGTTATACTTTATTCTTTTTATTTAGATTACATATTCATTTATATTAAAAATTTCTTTAATTTTTATTAAGAATTTTTTTATTATAAATTACAGATAAAAAAACAATTGTAATGTTATTCTGCATATGCTATAATAAGATTAGATATTAAAATAAAGGGGTAACTTAAACTTATGATTAATTATTTAGAAAAACAAATTTATCAGGATTCTGAATTTATCTCCATAATTTCTGATATAATAAATAACAAAACTGTTTTAAAAATGAAAAATTTTCGCCAACATTGTTCAACTACCTGTTTTGAGCATTGTCTTGCAGCCTCATATCTTTGTTATCAGATTTGTAAAAAGTATCATCTAGATTATATTTCTTGCGCAAGAGCTGCTATGGTACATGATTTATTTTTATACGACTGGCGAAAAAGAATAGATGGAAGAAAAGGTTTACATGCTTTTACTCATCCTTTTACGGCTTATGAAAATGCTTCTAAAATCTTTAATTTAAATGAAAAAGAAAAGGATATTATTTTGAAGCATATGTGGCCTGTTACTTTTAAATTGCCTAAATTTAAAGAAAGTTTTGTTTTAACATATGTAGATAAAAAATGTGCTCTAATGGAAACCTGGTCAGAAATTATTTCATTTTATACAAGGAAAAAATTCTTTAGATATGCCTATGTATTTTTTACTATTATGATTTTTAAAATTTAATAATTTAATAGATGTAAAAATCCATATAGAATAAGGTTAATTTATCATATAGTAAATTAACTTTTACTACAAAAAAGGCACTAACTTAAATTAGTGCCAAATTTATTTTCTATAAAATCTTATTTACTTTCTTTTTTGTCATCAGAAGCTTCTTCTTATTTAGCTTCTTCAACTTTTTCTTCTTTATCTGATTCTTTTACTGTTTCTACAGCTTCTTCTTTAACTGTATCAACTGTTTCTTGAACAGCTACATTTTCTGTTTCTACAGCTGAATTTTCTTCTGGTGCAGATTCTACTGATGTAGTAGCTTCTTCAGAGATTGGTTCTTCTGTTAAATCTTCTTTTACAACAATTTCTCTGTCTTCAATTCTTGCTCCTACTTGCTCTTTAGTTTTAGCAGCTTTACCAACTCTATCTCTTAAATAATATAATTTTGCTCTTCTTGCTTTACCTACTCTTACTAATTCTACTTTTTCTACTAATGGTGAATGTACTAAAAATGTTTTTTCTACACCTACTCCATAAGATGTTTTTCTTACTGTAAATGTTTGATTTAATCCACCACCTTGTACTTTAATTATAATTCCTTCAAAAACTTGGATTCTTTCTTTGTTTCCTTCTTTAATTCTAACATGAACTCTTACTGTATTTCCAACTTTTAATTCAGGTATTTTATTTTTTAATTGTTCATGTTCAATTGATTTAATAATATCCATTTTAGAAATTCCCTCCTTCTTTATTTTTTTACTTGAGCGGTGTCTTTATTTTTTTGACACTTCATTTTTTATTTCTTCTAAAATTTTCTTTTCTTGTTCTGAAAAATGATATTTTTCTAATAAATCTGGTCTCTTTTTCTTTGTAGTAATTATTGATTGATATTTACGCCATTTTTCAATATTTTGATGATGACCTGTTAATAATATTTCTGGAACTTTTTCTCCTTGAAATATTTCTGGTCTTGTGTATTGTGGATATTCTAATAGTCCATTTGAAAATGATTCCTCTTTAGTCGAATCTTCTTTTAGAACTCCTCCGTATATATCTACTTACACTATCTATTAATATCATTGCTGGAATTTCGCCACCTGTTAGTACGTAATCTCCTATTGATATTTCTTCATCAACTATTTTATCTATTACTCTTTGGTCTATTCCTTCATAATGACCGCAAAGTAATATTAGATGTTTTTCCTTTGATAATTCTTCTACTTTTTGTTGATTTAAAGTTTTTCCCTGTGGTGATAAATAAATTACTTTACTTTCTGGTGTTTTTACTGACTCATATGCGTCATATACTACATCTGGCATCATTACCATTCCTGCTCCACCGCCATAAGGTGTATCATCTACTTTTTTATGTTTATCTTTTGAAAAGTCTCTAATATTTGTACATTTTATTTCTATTAAATGTTTTTCTTGTGCTTTTCCAATAATGCTTTCATTTAGTGCTGAAAACATTTCTGGAAATAATGTTAAAACATCAAATTTCATATTTCTAACCCTTCTATAAGATGAACTATTATTTTATTTTCTTCTAGTGATACTTCTTTTATGACATCTTCAATTCCTGGTAATAATGTTTGCTTTCCTAATTCATTTTTTACCACATATATATCATTACTTCCTGTATTATATATATCTTTTAATATTCCTAGAAGTTTATTTTCATCAGTATATACTTCCATTCCTAATAAATCTGCGATATAGTAAGTTCCTTCTTCTAGTGGTGTTGCATCTTTTCTTGGAATTTCAATAGTTGCATTTCTTAAACTTTCTGCTTGCTCTACTGTTTCTATACCTTTGAATTTTATAAGTACCATATTTTTATGATATTTTACTTCTTCTATTTCATATTCTGTTTTTTGCTTTTTTTGAATGATATATAATTTCTTTAATCTTTCAAAGTTTGTAACATCTTCTGTATAAGGAATAATTTTTACCATTCCTTTTATACCAAAAGTATTTACAATTTTACCAATTTCAAAATATTCTTGCATATTTTCTCCTATATCAATTATTCTACAAATTCAACTGAAACTTTTTTATGTTCTTTTCCTGCAACTGATTTCATTACAGTACGGATTGATCTTGCGATTTTTCCTTGTTTTCCAATCACTTTTCCTAAATCTTTTTCTGCTACTTTTACTTCAAACACTGTTGTTCTATCTTTTTCTGTCTCTTTTATTGTAACAGAATCTTTATCTTCAACCAAATTTAATATAATGGTTTCCAATATATCTTTCATAGTTTTCATCCTTTCAGTTTATCTCATTATTTTACATTGCTGATTAATGATTTAACTGTATCTGTTGGTTTTGCTCCGTTTTTTATCCATTTTTCTAATTTTTCTTTGTCTAATACTATTGTTGCTGGTTCTGTCATTGGATTATATGTACCAATTTTTTCGATTATTTTACCATCTCTTGGGCTTCTTGAATCAGCCACTACTATATGATAAAATGGTGCTTTTTTCTTTCCTTCTCTTTGTAATCTAATTTTTACCATTTTTTTCACCTCCTGAATTATTTAAGAATTTTCTTGGATTTTAGAAAATTCAGTTTGTTTTATATTGGACTTTAAATTTATAGCTTTATAAATTTAAAAGATTAATAACTTCTTTAATTTTTTTAGATAAATGATTTTATTTTTATATTCTAAATAATTTATTTTTTAATCTTATATTTTAATTTTATATTTTAATTTTATATTTTAATTTTATAAAAACTGTTATAAGATAATTTTTATAAATTTTATTCTTATCTATTATTATGATATAAAACCTTATTATCTAAAACTTCATATTTTTTAAACTAGATGTATCTAAATTTTTCATTAAGTTTTTCATTCCACCTTTATTTTGCTTTAATTGTTTCATCATTTTTTGTGTCATTTCGAATGATTTTATAAATTTATTTACATCTTGTACTGTTGTTCCACTACCTTTAGCTATACGTAATCTTCTGCTTCCATTTAGTATTTTTACATCTCTTTTTTCTTTCTTTGTCATTGAACAGATAATAGCTTCTATTTTTACAAATTCATTATCATCAACTTTTAAGTCTTTTATTTGATTCATCCCTGGAATTAATTTTAATAGAGATGAGAATGAACCCATTTTCTTTACTTGTCTTAATTGTGCAAGATAATCATCTAAATCTAATTCTTTTTTCCTCATTTGCTTTTCTAATTCTTCTGCTTGTTCTAAATCAAATGATTCTTCTGCTTTTTCTATTACAGATAGTATATCTCCCATTCCTAATATTCTTTGTGCCATTCTATCTGGATGGAATACTTCAATATCACTTAATTTTTCTCCTGTTGCTGCAAATTTTATTGGTTTTCCTGTTACTTTTTTTACTGATAATGCAGCACCACCTCTTGTGTCACCATCTAATTTTGTTAGAACTACTCCATCTATTCCTACTTCTTCATTAAATGTTTGTGCTACATTTACTGCATCTTGACCTGTCATGCTGTCTACAACTAATAAAATTTCATGTGGTTTTATTGTTTGTTTTAGATTTTTTAATTCTTGCATTAAAGCTTCATCTATTTGCAGGCGTCCTGCTGTATCTAGAATTATTACATCATTAAGTTTTGACATAGCAACATTCATAGCTTGTTTTGCAATGTGAACAACATCTTTTGACTGTTCATTACTAAATACTGGTATATTTAATTGTTTTCCTACTACTTGTAATTGTTTTATAGCTGCTGGTCTATAAACATCACATGCTACTAGCAATGGTTTTTTTCCTTGTTTTCTGAAAAGATTTGCTAGCTTTCCAGCTGTGGTTGTTTTTCCTGACCCTTGCAGACCAACTAACATTATTATTGTAGGAGGATTTGGTGTAAATTGTACTTTACTTTCTGTTCCACCTAATAATTCAACTAATTCGTCTTTTACTATTTTTATAACTTGTTGACCTGGTGTTAATGATTTTAGTACATCTTGTCCTAATGCTTTTTCTTGTATAGATGCTATAAACTCTTTTACTATTTTATAGTTAACATCTGCTTCTAATAATGCAAGTTTTACTTCTCTTAACATTTCTTTTAAGTCAGAATCAGTAATTCTTGCCTTTCCTCTAAATTTTCTTGTAATTTCTTGTAATCTTGCAGATAATCCTTCAAAAGCCATAACATCCACTCCTTATACTAAACAATTTAATTCTTTTTTAATACTTTCTAAAATATTTGCTACTTTTTTATCAGATGAATCTTTTTGAATTTTTGTTAATTCTGATAAAACTTTTTGAATTTTTTCTTCTTGATTTAACATCCTTTTCATAAATAATAGCTTTTCTTCGTATTCGAAAAGTTTTTTCTCCCCTTTCTTTATATTGTCTCGTACGGCTTGTCTTGTTATATTATTGTTTTCTGCAATTTCTGATAATGACAAGTCATTGTTATAGTAGTCATTTAAGAATTCATATTGCTTCTCTGTTAATAATTTTCCATAGAGTTCGCATAATATACTAATTTTTATTTTCTTTTCCATAAATACTACCTTCTTTTTTTGTAATGCTAATATACTTTACACCTTTTTTTCTTATTTGTCAAGTACTTTTCTATATTTTTCTTGTTTTGCTTGTAATAGTGAATTGAAAAAGTAAAATCTATTCAAATAAAAGTAAATAGATTTTAATTGTATTCTAATAGCTATTGTAAGATT
>CALXJT010000004.1 GCA_944388695.1 uncultured Clostridia bacterium
AAGTGTTGGAAGCAATGGCATTTAAAGGATTAGAAAAAAAGATAAAAAAATTGCCTACATTTACTTGACACATACTTGCCCACCCAATTCGAACTAAAGTAATTGAAAAATTCAATCTTGTATGATAAACTAATAATACAAATTTATAAAAAAAGGAAGTAGAAAATTGGAGATTCAAGGAGAAATACAAGACTTTATATATCAAAATGAATTAAATAGTTATACAATAGCAGTATTTGATACTGAAGAAGAAGAACTTACAGTTGTGGGGTATCTGCCTTTTGTTCAAAGAGGGGATACTTTAAATTTAATAGGGAAATTTGTAGACCATAAAGATTATGGAAGACAATTCAAAATAGATACTTTTGAAAAAATAATGCCACAAACTTTATCAGCATTAGAAAAATATTTATCAAATGGAAATATTAAAGGAATAGGTGAAGCTACTGCGAAAAAGATAATAAAAAAATTTGGTGAAGATACAATAAATGTTTTAAGAAATGAACCAGAAAGATTAGCAGAGATAAGAGGTATTACGGCAGAAAAAGCTAAAGAAATGTCAGAAAGTTTTGTTGAAAATCAAGAAGTTTGGCAGATTGTGAGTTTTCTAGAGAGGTTTGGAATCGGAGTAGAAAATGCTAAAAAAATATATGATAATTTAGGAATAAATAGTATAGAAAAAATAGAAACTGATCCATATATTTTAATTGATTTAACTAGAGGTGTGGATTTTAGACAAATAGATCAAATGGCATTAGAGTTAGGAATTTCTTACGACAATGATAAGAGGGTTCAAAGTGGAATTAAATATGGTTTAATTAGGGCAACATATAACGGAAATTCTTGTACATTAAAAGGTGGATTAATAGAATTTGTTATTTCATTATTAGATGTTAGTGCAGAATGTGTAGAAAACCAATTAATAAATTTAAAGGTTAAAGATGAGATTGTAATAGAAAATAGAGATGATGGAGAATGGGTATATTTATCTCAATTTTATAAAACAGAAGAAGAAATAGCATATAAACTTATTAGATTAAATAATAGTAAAAATGTAAAGAAAATAGATAAAATAGAAAAGGCATTAGAAAAGGTAGAGAAACAGTCTGATATTAGTTTATCTGATAAACAAAAAGAAGCAGTTTTAGCAATAAATGAAGAAAATGTAACAGTCATAACAGGTGGACCAGGAACAGGAAAAACAACAATTATAAAAACTATAATAGAGTTATACGAATCAAGAGGAAAAAAGGTAATACTTGCAGCACCAACAGGAAGAGCAGCAAAAAAAATGACAGAAGCTACTGGAAAAGAAGCTTCAACATTACATAGATTGTTGGGAATAGGAAAATTAGATGATGATGGTATATATTCTCGTCACAAGGAATTCCAAGGAGAACCAATAGATGCAGATGTAATAGTTGTAGATGAGTTATCAATGGTAGATATGTTTGTTATGCAGTATTTATTAAGATGTATATATCAAGGAACAAAGCTTATTTTAGTTGGAGATAGTGACCAATTGCCATCAGTAGGACCTGGGACAGTTTTAAAAGATATTATTTCATCTGAAAGGATACAAACAATTCATTTAGATAAAATATTTAGACAAGCTGCAAAAAGTAAAATTATTCTAAATGCACATAGAGTCAATAAAGGAGAATTATTTTTAGGAAAAGAAGATATAGAGGATGAAACAAATGATGATTTTTTTATGATACAACAAGTGTCACAAGAAAGAGCATTAAATGAGTTAATATCATTATGTACAGGACGTTTACAAAAATTCGGGAATTATGATTTCTTTCAAAATATACAAGTTTTAACACCAACCAAAAAAGGACTTTTAGGAACTAAAGAATTGAATAAAGCATTACAACAGGCTTTAAATCCTAATCAAGGAAATTTTCCAGAGAAAGCTTATTCTGGAGCAATATATAGAGTTGGAGATAGAATAATGCAAATAAAAAATAATTATGATATATATTGGGAAAGAGAAGATGAATATGGAAAAAAGGAAGTTGGAAGCGGTGTATTTAATGGAGAGATGGGAAGCATAATAAAAGTAAATGACAGAGAAAAATATATTGAGATAAGATTTGATGATGATAAACAAGCATTATATGAATATGCAGAATTAGATCAAATAGAACATAGTTATGCAATAACAATACATAAGGCTCAAGGAAGTGAGTTTGATGTAGTAATAATGGTATTGCCAAGAACGGCACCGATGTTACTTACAAGAAATTTATTGTATACAGGAATAACAAGAGCGAAAAAGCTTTTAATAGTAATAGGTGATGAAAAAACTGTAGAATTTATGATAAATAATGTAGATAGTAAAAAAAGGAATACAGGCTTAAAAAATAAATTATATGCTGATTAAAAGATAAATGAAAGGTTGTGATTCAAAAATTTTTAAAAGATGAAATTATAAATATAATATTTCCTCAAGTGTGTGGAGTTTGTGGAAGAATCGATAAAAATTCACTATGTCCCAAATGTGAATATCTACTAAAAAAATACAAAGATTTTAAAATAGAAAAAGTTTTTGATAAAGATTTTGAAAATTTGATTTATATGTTTCATTATGAAGGAATAATACGTCAATTAATATTAAAATATAAGTTCAAAGAGAATGCATATTTATATAAGACCTTTGTAAATTTTTTGTTAAAAGATGAAAAAATATTTCAAAAATTTCAAACCTATGATAAAATAATATCAGTTCCGATAAGTAAAAAAAGGAATAAGCAAAGAGGATATAATCAAAGTGAATTAATAGCAAAAGAAATAGCAAAAAAAGTAAATATTTCTTATGATAATAATATTTTATATAAAATTAAAGATATTGTAGAACAAAGTAAATTATCAAAAGAGGAAAGAATAGAAAACATAAAAAATGTTTATGATATTAAAAATAAGAAAAATTTAGAAAATAAAAAAATTTTACTTTTAGATGATATATATACAACAGGCAGTACTGTGCAAGAATGCTGTAGAATTTTGAAAAGAGGAAAACCTAAAAAAATAGATGTGTTTGTAATTGCAAAAGATTAAAAAAAATTGTTATGTAAAAGAGGAAATTAAAAAAGAAAAGTAGAAAGAATTAAACTTAAACTCTGAATAAGAGAGTATAACTCTAAAATAAAAAAGAATAAATTTCCGAGTAAAAGGGAGTGACTCTGAATTTTAAGAATACTTAAATTTCTGGATAAGAATGAATGGTATTGAAGTTAAGAAAATAAATTTCCGAATAAAAGGAATGTTCCTGAAGGTTTTAAGAAAATTAAGTTCCGAACAAAAAGGAGTGGAAATTCGGAGATGGAAGGAGGAAGAAATATAGTGGAAGATTTGGTAGAAAGTATTTTAGATTATGTTCGATCAGATTATACGGATTATGCTGTAATGATTAATGGTGAGTGGGGGTCAGGAAAGACATATTTTTGGAACCATAAAATACGTAAAAAAATAGAATCAATGCAACTTAATGGAAAGAGATTTACAACTATATATATGTCATTATATGGTATTTCTAATCTTGAAGAAATAAGTAAGAAAATATTTATTGAGACTACACAGTTAATGGATAAAAATTTGCGAAAATTTATGGATGAAAATGAGCAAACTACAATTCCAGAATACGCAAAAACAGGTTTAGATATGGCTAATTTTTTCGGTGTAACTCAAAACGGAAATAAAGTAGATTATGGAGATTTCTTTTCTACAGATGATAAAGTACTATGTTTTGATGACTTGGAAAGAGCAAATGTTGATGTTATTGATATTTTAGGATATATCAATAATTTTGTTGAACATGACCATATAAAAACAATTATTATTTGTAATGAAAAGGAATTGTCAACTAAGTTAAAAAGTTCTAATCTAGAAATGAAAACTTTTATTGCCACATATTTATTGGATAAGCAGGGCGAATTAAATAAAGCTGATAAACCAATGGTAGAAAAAATTCAAGATAAGATAGAGCATGTTTTTGATAAGGCAAATGATTATGAAAGAATAAAAGAAAAATTAATTGGAGAGACATTTGAATATGCACCAAAATTTGATTATATAATAAATGGTATTTTGATGCGTTATGAAAATAATCCTGATTTAATTCGTTTTCTAAGAGAGAGTACAAGATTAATAATTAGTACATTTGAGAGAAGCGGTACTAGAAACTTGAGAATTTTGAAACATGCATTAAATGATTTTAGAAAAGTTTATGAAATGGTGAATAAATCTTATCCAAATACAAGTCATAGAGTTATGCAAACAATGCTTATATTTACAATAGCTATATCATTTGAAATAAAAGCAGGAAAAGTAACAAAAGACAAGTTTGTGAATATAAAAGATAATGAAGAGTATAAAGCTATTTTAGTATCTTCAAGAGTTTTATTAGATAATAGACAGTTCTATATTAAAGAATTTGATAATAATTATTATTATAACTTTAAATCAGACTATAGATTTTTTAAATTTATTGAATATTATGTAAGAACTAGAATATTTGATATGAAGATTTTTAAAAATGATATGGAAATGATACGTAATACTATTGACACAGAAAATTTACCAGGATATAAAAGACTTCTTACAGAAGAATATTGGAAGATTTCTGATGATGAATTTGGAGGAGTAGTAGATTCTGTAATGACAGATGTAAAAGAAGGTAATATTGAGTTAATAGATATGGTTAAAATTTATGCGTACTTTAGTTATTTTTCTAAAAAGAAATTGATAGATATTGATATAAAAACATTGAAAAATGTATTTTTTACAGGTATGAATTTATCATCATTAAAATCAAAATATTGTCCAAATGTCGAAGAAGAATTAAATAAGATAGCTGTAGAAAATTGGAATGATGATATGGAAGAAATATTAAAATATTTTAATCAATTAAATACACAGCTATTAGAAAAACAATATAAAGAAAAGGCAGAGGAAATATTTAAATGTATACCAATGCGTATGGAAGAATTTTATGAAAAATTTGATAAAGAATGTATGAATATTCCTATTTTTAAATATTATGATACATTCCAATTATTCCAAAGAATATCTTGTGCAACTAATGAAGATATTGTATTGATAAAAGAAAAATTACTAGATAGAGCTAATATGTATCCAAAAGAAATTGAACCAGAAATGAAAAATATAAAACAATTTAAACAAGTATTAGACAGTTATTTAGAGGGAAAAGATACTACTATAAAAATTGTTATGTTAAAAGAATTTTCAAAAACTTTGGAAGTAATTTTAGATAAGTATAAATTAACATTCTTACCAAAAAAGGATGAAGCTGTAAAAAAACAATAGTAAAAAAGAATTTTTGAATAAAATGAATAAAATTTTCCTAAATTGTCATAATAAGAGTAGACATAAATTTAAAAAGGAGGAAAACTATGAAAGCAACAGGAGTTGTAAGAAGAATAGATGATTTAGGAAGAGTTGTAATTCCAAAAGAAATAAGAAAAACACTTCGAATAAAAGAAGGTGACCCATTAGAAATTTTTACAGATAGAGAAGGGCAAGTTATATTGAAGAAATATTCTCCAATAGGAGAACTTTCAGAATTTGCATCTGGATATGCAGAGACATTATCAAAAACAACTGGACATATAGCTTGTATTACAGATAAAGATACTGTAATTGCAGTGTCAGGAGGCTCTAAAAAAGAATTTTTAGAGCAGGATATTAGTCCAGAGTTGGAAAAGTTAATGGATGATAAAGAAGTATATACAAGTAAAGATAATAGTGATATGGCTATGCCAATTACTAGAAATGGTAATTCTGAAAGAAAACATAATGCACAGGTAGTTTATCCAATTATTTCAAATGGAGATACAATAGGAACTGTTATTCTAATTTCTAAAGAAGCTAATGGGAAAATGAATGAAGTTGAAAAGAAAGTAGCACAATCAGCAGCAACATTTTTAGGAAGTCAAATGGAAATATAAAATAAAAAAAGTTAAAAAAATTGAAAATAATTGCAGTAAATATGAAGAAAAATTAAAGAAATTTGATAAAAATTACAGAAAAATATAAAAAAATGATTTTTTGTTTGACAGTAAAATAATTTTTTGCTAATATATATCTGTAGTATGTTATATGAGCTTTTCTAAATTCCGAGGGGGAGCCCAAAGCTACTACCGTTTTAAGTTTTATTATAGTTACGGGAGGAATCTTTATTAAAGATTCCTCTTTATAAATTTTAGGAATTTTTATAATAGTTTGGTAAAAATGATAGAAGAGTAAATTGGTAAAAAAATCCATTTGACTTTTCTTTGATTTTATGCTATAATTTTAAACAGTGTTTGCGTAAGGCAAAGTATGAGATTTATTAAAACCTAAAAAGATAGAATGAAATAAAGACAAAAATGTAGTTGTTTTTTATTCTTTAGGTGTGATGAAGTTAAGAATTGATCGGAAAAAGAAAATTTTAGGAATTTTCAGTATATTAGATATAAAAAAGAGATTTCGTAATTGTTTAAAATTATAGTATTATAAAAAGTATAACTAATCTAAATAATAATAAATGTTTTATATAAAAGTTATAACTAATTTAAGAAAATAAATATTTTATATAAAGTAATATTAAATTATGATTTAATATAGAAGTTTTATGTATGAATTAATGTATTTTAAAATTTAATTAAGAGAAAAATTAAATTAATTGTCAAAAATGAAACTTTTAATGAAAAATATTAAGATTTAGTAAAAAATTGGTAAGAGAAATATTAAATAATGGGCGGATAAAATAATAATTTTTTAATTATTATTTATACTAAAGATAGATACTATAAAAAATGTAATTATGAGAAAATATTATATTTAATAGATCAATTAGTTTAAATTCTTAAACTAATTTTTTTAGGTGGCAAATCTAGTAAAAATAATAAAGAAGGAGGAAATTATGGCAGAAGAAAGAATTGAAAAACAAGAAGAGAGAAAAAATGAAAAAGTATTAGAAAGAAAACCAAGACAATCAAGAAATACAAAAGCAAGAAAAAATAAAGAGGAAATAAGTTATAAAAATAGTAATGAAAAAAATACTCTTGTAAAGAAGACAAGAAAACCACGTAAAGGTTCAGAGCAAAAAGAAGGAGAGCAAAGAGAAAAAACAAAAAGAGTAGCAGGAAGTAAAAGTTTAAAGAAAAATACTAAAAAAGAGGATAGTAAATCTATTTTTAAAAACTCAAAGTTAAAGATTATTCCTTTAGGAGGATTACACGAAGTTGGTAAAAATATTACAGTTTTTGAGTATGAAGATGATATTGTAGTCGTAGATTGTGGATTATCATTTCCAGAGGATGATATGTTAGGAATAGATTTAGTTATACCAGATATATCATATCTTGAAAAAAATAAAGAGAAGATAAGAGGAATGGTTATTACACATGGACATGAGGACCATATAGGAAGTGTACCATATTTCTTAAAGCAAATAAATGTGCCAATTTATGCACCAAGATTAGCTGTAGGATTAATTAAAAATAAATTAGAAGAGCATAAATTATTGAGAAGCACTAAATTAGTAGAAGTTATGCAAGGACAAACAATTAAATTAGGTAAGAATTTTAGTATTGAATTTATAAGAAGTACACATAGTATACCAGATTCAGTTATGTTGGCAATAACTACACCAGTTGGAACTGTATTGCATACAGGAGATTTTAAAGTTGACTTTACACCAATAGATGGAAATATAATGGATTTTGGAAGAATAGCAGAACTTGGAAATCAAGGAGTATTAGCATTAATGTCAGATAGTACAAATGCAGAAAGAAAAGGATTTACAATGTCTGAAAGTTCTGTAGGAGAAGTTTTTGATAAATTATTTATTCATTGTACAAAAAGAATAGTTGTCGCAACTTTTGCTTCAAATGTTCATAGAGTTCAACAAATTGTAAATGCAGCTGTAAAATATGGTAGAAAAATAGCAGTTTGCGGTAGAAGTATGATTAATATGATTACAACTGCAAGAGAATTAGGGTATATAGAATGTCCTGAAGATTTATTTATCGATATTGATATGATTGGAACATATAATGACGAACAATTAGTAATAATTACAACAGGAAGTCAAGGAGAGCCAATGTCTGCATTAACAAGAATGGCAGCAGGAGATCATAGAAAAGTAAAAATAACTCAAAATGATTTAGTAATTATATCAGCTAATCCTATACCAGGAAATGAAAAATTTGTATCAAAAGTAATAGATGATTTAATGCAAATTGGTGCTGAAGTTGTATATAGTGCTTTAGCAGATGTTCATGTTTCTGGACATGCATGTCAAGAAGAGCAAAAATTAATATTGGCTTTATCAAAACCAAAATATTTTATCCCAGTACATGGTGAATATCGTCAATTAATGGCTCATGCAGAAACAGCATTAAGTATGGGAATTGAGCAAAAAAATATTATATTAATGTCAAATGGTAGAGTTTTAGAGATGGATGAAAATGAAGCTAAATTTACAACTACAGTTCCTAGCGGAAGAGTTTTAGTAGATGGATTAGGTGTAGGAGATGTAGGAAATGTTGTATTAAGAGATAGACAACATTTATCTCAAGATGGATTAATAGTAATAGTTTTAACAATGGATTCTACAACAGGAGAAGTTGTTGCAGGTCCAGATGTTATTTCAAGAGGATTTGTTTATGTTAAAGAATCTGAAAGTTTAATGGATGATGTGAAATCTGTAGTACGTCATGAAATTAAGAAATGTGAAGAAAGAAATATTCGTGATTGGTCTACTATAAAATCTACAGTTAGAGAAAACTTGAAAGATTATATCTTTATGAAAACAAAGAGAAATCCTATGATTATACCAATTATTATGGAAGTATAGTAAAAATGTTGAAATGCCAACTAAAATATACCTTAAGGAAGGATGAGAATAGAAATGGATTATAAAGATTTAGCAAATTTAATTTTTCCAGATGCAAAAGATATAAAATATTATGAAGAAAAATATCCAGAAAGAAACTTAAAAGAAGGGGCAATAGTAACAAGAATTGCCCCAAGTCCAACTGGATTTATACATATAGGAGGATTATACCAAGGTCTTATTGCAAAAAAACTTGCAAAACAAACAGAAGGGGTATTTTTTATAAGAATAGAAGATACAGACCAAAAGAGATTAGTAGAAAATGGCGTAATGGAGATTGTAGAATCATTAAATAATTTTGGTTTTGAACCAGATGAAGGAATGGTAACTGAAACTGAATCAAAAGGTGAGTACGGACCATATAGACAATCCTTAAGAAAAGATATCTATCAAAGTTATGCAAAATATTTAATTGAACAAGGAAAGGCATATCCATGTTTTTGTTCAACAGAAGAAATAGAAGAAATAAGACAAAAGCAAGAAGCTGCCAAAATAAGACCAGGATATTATGGAGTATGGGCTAAATGTAGAAATTTAACAGTAGAAGAAATGATAGAAAGAATAAAAAATGGAGAAAATTATATAGTGCGTTTTAAATCACCAGGAAGAGAAGATAGAAAAATAAAACATCATGATTTAATAAAAGGAAATGTAGATTTTCCAGAAAATGACCAAGATATAGTTATAATTAAAGCAGATGGTTTACCAACATATCACTTTGCACATGCTGTTGATGACCATTTAATGAGAACAACACATGTTATTCGTGGTGATGAGTGGCTTTCATCTATGCCAGTGCATTTACAATTATTCCATGAATTAGGATTTAAAGCCCCTAAATATGCACATATAGCTCCAATAATGAAAAACGATAATGGAAATAAGAGAAAATTAAGTAAGAGAAAAGACCCAGAAGCTGCTGTTTCATATTATGTAGAAATGGGAATTCCAAAAGAAGCGGTTTCAGAATATTTATTAAATATAGCTAATTCAAATTTTGAAAATTGGAGAAGAGCAAATAAAGATACATCAATAGATGATTTTGAATTACAAATAAATAAAATGAGTGTAAGTGGAGCTCTATTTGATATGGTAAAATTATTAGATGTAGGAAAAACAGTAATATCAAAATATACAGCTGAAGAAGTATATAACAAATCAAAAGATTGGGCAAAAACATTTGATGAAGAATTATATTCAATACTAGATAAAGATAAAGAATATGCATTAAAAG
This sequence comes from uncultured Clostridia bacterium, assembly GCA_944388695.1. Lineage (GTDB taxonomy): Bacteria > Bacillota > Clostridia > TANB77 > CAG-508 > CAG-269. The sequence goes on from CALXJT010000004.1 coordinate 10,140, forward strand.
TATTTGGAATAGAAAGAGGAAATAAAAAACCAAGAAAAGATATTGCAAAATGGTCAGATGTAAAAGAAAATATAGAATATATGTATGACGAATTATTTGAAAAAAATAAACAAGATTACGAATATCAAGTTATATCTGATAAGAAAGAAATAGAAAAGATATTAGACTTATACATAAATAAATATTATGATGAAAATGATGACAAACAAACATGGTTTGACAAAATAAAAGAGTTATCAGGAGAAATGGGATTTGCAAAAGAAGTAAAAGAATTCAAAGAAAATCCAGGAAAATATAAAGCACATGTTGGAGATGTAAGTACAGTTTTACGTGTTGCATTAACTAAAAGAACAAATACTCCAGATATGTATGAAATAATGAAGATATTAGGTAAAGACAGAATCCAAAAAAGATTTGAGCAAGCCAAAAATAATTAAGTAATTTAAGGTTGAGGGATGGTCCTAAAATCCTTTTTAGAAGGACTTTTAGGACCATTCTTAATCCTTTATAAATTGTGAAAAGAAGTGATTGTAATGAATTATGATGTAGGAGATATAGTAAGAACAAAAAAAGTACATCCTTGTGGAAGTAAATTATGGGAATTAGTTCGTGTAGGTGTTGACTTTAAATTGAAGTGTTTAGGATGCGGACATGTTATTACTTTAGAAAGACAGAAAGCTTTAAAGATAATAACTAAAAATGAAACAAAAGATAAAAAAGTGTAATTATATATATTGAAGAAGGAATAAGATATTATTATTTATTTGTAATTTTTAAATAATGGTATAAATTAAAGACATTTGAGATGATAGCTTATCTGATTGATGTTAGCTATTAATCCAAATGTCTTTTATTTTTGAAATATATGAAAAATATGATTAAGATTTTTTGTTTTGTAAATTAATTATCTATTTTTTATATGTATAAACCAATTTCTTCCCATATTTTTTCTGAATATATTTTTCTTTCAGAAGAAAAAGGGTATGTAGGAATATCACCGATAGGATTTAATATTTTTTGTAAATTTTTTACTGTTTCATCTACTTTTGAAGGTGCAATCTTATCGGCTTTATTCGCAAGTATAATGCAAGGTAGTCCTGAACGAATTATATAATCATACATTAATTTATCATTTTCAGTTGGATTATGTCTTATATCAATTAAAAAGATGACTAATGTAATTTCATTTCTATTAAATAAATATTCTTCGATAAATTTTCCAACTTGTTCTTGTTCTTTTTTTGACATTTTACTATATCCGTAACCAGGTAAGTCAACGAAATAGAATAGATTATCAATATTATAAAAATTAATTTGACGAGTTTTTCCAGGCTCACTACTTGTTCTGGCAAGTTTTTTTCTATTAATCATTGTATTTATAAAACTAGATTTACCAACATTTGATTTACCAACTAGAACTATTTCTGGCAAATTGTTTTTTGGATATTGAGTTGGTTTTACAGCAGATATTTCGAACTTTGGATTTTTTACTATCATAATTATTATAAGTGTTTCTAAAACACTTTCTCCTTTCTAATATTTCAATCTATTTCTTTATTTCAATTTTCTCAAGTCCGCCCATATAAGGTCTTAAAACTTCAGGTATAATTACACTGCCATCTGGTTGATAATTATTTTCAACAATAGAGATAAGCATACGAGGTGGGGCAACTACTGTATTATTAAGTGTATGTGCAAAATAATTTCCATTTTCACCTTTTATTCTAATACCAAGACGTCTTGCTTGAGCATCTGTTAAATTAGAACAACTACCAACTTCAAAATATTTTTGTTGTCTAGGTGACCATGCTTCTACATCGCAAGATTTTGCTTTTAAATCTGCTAAATCTCCACTACAACATTCTAGAGTACGTACAGGTATGTTCATACTTCTAAAGAATTCAACAGTATATGACCACATTTTATCATACCAATTCCAACTATCTTCTGGTTCACAAACAACAATCATTTCTTGCTTTTCAAATTGATGTATACGATAAACACCACGTTCTTCTATTCCATGAGCTCCTTTTTCTTTTCTAAAACATGGAGAGTATGAAGTCATAGTATATGGCATGTCTTCTTTTTTTAGAATTTGATCTTTAAATTTACCAATCATAGAATGTTCGCTTGTACCAATTAGGTATAAGTCTTCACCTTCGATTTTATACATCATTGCATCCATTTCTTCAAAACTCATAACACCTGTTACAACATCACTTCTTATCATATATGGTGGAATGCAATAAGTAAAACCTTTGTTAATCATAAAATCTCTTGCATATGTTAAAACAGCTGAATGAAGTCTTGCAACATCACCCATTAAATAATAAAAACCGTTTCCTGAAACACGTCTTGCACTATCTAAATCAAGACCATTAAGTGCTTCTAAAATTTCACCATGAAAAGGAATTTCATAATCTGGTACAATTGGTTCACCAAATTTTTCTATTTCAACATTTTCACTATCATCTTTTCCTAGTGGAACAGAAGGGTGCATTATATTTGGAATTTTCATCATTCTTTTTTGAATTTCATTATAATATTCAGCTTCTAAATTTTCGTTTTCTTCTAGAGATTTATTTATTTCTTGAACTTTTTCTTTTATAGAATTTGCTTCATCTTTTTTTCCAGATTTCATTAATTCACCAATTTGTGAACTTAAAGATTTTCTTTCTGCTCTTAAGTTATCTCCTTGAAGTTTTGCTTCTCTATATTTTTTATCATAATCTAAAACTTCATCAACTAAAACAAGTTTTTCATCTTGAAATTTATTTTTTATATTTTCTTTTACCATATCAGGATTTTCTCTTAATAATTTTATATCTATCATAAAATAACCTCCTATAGAACATCATTATTTTGATGTTTTACTATTTTTACTATATATTTAAATAATTTTTTTGAATATTTTCTACTAATTCAAATCTATATTTTTGACCAGTAATATTATCAGGTCTTTCAGGGATTTCTTCTAAAACCATTTTTTCAGGACGAACCTAGATGGAGTGACCATCTTCTCTATAGTATAGTGGTTTATATACTACAATTCGTTCTTTAATTTCCGAGTCATATGCTATGTTTTTTACAAAATAATAGTTTCCTTTAAAGTGATGATAGACTTTTCCGATTTCTACATCTTTCATTAATAATCACATCCCTTTTGTTTAAATTTGGATTTTATATAGTATAAGTAATATTGATAGTTTTAATCCATTTGTGTGATTATATACTATTTTAGCATAAAATTCAAGGAAAATTGGTAAAATAGGTGTAGAGATTTGATGATTATGTAGGTGGATTATGTTTTTAGAAATATTAAAATTTATATTTTTTTCATTATTAATTGTATTAATTTCAAAATATATGTTAGTAACTGTGCTTCGAAAATTAGCCGAAAATTTAAATTTGAAGCCAAATGTAATAGGTAATATAGCAGGTTATGCGACATCAGTTCCTGAACTTTTAACAGTTTCTATTTCTAGTTTTACAGGTTTAACTGGTGCAAGTGTTTATAATATATTGAGTTCTAATATAATAAATCTGGTTCAGTATATTTGTGCAATAATAATGAATAATAATTTAAAAAAATTAAAAAATGAAGCTATAATTATAGATATTATATTAGTATTATTTACAATATTTATACCAATATTTATATTAATAACAGATATGGAGATTAATGTAATTGTTGTGTTAATTTTTTTTGTTTTGGCATTTGTTTTTTGGAAAATAGATAATTTATTCCATAAAAAATTTTTAAATGATATAGAAAATAAGATTATACAAATAGAAAATGAGAAAGAAAAAGAAGAAACTAAAAATAATAAAAGTACTTTTTTATATATTTTTTTACTAGTATTAGCTGGGGTGTTATTATTTTTTATAGGTAATATGTTAGGTGATACTTTAGAGGTTTTAGCAGAAAAATTTAATATTTCTCAAATGATAATTGGAATTTTATTAGGTTTTATAACGAGTATACCAGAATTAATTACATTTATTGAATCACAAAGATATTATAAGGAAGAAGAGGTAGATGATATATTAGGTGTAGTTGAAGCTACTAATAATTTATTTACTTCTAATGTGTTGAATTTATTTATTATTCAGTCTATAGGTGTTTGTATATTTCTTATTTGGACTTGATAATGAATCTTGAAAGCGAACATTAGGACACTCCATTTTGTTCGGATAAAAATAGAATTTTAATTTTTTCTATCCGAACAAAAAAGAGTGTCCCCAATGTTCTCCGAACAAAATGGAGTGTCCCTAATGTTCGCCTAATGTTTGCTCATAGTTTTTTCTTAGTTTATGTTCACAAAAAATTCACAAAAAAATTAGCAAAAAGTATTGACAACTGCTAAAAATGGATATAATATATATGAAGATTAGCAAACAACATACGCGAGTGCTAAAAAGTATTGCTAGAAGAGGTGAAAGAATGTTGGATGATAGAAAGAAAAAAGTATTGCAGGCAATAGTAGAAGAATATGTAAATACTGCAGAACCTGTAAGTTCTACATCATTAACTAATCACGAAGATTTAAATTATAGTAGTGCAACCATACGTAACGAAATGGCTGATTTAGAAAAATCAGGATATCTTGAAAAGACACATACTTCTAGTGGAAGAATTCCTTCAGAAAAAGGTTATCGTTACTATGTGGATGAATTATTACAAGATGATAATATAAGTATTGAAGAGATTAAATATATTAGTGACAAATTAGAAACTAAAGTTAATGAAATAGAAGAATTAACTAAAATTACAACAACAACGATTTCTGAAATAACGCATTATACTACAGTAGCTATAGGTCCAGGAACAGACAATCAATTGATACAAGAAATAAAGTTTGTGTTATTAGGACCAAGAATGTTAATGGCAATAATTTTAACAAATACAGGAATGGTAAAAGAAACAATAATTAAATTTGATGAAGATATAACAGAAAAACAGGTAGAAACAATAAATTATATGTTCAATCAAAAATTAAAGGGTAAGCCATTAGATATAATAGATTTGCCATTAGAAAAATACTTAATAAATGAAATGAAATATAGTGTTAAAGTAATAAAGCCAATTATTGAACAAATAAAAAAAGCTATAACAGAAGAAAGGCAAATTTATTTAGAGGGAACTAATAGATCATTTGATTTACCAGAATTTAATAGTTTAGAAGTTGCGAAAAACTTTGTTAATATAATAGATGAAAAGGATTTAGTAGCAGATGTATTAAATTCAGGATTTGCTCAAGATATTAATGTATATATAGGTGATGAAAATGAAAAAGAAGAACTTAAAGATTTTAGTGTAATCACTTTTAAACATAGAGTAGGTAATAAAGATTTGGGAACAATAGGAATTATAGGACCAAAAAGAATGGATTATTCAAAAGTTATTTCGGTTATGAAGTACATAAGTAAAAAATTGAATGAAAAAAATATATAGTTATGCTATAAAGAATTATTAATAATTGCAAGATAAAAGTATTGAATAGAAGTATTAATAAAAAATGCAAGATAGAAGTATTGAATAGAAGTATTAATAAAAAATGTTTAGTGATAATTTTATTGATAATATATAGTTTGGCAATAATATATAGTTAAGATAATATAGTTTAAATATTAAATAGATTAATTTAAGTGATTTCAAAATATTATAAAATGAATATATAGTATAAAGAAAGAAGGTATAAGATGTCAGATAAAAAAGATTTAAAAGAAAATGAAGTAACAGAAAACAATGAAGAGTTAAATGAAACACAAAACGATGGAACAGCTAATGTAAAAGAACAATTAAAGCAAAAGGAACAAGAATTAGAAGATATCACAGATAGATATAAAAGAATATTAGCTGAATTTGAAAATCATAAGAAAAGAAGTCAAAAAGAAAGAGAAGGATTATATAATATGGTTTTATCAGATGTAGTATCAGCAATGCTTCCAATATTAGATAATCTAGAAAATGCAGCAAAAGTAGAGACAAAAGATGAAGAATATAAAAAAGGAATAGAACTTGTACTTAAACAATTTCAAGATACATTAAAATCAAAAGGTGTAGAAGAAATAAAAGCATTAGGAGAGATATTTGACCCAGAGTTACATGAAGCAGTAAGTAGTGTTCAAGATGATACAAAAGGTGAAAAAGAAATTGTTCAAGAATATAGAAAAGGATATAAAATTGGTACAAAAGTAATTAGACATTCTATGGTAGTTGTAGCAAATTAATAATAAATGTTAAAAAATTATTTTATAATGAACGATGGTATTGGTATTAAGTAAAATAATATTGTAATATTGGTTAATACTTATACCATTAGTGATGTATAAAATATTTATAAAATAAATATCAATGATAAAAAATATTTAACAAAAGAGAACAAATTAAGTAGAATTTTATATAACTTTATATAGTTATTAATTTTAAAAATATAAATTTAAATTAGGAGGAATTTAAAATGGGAAAAATTATAGGAATCGATTTAGGAACAACAAATTCATGTGTAGCAGTTATGGAAGGAGGAGAGCCAGTAGTTATACCAAATGCTGAAGGAAATAGAACAACACCATCAGTAGTAGCATTTTCTAAAAATGGAGAAAGATTAGTAGGACAAATAGCTAAACGTCAAGCAGTTACAAATCCAGAAAATACAGTTATTTCTATTAAGAGAAAAATGGGAACAGCTGAAAAAGTAAAAATAGATGGAGAAGAATTTACACCACAAGAAATTTCAGCAATGATATTACAAAAATTAAAATCAGATGCAGAAAATTATTTAGGACAAAAAGTTACACAAGCAGTTATTACAGTACCAGCATATTTTAATGATAGCCAAAGACAAGCAACAAAAGATGCAGGTAAAATTGCAGGACTTGATGTTTTAAGAATTATAAATGAACCAACAGCTGCAGCACTTGCATATGGAATGGATAAAGAACAAGACCAAAAAATCTTAATATATGATTTAGGTGGAGGAACATTTGATGTTTCAATACTAGATATAGGTGATGGAGTATTTGAAGTTTTAGCAACAAGTGGTAATACACATTTAGGTGGAGATGACTTTGATAATAAAATAATAGATTATTTAGTAGATGAATTCAAAAAATCAAATGGAATTGATTTAAAACAAGATAAAATGGCAATGCAAAGATTAAAAGAAGCTGCAGAAAAAGCTAAAATTGAATTATCAGGAGTTCAACAAACACAAATCAATTTACCATTTATAACAGCTGATAGCACAGGACCAAAACATTTAGATATAACATTAACAAGAGCAAAATTTGAAGAATTAATTCATGATTTAGTAGAAGCAACTGCAGGACCAGTAAATCAAGCATTAAAAGATGCAGGATTAACAGCAAATGATATTCATAAAGTATTATTAGTTGGTGGTTCTACAAGAGTACCATGTGTTCAAGAAGCAGTAAAAAGAATTACAGGAAAAGATGCAGATAAAGGAATTAACCCAGATGAATGTGTTGCAATTGGTGCATCAATTCAAGGTGGTGTATTATCAGGAGATGTAAAAGATTTAGTATTACTTGATGTAACACCATTATCACTTGGAATTGAAACATATGGAGGAGTATTTACAAAATTAATCGAAAGAAATACAACAATACCAACAAAGAAATCACAAGTATTCTCAACAGCAGCAGATGGTCAAACATCAGTAGAAGTTCACGTATTACAAGGTGAAAGAGAAATGGCTGCATATAATAAAACATTAGGAAGATTCCAATTAACAGGAATTCCAGCAGCACCAAGAGGAGTTCCACAAATTGAAGTAACATTTGATATAGATGCAAACGGTATAGTTCATGTATCCGCAAAAGATATGGCAACAGGAAATGAACAAAATGTTTCTATAACAGCTTCAACAAATCTTTCTGACGAAGATATAGAAAAAGCTGTAAAAGATGCAGAAGCACACGCAGCAGAAGATAAAAAGAAGAAAGAAGAAATTGAAGTTAAAAATAATGCTGAAAGCTTAATCTATAATAGTGAAAAAACATTAAAAGATTTAGGAGATAAAATTAGTGGAGAAGAAAAAGCAAAAGTTGAAACAGAAATTGAAAACACTAAAAAAGCATTAGAATCAAATGATACAGCAAAAATAAAAGAAGCAACAGAAAAATTAACAAAAGTATTCTATGATATGTCAGAGCAATTATATAAAAATGCAAATCCAAATGGAGCAGCAGGAGTAGACCCAAATGCAGCACAAGCAGGAGCAGAAGGAAATGCTACAGATGCAGGAAATGATGCAGGAAATGATGGAAATGTATATGATGCAGACTATAAAGTAGAAGATGACAACAAATAACAGGGCAATTTTTTGAATTTATATTATGTTTTATAATAATTTTATATGATTTTAAAAGATATAATAATTATTTTGTATACTGATTAGATTTAAAAAATTTAAAATTATGTTATGTGCAAATATTAAATCTATAGAGATCTTAACTAATATAATAGAAGTAATTTAGAAAGAGGTTGGACGCATAATTTTAAAATCCAACCTCAAAATTTAATGTAAGAAAAATGAAATAAAGAATGAAATATTAGAAGAAGATTTGAGTATTTCAAAAATGCAGAGATGTAATTAGAATTATATTTAAAATTATTTTTAGAATTATATTTAGAATTATATTTAAAATAAAATGAAGAAAATAAAGAAAAGTATAATAAAAAGACATTTTAATAGGAGGAAAAAATGGCAGGAAAAAGAGATTATTATGAGGTTTTAGGTGTCAATAAAAATGCGACAGATGACGAATTAAAAAAAGCATATAGAAAACTAGCCAAAAAGTATCATCCTGATGCAAATCCTGATAATAAAGAAGAGGCAGAAGCAAAGTTTAAAGAAGTAAATGAAGCTTATGAAACTTTATCTGATCCTCAAAAAAGAAGAATGTATGACCAATTTGGACCTGATGGACCACAAGGATTTGGTGGTGGTGCAGGAGGACCATTTGGTGGTCAAGGAGGATATTATTCATATAGTAGTTCTGGTTTTGATGGATTTGGAGATTTTGGAGATTTAGGAGATATATTCTCATCATTTTTTGGTGGTGGTTTTGGAAGGCAAAGTTCTAGAAAACAAAGTGGTCCAAGAAAAGGTGCAGATTTGAATTTACATATGGATATTACTTTTGAAGAAGCGTATTTAGGAGTAGAAAAAGAGGTTGTAATTACAAGAAATGAAAAATGTTCAAATTGTAATGGAACGGGAGCAAAACCAGGAACACATCCTATAAAATGTCCTGAATGTAAAGGAACTGGTCAAGTAAGACAAGTGCAAAATACAATATTAGGTCAAGTTCAAACTACAAGAACATGTAATACCTGCCATGGAACAGGAGAGGTTATAAATGACCCTTGTGATGTGTGTAAAGGCAGAGGAACTGTGAGAAAGCAACCTAGAATAAAAGTAAAAATTCCAGCAGGAATAGATGACGGTCAAACTGTTGTATTAAGAGGTGAAGGTGACCCAGGAGAAAAAGGTGGACCTAATGGAGATTTATATATAACAATAAAAATAAAGAAACATAGTATTTTTACAAGAAAGGGCAATACAGTTTTATGTGATATTCCAATTACTATGACACAAGCAACTTTAGGAGCTGATTTGGAAATTCCTATGGTTGATGGAACAAAAGAAATTTATAAAATACCAGAAGGAACACAACCTGGAACAAAATTCACAATAAGAAATAAAGGATTTAAAGTAGTAAATTCTTCAGCTCAAGGAGATTTTGTATTTACAGTAAATGTACAAATTCCAAAACGTTTAACTAAAGAACAGAGAGATTTATTAGTTGAACTTGCAAAAACTATGAATGAACAACCACCAGTTAAGAAAAGAGGATTTTTTGGCTAAAATTTGAATTCTAAATTTTTTAAAATAACTTATTTTTTTACATTGCATATTATTTACTAAAGGAGGTTTATATGAAGAAATATGCAAAAAAAATAAGTTTATTTTTTTCATTTATTGTAATGACATTACTATTTTTTAATTATTCGTATGCATTAACACCTATCTCCGAGCCAATTTATAATGGAATTGATGTAAGTAATTGGCAAGGATATATATCATATGATAGAGTGAAATCATCTGGAATAGATATAGTATATATAAAAGCAAGTCAGGGAACAACTTTTAAGGACCCATATATGGAATATAATTATTCTCAAGCCAAAGCGAATGGATTAAAAGTAGGATTTTATCATTTTCTAACAGCGACTAATGAAGCAGAAGCACGAAGACAGGCTGAATTTTTTGTGTCTGTTATAGCTGGAAAAGAAGTTGATTGTAAGTTAGCAATGGATTTTGAACAGTTTAATGGTGGTATTACAGTACCAGAAATACGAAGGATATCAAATGTGTTTTTAGAAACAGTTAAGCAATTATCTGGAAAAGAAGTTATAGTTTATAGTAATTTGAGTGATGCGCAAAATGTATTTGGTCAAGAAATAGCAAATAAATATCCACTATGGATTGCATATTATGGTTCAGAACAACGTTTGATTAATTCTAATTCTGCATGGAGTAGATGGAGTGGATGGCAATATACAAGCCAAGGAAGTGTTTCAGGAATTCAAGGATATGTAGATAGAAATATATTTACAAGTGATGTATTATTAGGGCAAAGTACTGAAGTGCCAGGAAATTCAGGAGAAACGCCAAATGCAAATGATGATAATATACAGTATGTAGTTAAAAGAGGTGATACTTTAAGCCAAATTGCAAGGAGATATAATACTACTGTTACAAATTTAGTTAATTTAAATAATATAAGTAACCCTAATTTAATATATCCAGGTCAAGTGATTTATATTAGTAAAGCTGGTGTAGAATCAGAGCAGGAAACAAATGAAATGGGATGTGTAGTCTATACAGTAAAATCAGGTGATAATTTATCAAGTATTGCCAATAGATATGGAACGACAGTGCAAAAAATAATTAATTGTAATAAGATTTCAAATCCTAACTTAATATATCCAGGTCAAAAAATAAGAATACGAGTAACTACTGTAGCTGATAATGATACCCAGATTCAATATGTTGTAAAAAGAGGAGATACTTTATGGAGTATTTCAAGAAGATATGGAGTAAGTATAGAAACTATAGTGAAAAATAATAATATAACAAATAGAAATTTAATATATCCAGGTCAGACTTTATTAATAAATTAGAAATATGATAATAAATTGAAAACTATTATGATTCAGATATAATAAAAAATTAAAAACTATTATGATTCGGATGTAATAAAAAATTAAAATCTATTATGGTTCAGATATAATGAAAAATTTAAAATCTGAATTATAATAGTTTTATATTTTATATATGATAATATATATTAATTGAAATATAAGTATCTGTACAATAATTACAAATATTGTAAATTTTACAAACTATAAAAGTTAAAAAAAATATTGACAAAAAGTGTAATAAAATGTATTATTATGTTGAAAGTAATTTTAAATAATTACGCATAGAGAAAGGGGAGAATTTTATGAGATGTCCTAATTGTGGAGCAGAGATTGAAGATGGATTAAATGTATGTTCTAATTGTGGAATAGGGCTAGAGACAGGAAATGGAGCACAAGCAAAAGAACCACAGATTTTAGAAGTAAATTATCAAAATAATGAGGAATCAAGAGCATATTCAGAAAACATAAGAAATATGCAAAATCAACAAGAAGATAAAGGTTTAAGTATAACATCACTTATTTTGGGAATTGCTTGTTTTGTATGTATTGCTGTAAATACATTTTTAGCATTATTATGTTCAATATTAGCAATAGTATTTGGAGCAATTGGACGTAAAAAAGGTGCTAAAGGATTAGGAACAGCTGGAATGATACTAGGAATAATTGGTACAGTAGTAATAGTTATAATAATTATTTTAGCATTTGCTATAGTATTTTCAGCAGCTGATGTGATAATGAATAGTTCTTATTATTAAAATAAATGAACCATTGAGGTATTTATTATTTCATATGGTTCTTTTTTTTTGCTTTTTAATAATGTTTTTATTAGAATTAAAATTAATAATTCAAGGCGATAAAATTAAAAAATCAGCTAGACATAAATAAAAAAAAAAGATATAATATATAAGAATAAATTAAATATTTAATGGGAGATAGACAAGAAAATAATTAAAAATATAAAAGCAGTAAGAATATAATAAAAACAAGTAAAGGCTCAAAAAAATGTTGGAAAAGATATTTAAAAAATGAGCAAAAAATAAAAGAAAAAATTCGAAAAATACTTAAAATGTGAGAGTAAAACTATAAAGAATAAATGAAACAAAAATTAGAAAATGAAAATTATAAAATTACAAAAAATATATTTTCATTTCTAAAAGAGGAATGTGATAAAAATGAAAAAAAGAGTATTATTTATTTCAAGTACAGGAGGACACTTAAATGAACTACTTCAATTAAGTCCACTATTTGAAAAATATGATTATTATATAATAACTGAAAAAGATAAAGCCAATGAAGATTTAAAGCAAAAATACGGAGAAAAGTTATATTTTTTACCATATGGAACAAGAGCAAAAATATTTTCATATATATTTAGATATTTATATTTATGTTTAAAAACAATATATTTATACTTTAAAATAAGACCAAAAGTAATAGTAACCACAGGAACTCATACAGCTGGTCCTATGTGTATTATAGGAAAAATATTTAGAAGCAAAATTATATATATAGAAACATTTGCAAATACAAATAGAAAAACAGCAACTGGAAAATTAATATATCCTATAGCAGATTTATTTATAGTTCAATGGGAAGAAATGCTTAAATTATATCCTAAAGCTGTATATGGAGGTTCGATTTATTAATGATATTAGTAATGTTAGGAACGCAAAATAATAGTTTTCATAGATTATTAGAAGAAATAGATAAATTAATAGAAAAAGAAGTAATAAAAGAAGATGTAATAGTTCAAGCAGGTTACACGAAATATGAATCTAAAAATATGAAGATATTTGATTTAATACCAAGAGAAGAACTAGAAAAATATCAAAGTGAAGCCAGAATAATTATAACACATGGAGGAGTAGGTTCTATCATTAGTTCATTAAAATTAGGAAAAAAGGTTATAGCAGTTCCAAGATATCATGAATATGCAGAACATGTTAATAATCATCAAATAGAAATAGTAGATACATTTAATGAAAAAGGCTATATTATAGGAGTTAAGCAAGTTTCAGAATTAGAGGAAGCATTAATCAAAATAGAAAAATTTGAGCCTAAAAAATATGAGCTAAATAATAAAAAAATGCTAAATATAATTGAAAATTTTATAGATAAAGTTTAATAATTAATAAATAAAAAAATACATTCTCCTAGGCTTTAAAATGATTATTAAAAAGACAATATAAAAAATAGAAGGCAAAAGACAGAAGAGTGAAGATAAAATATAGAATTACTAGCAGATAAAAAATAATAAGAAAAAATATTTATAATAGGAGAATCATAAGTGGAAAATAATATAGGACAAGAACTAATAGTTATAGAAACAAAAAGAACAAAAATAATGAATAAAATAAATCATATATTAAAAGCAATCATAAATTCTTTTGCTTTTCCAATAATAATAGGTATATGTTTATTTCTTAAGTCAATGTTTTTTTATTATAATACAATAATGATAAGAGAAACATTACCAATAGAAACAATATTAGGAACATTTGTATTTATTTTTGTAATAGTATGTATTCAAAATGTTTTACCAAATAGAGCAAGAGTGTATACAACTATAATAACAAGTTTTTTAATAAGTGCACTTCTATTTGCTGATAATTTATATTATTTATATTCAAGCAATGTATTATCAGTATTACAAATTTCCAATTTACAATATGGAGAAGAGATACTCACAACAATACCAAAGCTGATACAATTTAAGCATATAATATATTTTATAGATATTATAATTGTTTTAATTTTAATATTCACAAAATATTGGAAAATAGAAAAGAAAAGTAATCTAAAAATGAGATATAAGATTGCTAAAGGCTTGGTAGGTGTAGTTGGTGTAATTGTATTTTGTGTAGTAGGAAATAAATATACATCAAAAGCAAATGAAGATCCATATAATAGAGATTTACAGATAAAAAAGGCAAGTATATATGGATATCATATTGCAGATGTAGCAAATTCAATGAAAATAAAGAACCAAGCAAAATATGCGAATAAAGAAGATATGATTAAAGACTATGAAATTTTAAGAAATGAATATAATGAAAAATATAGTCAGCCGAATTATAATTTAGAAGGTTCAATAAAAGGAAAAAATATAATAGTACTGCAACTAGAGTCATTACAAGGTTTTTTAGTTGATGCAACTATTAATGGTAAAGAAATAACACCAAATTTGAATAAGTTTTTGAGAGAAAATATAAGATTTTCTAATATGTTTATGCAAAGCTATTCATCAACAGCAGATTCAGAATTTTCTAGTATAACATCATTATATCCAATGGAAAATGGAATGTCATATAGTAAATATGCTTTAAATACATATGATGATATTTTTCATATAATGAATAATAATGGATATACAACTGCATATATGCATGGAAATGGAGGATATTTTTGGAATAGACAAACAGTGTATAAAAATATGGATGTAGAGCATCTTGAATTTGAGGATAATTTTGAAGATATATCAGAACATATAATGGGATATTTATCAGATGAATTATTTTATAAGCAAGCAGTTCAAAAACTGAAAAACTACGAAAATCCATTTTTTACATATTTAGTTTCTGCGTCATCACATACATCATTTACTTTAGATGGATTGCAAGATAGAAATAAAATCAATATAGATGTAGGAAAATATAAAGATACATTTTTTGGAGAGTATTTAGAATCTGCTAATTATGCTGATTATGCATTTGGGTTATTCATAGATGCTTTAAAAGAAGCAGATTTATATGACGATACAGTTATAATTTTATATGGAGATCATAATGGACTTGAGATGTATAATGAGGAAATGATAGATTTTCTAAAACAAATTAATCCAGAGATAAATACCGTAGATTTACAACTTAATTATATAAGAGTTTTAGCTGGAATGAAATTACCAGGAATCACTAATTTAACTATAGAAAAGCCAATTAGTAAATTAGATGTAAAACCTACAATTTGTTATTTAGTTGGAGTTGATGATAATTTTTCTTTAGGAACAAATATATTTGCAAAGAAGGATTTTATTTGTTTGAATAATGAAAAAATAGTTACAAGTAGATATTATTATAATCAATATTGGTATGTAATAGATACAGGAGAGGAATTAGATTTGAATAATATATCTGAAGACGAGAGAGAATTATTAGACTCGTATATGAATGATATGAGATATGAATTAGATATCTCAAAATCTTTAACAATAAATAATTTGTTAAAATAAATCTCAAGAGAGGAGTAATAAGAATGGACGATGAGAGATTAATAAATCCAGAATTAGAAAGTGCTGGGGAAGAGCGTTTAGAAAATTCTTTAAGACCTAAAACATTAGATGAATATATAGGACAAGATAAAATAAAAGAAAATATGAAAATATATATAGAAGCGGCTAAAAAAAGGGGAGAACCATTAGACCATGTACTTTTATATGGTCCTCCTGGACTTGGAAAAACAACATTATCAAACATTATATCAAATGAAATGAATTCAAATATAAAAATAACGTCAGGACCAGCAATAGAAAAACCTGGAGATTTAGCAGCACTACTTACAAATTTATCAGAATTTGATGTTTTATTTATAGATGAAATACATAGATTAAGTAAAAGTGTAGAAGAAATTTTATATCCTGCATTAGAAGATTATACATTAGATATTATAATTGGAAAAGGGCCAAGTGCTAGGTCAATAAGATTAGATTTACCAAAATTTACATTAATAGGAGCTACAACGAAAGCAGGTTCTTTAACAACACCATTACGAGATAGATTTGGAATTATTCATCGTTTAGAACTATATAGTGTAGAAGATTTAAAGAAAATTGTTAAACGTTCAGCAAAAATTTTAGATGTAGAGATAGATGATGAAGCAGCTGTAGAAATAGCTAAAAGATCAAGAGGAACACCAAGAATTGCAAATAGATTATTAAAAAGAGTAAGAGATTTTGCATTAGTTTTAGGTGATGGAAATATAAATTTAAAAATTACTAAGAATGCTTTAAATAAATTAGAAATAGACGAATTAGGATTAGATGAAATTGACAGAAAATTATTAGATACAATGATAACACAATATGGAGGAAGACCAGTTGGAATAGAAGCATTAGCAGCAACTGTTGGAGAAGAAGTAGATACAATAGAGGATGTGTATGAACCATATCTTATACAACTTGGTTTTATAGCAAGGACTTTGAGAGGAAGAGTTGTGTTACCACCAGCATATAAGCATATGGGATATGAATATAATTCTCAAGAAGGATAGTGAGCTAGAGAATGACCATATATAATTATATACAGATTTAAAGTAATGCAGGAGAATGAAAGTATGAGTGAAATTGGAAAAAAAGTATGTAAATTTTTTAGAAAAGACTTTTTGTTTTTTATAATTTTTATGATGTTTTTTATAAGTATATATATTGTAAGACCAGTTGATAATCTAGATGAATTATGGAATTATAATTTTGCAAAACAAATAGCAGAAGGATTAATACCATATAAAGATATAAGTATGATAATAACACCATTATCATCGTTTTTGGCATCAATATTTTTAAATATTTCTAATGAATTATTAACAATGAGAATACTTGGTATAATACTTTCAACTGCTATATTTTATATGATTTATCGAATATTAAAGCAATTAACAGGTAAGGAAGAATATTCACTTATATGTACATTAATAATGATGTTTTTAATAAGTGGAATTTTATCATATGATTATAATAATTTACTAGTTCTTTTCATATTGATAGCTTTGGCTGTAGAATTGTTTATGATAAAAAAACAAGAGAGTCAAAAATTAAGAAAATTACAAAATCTGTTAATAGGTTTAATTTCTGGATTAGTAATATTAACAAAGCAATCAATAGGTGTGATATTTACATTTGCAATGATAATATATCCTTTAATTAATATTAATGAGACATATAAATTTAAAAATTATTTAAAAGAAATAATATATAGAATTATAGGATTAATAATTCCATGTTTATTGTTTATTATTTATTTAATTTTTACAGATTCATATTCTGAATTTATTAGTTATACAATTCTTGGAATTGGAACATTTAATAATAAAATACCATTTTCTCACTTATTTAAAATAGATTTTATAACAAAAATTATGGCTATATTAGTTTTATTTACAATAGTTGCTTTAGTATGTTTTATTATAATCAGATTAGTAAAAAAGACAAAAGAAAAAGAGTTAATAGCTATTTTCTTATATGGGATGTCTTTAATGATGATGATTATACCAATATGTGATAAAAATCATTTTTATCTTGCAAGTTTAATTATATTTATTGGTTTAGCATATTTATTTTTAAAATTTTATAGATATATGTCAAATAAAAAAGTATTAAAAAATGAATCATTAAAAATATTTATAAAAAATTTTATTAAATGTTTAACTTATGGAGTACTTATAATTTTATTTTTTGGAACAATAATAGTTAATTTATATAATTATGCAATAGATAGTTCGAAAAATAATCAGATTAAACATTATGAAAATATTGTAATATCAGATAATTTAAAACAGAGGATTGAAGAGGTTGATGATTTTATATTAAATCAGGAACAAGATGAATATAGGACATATATATTAGATTCAGAGGCAGTAGTATATATGATTCCATTAGATAAATATTCAAAAAATTATGATATGTTTTTGAATGGTAATTTTGGAAAAGATGGAACAAAAGGAATTTTAAAAGATATTTTAGAATTAAGAGAAAATTCAAAAGCAAAATTTTTGGTGAGAAATCCCAAATATTCATACAATTGGCAATTACCTGTAGATATAATAAATTACGTAAGAGAAAAATTTGAAAAGGTAGATAGTATTTCAATTTTTGATGTTTATGAATAATTATTATATATAAAAGATATATGTTAAAAGCAATGAAATATATAAGTGGTAATGAAAGAGGGAAAAAATATGAAATTGTTAATGCATACATGTTGTGCACCATGTAGTGTATATTGTATAGATAGTTTAAGAGAAGAAGGAATTGAGCCAACAGTATATTGGTATAATCCAAATATTCATCCATATATAGAATATAAAACTAGAAGAGATACATTAAAAGAATATACGAAAAGTATAAATGTAGAAGCAATATTTCAAGAGGAATATGGCTTGGATGATTTTTGTAAAAATGTTATAGGTGACTTAAAAAATAGATGTATGAATTATTGTTATCCAGTTAGACTAGAGCAAACAGCAAAATATGCAAAGGAGAATGGATATGATACTTTTACTACAACATTACTTGTAAGTCCATATCAAAATCATGAAGGAATTTGTGAGGTTGCAGAAAGAATAGCTAAAATATATGATTTGAAATTTTTATATAGAGATTTTAGAGTAGGATTTAGAGAAGGACAAGCAAAGGCTAGAGAATTGGGACTTTATATGCAAAAATATTGTGGGTGTATTTTTTCAGAAGAGGATAGATATCAAAAGAAGATTGAGAAAGATAGAAGTTCATGTAATAATGGATAGGAGTTATAATTTTTAGAAGATTATTTATTTGTATATGAGGATATAATTCAGAACTAATGTGTTTTTTAGAAATTGATTTGAAGAGTATTGATTTAGAATAAATAGATTGGAAGGTAATTTCATGATAAAAGTATTATTTGTATGTTTAGGAAATATATGTAGGTCACCAATGGCAGAATACGTATTTAAAGACATGTTAAAAAAATCAGGAGAAGAAGAAAATTTCTATGTGGATTCAGCGGCAACAAGTACAGAAGAAATAGGAAATTCAGTACATTACGGAACTAGAAATAAACTTAAACAAATGAATATAGAATGTGGAAATCATAAAGCAAGAAGAATCACAAAACAGGATTATGAAAAATTTGATTATATCATTGCAATGGAAGAAAGAAATATTATAGATATAGAGAGAATTGTGGGAAAAGACATAAAAGGGAAGATATATAAATTATTAGATTTTTCAGATTATCCAAGAGATATAGCTGATCCATGGTATACAGGAAATTTTGATAAAACTTATGATGATATAGTTCAAGGACTAAATGGATTTATGAAATATTTAAATAAGGCTAATTAAAAAAATTAAGATTTTTAATATAATCAAAGTTTTTTAGAGTGGAAGGAATAGAAGTAGATATGAAAAAGATTTCATTAGTAATACCAATGTATTATGAAGAACAAGTGGTAGAAGAATGTTATAATCGAGTAACAAAAGTTTTAAAAGAGATACAAGATTATGAGTATGAAATAATTTTTATAAATGATGGAAGTAAAGATAATACTTTAGATATTTTAGAGAGAATAGCTAAAATAGATAATAATGTAAAAGTAATATCTTTTTCGAGAAATTTTGGGCATCAAGCTGCAGTAACAGCAGGATTAAAATATGTAACAGGAGATGTAATAGTTATAATGGATGCAGATCTTCAAGATCCACCTGAACTTATTCCAGATATGTTAAAAGAGTGGGAAAAAGGATATGAAGTTATATATGGAAAGAGAAAAAGCAGAAAAGGAGAGTCTGTATTTAAACTTTTAACAGCAAAAGCATTTTATAGTACATTAAACAAATTATCTGATGTTGAAATCCCAAAGGATACAGGGGATTTTAGAATGGTAGATAGAAAAGTAGTAGATGTTGTAAATTCACTTCCAGAGCATAATAAATTTTTAAGAGGATTATTTAGTTGGGTAGGGTTTGAGCAACTTGCCTATGAGTATGATAGAAAAGAAAGATTTGCAGGTAAGACAAAATATCCATTTGGCAAAATGTTGAAACTAGCATTGGATGGTATATTAAGCTTTTCAACTAAACCATTAAAAATAGTTGGAGGACTTGGTATATTATCTGTGATAATTTCTTTTGTAATTCTTATTTATTCATTATTATCATACATATTTAAGTGGAATAGTTTAACACCTGGTTGGACATCAATTATGTGTACAATTACATTTTTAGGAGGAATAATATTAATTTCAGTTTGGATGATAGGAGAATATATTGGTAGAATATATGATGAAGTTAAAAATAGACCTCAATATATAGTGAAGAAAACAATTAATATATAAGTTGACTATATAGGTACAAATGTATTGTGATAAAAAATTTGAAAAATAAGTCAAACTAAATTAATTTTGATAGGAGAAATGAATTATGAAAAAGCAAAAATTATATTTAGTTGTAAAAATAATATTATTAATAGCTATAGTATTTCCAATAATTATATGTATAATGATTAATACAGTTTTAAAAGATAAGTTTGATGTTTATAATTCAACTAATTTTATAATTTTCTTAATTATTGAATTTATTAATATTTTTATATTAATTAAATTAATAAATAAAAAAGATGTAAATAATAAAGTTTTTATACTAATTATATGTTATTTAATTATATCTGCATTAATACCTGTTTTTCATTTAGGATATACAATTATACCTGAAGGACAAAAAAGTGAGCTAATGGGACTAGGATTAAAAGAAAGTTATAGAAGTATTTATGGTATTAATATAACAAAGTTAGTAGATAATTTTTTCTAATTTAATATATATAAATATTGTTACTATTTAATAGACTATTTTTGCATAAACCTATTAAATAGTAACATTTTTCTTTACATTTTAATTTACAAATGATAAAATCTCTATATGATAAAACGAAAGGAAGAAAATAAATGAAATATTTAGTAGTGTCTGATATACATGGTTCAGGTTATTATGCTGAAAAGATAGAAGAAATAGTAAAAAAAGAAAATCCAGATAAAATTATATTGCTAGGAGATTTATACTATCATGGACCAAGAAATAGATTGACAGATGGATATAATCCAATGGAAGTATCAAAAATTTTAAATAAATATAAAGATATAATATTATGTACAAGAGGTAATTGTGATGCAGAAGTTGATGAGATGATATCAGAGTTTAAATTTGAAGATTCAATACAATTAACAATAGGTGAAAAAAGATTCTTTTTTACTCATGGACATAAATATAATATTGATAATATTCCTCAAAATATAGATGTTTTAGTATATGGACATTTCCATACAGGATATATAAAAGAAAAAGATGGTGTATTATGTGTTAATGCAGGTTCAATTTCATTACCAAAAAATGATACTCCACATAGTTATTTGATAATAGATGATAAGCAAATAATTTTGAAAGATATTGATTGTAATATAGTAGATTCTAAAAATTTTTAATCGAACTTGTTAAATATTAGATTTTTTAGGTTCATGAAAGGAAGGAATATATAGATATGGTATTAAAAAACAAATTTGGAATAGAAGATTCATTAGAACTGGCTAAATTAGAAGAAAGAATAACAAAATTAAAAGCAATACAGTTATTCGAATCTGATGAATTAGATTTAATTGAAGTAGGAACTTTTAAAGGATTATCACAGATTCATAAATATTTATTTGAAGATATATATGATTTTGCGGGTGAAATTAGAACAGAAAATATTTCAAAAGGTAATTTTAGATTTGCATCATCAATGTATTTAGAAGAAGCATTAAAGCAAATTGATAAAATGCCTCAATCAAATTTTGATGAGATTATAAATAAATATATTGAAATGAATATAGCACATCCATTTAGAGAAGGAAATGGAAGAAGTACTAGAATATGGTTGGATATGATTTTAAAAAAAGAAATAAAGCAAGTAGTAGATTGGAGTAAAATTAATAAAGAAGACTATTTATTGGCAATGGAAAGAAGCCCAATAAAAGATGTAGAAATTAAAATCTTATTAAAAAATGGATTAACAGATAAAATAAATGATAGAGAAGTTTATATGAAAGGAATAGATGCAAGTTATAATTACGAAGGATATTCTGTATACAAAGCAGAAGACTTAAAGAATGGATAGAATGGCTTATAATTATAAGATGTTTTAAAGATTCTTTAAACAATAGAAATAGAAAGGATATGAATATGAAAAAATTAGTATTAATTGATGGAAATAGTATTGCTAACAGAGCATTTTACGGAATTATGGGAAGTAAAATGTTAATGACAAGTGACGGAAAATATACAAATGCAGTATATGGTTTTTTAGCAATAATGTTCAAATTATTAGATGACGAAAAACCAGATTATATGGCAGTTGCATTTGACTTAAAGGCTCCAACAGCGAGACATAAACTATATGAAGGATATAAAGCAACAAGAAAAGGAATGCCTCAAGAATTAGCAGAGCAAATGCCAATAATAAAAGAAGTATTAAGAGCAATGAATATAGAAATAATAGAGAAGGAAGGATATGAAGCAGATGATGTTTTAGGAACATTATCACGTTTTGGAGAAAAAAATGGTTTAGAAGTTATTATTTTATCAGGAGATAGAGATACTTTTCAACTTGCGACAGATAATATAAGTATTCATATTCCAAGAACAAAAGGTGGAAAAACAGAAACAGAAATATATAATCGTGAAAAAATATTAGAAGTTTATGGAATTGAGCCAAAGCAATTAATAGAAGTAAAAGGATTACAAGGAGATACATCAGATAATATACCAGGAGTTCCAGGGATAGGAGAAAAAACAGCATTATCTTTAATAAAAGAATATGGTTCGATTGACAATTTATATAAAAAATTAGAAAATGGTGAAGCTCAAATAAAAGGTAAACAAAAAGAAAAACTAGAAAGTAATAAAGATTTAGCAGAGCTTTCTAGAACATTGGGAACAATCAATTTAGAAGTACCAATGGAAGAAGAAACATTAGAAAAATTAGAAGCTGAAGAGTGGAATAAACCAGAAGTTTTAAGATTGTTTAAAGAGTTAAAATTTAAAAGATACATAGATAGATTTCATTTATTAGATGAAGAGGAAGATGTATCATCAGAAAAAAATGAAAATATAGATGTATTATATAATGAAGGTAATTTATCAATAGAGAAAATAAAAAAAGAGATTGAAAAAGATGGAGAGATGATATTTGATATTCAAACAGAAAAGGAAGAAAATCCAGAAAAAATAATCAAAGAAAAAATAGTAGGAATATCAATATATAGAAAAGAAAACAAAGAAACAAATTATTATTCATTTGAAAAAGAATTAGATTTTTTACAATTTAAAGAAATATTTGAGAATGATAAAATAAAGAAAATAGGAATACATTTTAGTAAGACATATATTTTGTGTAAACAAATTGATATACAAATAAAAGGATTATATTTTGATGCTAAAATAGGAGCATATATTTTAGACCCTAATAATAATAAATTAGAAATAGAAAATTTAGCAGAAGAATACTTACATATATTTGTAGATGATTATATAAAAGAAGAAAAACAAGAACAAATGAATTTATTTGATATGTCAGAAAATAAGGTCGATGATAGTAGAAAGAAAAAATCTCAATTTTATGCATATTTAATATATTCATTAGAAGAAAAAATAACTAAAGAATTAGAAAATATAAATGCAATAGAATTGTTCCAAGCAATTGATATGCCAACAGTAACGGTATTATCTGAAATGCAATGGAATGGAATGTATGCAAATCTTCAGAAATTAGAAGAATTTGGTGATGAATTAAAAAAGAATTTAGAGGAAAAAACTAAAAAGATATATGAACTTGCTGGAGAAGAATTTAATATCAATTCTCCAAAACAATTAGGTGAAATATTATTTGATAAAATGAAATTACCAGTTATAAAGAAAACAAAAAGTGGATATTCTACAGATGTAGATGTATTAGAAAAGCTAAAAAGTGAGCATCCTATAATTGAAGAAATTTTAGAATATAGACAATATACAAAATTAAATTCTACATATATAGAAGGATTAAAACCATATATAAATCCAAAAACGAAAAGAATACATTCATTTTTTCATCAAACAATTACAGCTACTGGAAGAATAAGTTCAACAGAACCAAATTTACAAAATATACCTACTAGATTTGAATTAGGTAAAAAAGTAAGAAGAATATTTGAGCCAGAAAAAGGAAAAGTCTATATAGATGCAGATTACTCTCAAATAGAATTAAGAGTTTTAGCACATATGTCAGAAGATGTTCATATGGTAGAAGCATTTAAAAATAATGAAGATATCCATAAGCAAGCTGCTTCAAAAGTTTTTAAAACACCAATAGATGAGGTAACTAAAGAGCAAAGAAGTAGTGCAAAAGCTGTTAATTTTGGTATTGTATATGGAATTAGTGATTTTGGATTAGCAGAACAATTAGGAATATCAAGAAAACAGGCTAAAAAATATATCGATGAATATTTGGAAGAATATTCAGGAATTCATCAATTTATGGAAAGTACAATAGAATCAGCAAAAGAAAAAGGATATGTAGAAACATTATTTCATAGAAGAAGATATATTCCAGAATTGACTTCTAAAAATTACATGGTAAGACAATTCGGAAGTCGTGCAGCAATGAATACACCTATACAAGGGACAGCAGCAGATATAATGAAGATTGCAATGATAAAAGTATATAATGAGATGAAAGAACAAAATTTAAAAGCAAAAATAGTATTACAAGTTCATGATGAAATGATGATAGAAGCACCTGAAAATGAAGTAGAGCAAGTAAAAGAAATACTAAAAAATTCAATGGAATCAGCAGCGAATTTAAAAGTACCATTGATTGCAGAAATTTCTGTGGCTAGTAATTGGTATGATTGTAAGTAAGATATTTTTTATATAGTATTTAGGGAAAATCAAATTGTAAAAAAATAAAAAAATTTTTTATATTGATTTTAGAATATTTGAAAATATAAATATAAAAAGGGGATAAGTATAATTATAAATATATTGGAGGAGAGAGTTTTATTGATGCAAAAAGGACGTAGGATTTTTATAGTATTAATAATTATTCTGATAATGATTTTTATCTTATTCGGAGTATTAAAAATACATATAAGAATATTAGAAAAAATGTATCCCAAAAATTATAGTAATTTTGTAACAATGTATGCAAAAGAATATCAAGTAGATGAAAATTTAATATATGCAATAATAAAGGCAGAAAGTAATTTTAATCCAGAAGCGGTTTCTGGTAAATCTGCTTATGGATTAATGCAAATAGTAGAAGAAACTGCTATAGATGTAGCAAGGAGAATAGAACCTAATTTAACAGCAGAAGAAGTAATGGATAATATATTTGATGTAGATTTTAATATACAATTGGGGACAAAATATGTTTCTATGCTATTAGAGCAATATGATGGAAATATACCACTTGCACTTACTGCTTATAATGCGGGAATAGGAACAGTGAATAATTGGATAGAAAAAGGAGTTCTTCAGTCAGATGGCTCTGATATAGAGAATATACCATATAAGGAGACAAATCAATATGTGAGAAAAATTTTGAGAGATTATGATATTTATCAGAATTTGTGAGCTAACTTTGGTCGGATTTTGAGGCGAATTTTGGGGACACTCCATTTTGTTCGGAAAAAAATTTTACGAACAAAATGGAGTGTCCCCAAAATTCGACCAAAATCCGACTAAAAATTGTCTCAAAATTTGAAATTAGAGCTTTATTAAAAAAGTACTAGACAAATAGTCAAATATGATATAAAATTGAGGAAATAGAAAAATGTAATATAAAGGAGAATTAACAGTTATGGTTGTAGAACAATTGATTTTTACAGTTATTGCATTTTTGCTCTTTGTTATTATGTTTTATCAAATGATAAAATATAATGATACAAGTTATGTTGTTATTTTTATTTTACAGGCAATTGGAATAGCGTTAAATTTCTTTGAAGTTTTATTTGGAATCCAAATAACTCCTTTTTTTGTAATTTTAAAATATGTTTTTGCGATTTTAATACCTGTTATAATAATTATAATGGATAAAAAGCATATACCATTAATAGAAGTTTTTAATGTAACTAAAGCAAGAATATGGATGAAATTTCATGTAAATAAGAGAGCAAAAGATAATTTAATTGATTTGCTTGACAAATATCCAGATAATTATAAAGCACATAAATTATTGGCACAAATATATGAACAAGAAGGTGGTATGAGAAAAGCAATAGATGAGTATGTGCAAGCAATAGATGCAAATAAGCAGGATTATGATTCATATTATAAAGTAGCAGAATTATTAAATCAGTTAGAAAAGCCAGATGAAGCTTCAGAAATGCTTTTCAGGCTATTGTCAAAAAAACCAGAATATGAGCAAGCAACGGTTTTATTAGGCGATATTTTAATGAAAAAAGAAATGTATAAAGAGGCTGTTAATGTATATCAAGATGCGTTAAAATATAATCCATTGAGTTATGATTTTAATTATTCATTAGGTATGGCATATACAATGTTAAATGATTTCCAAAATGCAAAAATTTGTTATGAAAAGGCAGCGGAAATTAATTCATTATCATATAATTCTAAATATTCATTAGCTGAAATCGCATTAATATATAAAGAAATAGAAGAAGCAGAAAAATATTTTATGGAAGTAGTAGATACAGAAGATTTAGCTGCGGATGCATATTATGAATTAGCTAAAATTTCTCTAATGAAAGGAAATAAAGATATGGCTATAAAATATGCAAATACTGCAATAGATTTGGATTCAAAGAAAATAGTTCCAAAAATTAAGAAAGATCCAATTTTTATACCAGTAATTGCTAGAATTCCTATACCATTTAATTTAGAAGGAAATAAAAAAGCAGGTAACTTGACAGAAATTGAACTTAAGACCAAGGAACATTTGGAAGAAATGTTTGAAATTACAAGACATTTAAGCTATCAAGATATAGAGATGTTGAATTATCAAATGAGAAAGAAAGAACATGACGAAAAAGAGAATATTGATAGAGAAAAAGAAGAGTAAAAATGATACTTCAAAAATTGAAATTTAAGTAAATTATCTTTAGGAAAAAAGAGAGTGAAGTGCTATAAATATTATAGAGATATAGAAAACAATAAATCTAAATCATTAAAGATAGTTATAAAAAGCTTATTTAAAAATTTTCGTAATAAATAATAACTTTTTTTCATATATTTTTCTAGGAGGAATTTATATGAAGAAAAGTTTTTTTATAATAGGGCGGAGATTTAAGAATGATAAAATTGGCAAATATGCTTGAAAAAGATGGGAACATAGTATATACTTATGGAATAGAAGAGGCAGAAAAAGAAGCAATTGATAAAGAGGTATTTGAGAGGTCAGATATTATTATTTGTCCTACTCCACTTTCTAAAGACGGCAATACAATTTTTATGCCTTATAGCCATAAAGAAATAACAATTCAAGAGGTATTGAGTGAGTCAAGAGGAAAAATATTTATTGCAGGTAATATACCAAAAAAATATATTGATATAGCAAAAGAAAATGATGTAAATATTATAGATATTATGGAGTCAGAAGATTTAGTTATATATAATACAATTGCAACCGCAGAAGGAACAATAAATATTATGATAGAAGATACAGATAAAATTTTACAAGGACAAAAAGTATTAATATTAGGTTTTGGTAGAGTTGCAAAAACACTAGCAATGAAGCTTAAAGGACTTCAGATGGAAGTTACTTGTGTGGCAAGGAAAGATAAAGATATTGCATGGATAGAAACCTATGGTTATAGAGCTCTATATTTATCTTTTATAGAAAACGAGTTGAAAAATTACGACTTTATAATAAATACAATACCATATCAAATATTAAAAGAAGAGCAATTGTCAAAAGTGAAAAAAGAAACACTTTTAATAGATTTAGCATCTAGTCCAGGTGGAATTTGTCAAGATGATGCTAAAAAATTAGGGTTAAAATCTATTTGGGCATTAGCCTTGCCTGGAAAAATAGCACCAACATCTAGTGCGAAATTTATAAGAAAAGTTATATATTCAAAGATACTTTAAAGAATTGTTAGGATAAAATATGTAACAAAAGAAGGGAGAAATGAGAAATGGCAGAAATTTTACAAGCATTAGTATTAGGAATAGTACAGGGATTAACAGAATTATTACCAATATCTAGTTCAGCACATTTAAATTTAATACCATGGATATTTAATTGGGATATACCAGAAAGTTTTGACGTAGCATTGCATTTTGGAACACTTCTTGCAATAGCATTATTCTTCTTTAAAGATTGGATTGAATTAATAAAAGGTGGATATAATCAAGTTGTAAAAAAGAAGAAATCATTTGAAGGTAAAATGTTTTGGTATATAGTAATAGCAACAATTCCTGGAGGAATAATAGGTTTTATATTAGACCATTTTGTAGGAGATTCTTTAGGAAATATGCCATTATTAATAGCAATAGCCTTAATTGTAATGGGAATAATACTTTATGTAGTAGATAAAAAAGCACCAAATAAAACAAAATATGAAGATATGAATTTTAAACAAACATTTTTAATAGGATTATCACAAGCTTTAGCATTTATACCAGGAGTGTCACGCTCTGGAATTACAATGACAACAGGTAGATTAATGGGAGTTGATAGAGCATCAACTGCAAAATATTCTTTTATGTTATCAGCACCTATTGTATTAGGAGCAACACTTTATAAGCTTAAAGATTTTGACTTTGGAATTCCATTTTTAGTAGGTGTTTTATCTAGCTTTGTTGTTGGATTATTGGTAATTAAATTTTTATTACAATATTTGCAAAAAGGTAGCTTTAAAGGTTTTGCAATTTATAGAGTTGTAGTAGGAATATTAGTGATTGGTTTATATATTATAAGATTGTAGTTAATGAATAAAAGACGAACGTTGGGGACACTCCATTTTGTTCGGGAAAAATTTTTCCGAACAAAATGGCGTGTCCCTAACGTTCGCCTTTTCCTCTTGAATTTGCCTAAAAAATATGATAAAATAGGTAAAATTCTAGAAAAGACGAGGTCGAATATATATGTTAGAAAAAGTAAATTCACCAGAAGATTTAAAAAAATTAAATATAAATCAAAAAACAGAATTAGCGCAAGACATAAGAGAATATATATTAAAAATAGTTTCAGAAAATGGAGGACATTTAGCATCAAATTTAGGAGTAGTGGAATTAACAATAGCATTACACAGTGTTTTTAATGTGCCAGAAGATAAAATTGTATGGGATGTAGGGCATCAAACTTATGTACATAAAATTTTAACAGGAAGAAAAGAAGCATTAAAAACATTAAGAAAATTAGATGGTATTGCAGGTTTTCCTAAAATAAAAGAATCTGAAACAGATTGCTTTAATACAGGACATAGCAGTACCTCTATTTCTCTAGCACTTGGAATGGCAAGAGCGAGAGATATACAAGGAAAGAATAATATGGTTGTGGCAGTTATTGGTGATGGAGCATTAACAGGAGGAATGGCAATAGAGGCATTAAATGATGCAGGTTTTAGTCATTCAAAAATGATAGTAGTTCTTAATGATAACGAGATGAGTATTTCAAAAAATGTTGGTGGACTTAATATGTTTTTAAGTAAATTACGCACTAAAAAATTATATACAAAGTCTAATATATCTGCTAAAAAATTAATTTTAAAAATACCTGTAATTGGAAAACCAGTTGTAAAAATAATACAAAGATTAAAAAGAAGTATTAAACAATTAATTATACCTAAAATGTTTTTTGAAGATATAGGATTTACATATTTAGGACCTGTAGATGGTCATAATATACAGGAACTTGAGAATATATTAAGATTAAGTGAGCAAGTCGAAGGACCTGTTTTAGTACATGTTTTAACTAAAAAAGGAAAAGGATATAAAATAGCTGAAGAAAATCCAGATAAATTCCATGCTACTTCACCATTTGATGTAGAAACAGGTGAATTAAAAAGTAAAAAGAAAAAGGATTATTCAAAAGTTTTTGGAGATAAATTAGTAGAAATTGCAAAAAGAAATCCTCAAGTTGTTGCTATAACTGCATCTATGAAAG
This sequence comes from uncultured Clostridia bacterium, assembly GCA_944388695.1. Taxonomy (GTDB): domain Bacteria; phylum Bacillota; class Clostridia; order TANB77; family CAG-508; genus CAG-269. The sequence continues at coordinate 40,263 of CALXJT010000004.1, forward strand.
ATGGAACAGGGCTTACAGAATTTCAAAAAGAATTTCCAGATAGATTTTTTGATATAGGAATAGCAGAGCAACATGCAGTGGGGCTAGCGGCAGGAATGGCAAAAGCAGGATTAATACCTGTAGTTCCAATATATTCATCTTTCTATCAAAGAGCTTATGATCAAGTTATACATGATGTTGCAATTCAAAATTTACCAGTTGTTTTATGTGTTGATAGAGCAGGACTAGTTGGTGCTGATGGAGAAACACATCAAGGTTTATTAGATATGGCATTTTTTAGATTAGTTCCAAATTTAACAATAATGGCTCCAAAAGATTTTAAAGAATTAGAGGATATGTTAGAGTTTGCAATAGACTTAAAAAAACCAGTAGTAATTCGTTATCCTAGAGGAGGAGAAGAAAGAACTTTTGAATTGAATGATGAAAAATATCAAACTATACAAGAAGGAAAAGCAGAAATTTTATCAGAAGGAAATGATATTACAATAGTAGCAATTGGAAAGATGGTAGCAAGAGCTAAAAATATTCAAGAGAAATTATTGGAAGACAACATACATGCAGAGTTAATAAATGCTAGATTTTTAAAACCATTAGATGAAGATATAATTATAAATTCAATATCTAAAACTAAAAAAGTAGTTACTATAGAAGATGGAACTTTAATAGATGGACTTGCTACAGCAGTTGAAGAATGTATTATAGAAAAAAAATTGGAGAACATAAATATTAAATCATATGGATATCCTGATAAATATATTCCTCATGGTTCAGTTTCAGAATTAGAAAAAATATATGGTTTGGATGAAGAAAAAATTTATGATGATATAAAGAATTTATGTCTTAAGGAAGAAAGTCTTTAAAAAGAAATATTAAGCAGTGGTAGACGGAAGATTCGTTACTAAAGAAAGAATTTTAGAAGACTATTATGTGAAGGGATGAGATTAAGTATGGATAAAATAAAGCTATTAGAAGATTATAAGAAGCAAGAAGATAAAATGTTATTATCTCAAATTTTAGATAAGATGGAAATGAGCGAAAGAAAGGGTTCAGTTGAAGTTACTGATTTTTTAGATATGTATCAGAATGCTTTAGTTGAAAAATTCTTGAAAAAGATAAAGTTTGATAATGTTAAGTTATGGGGAGGATATGAAGAGGCAGAAAGAAAAATATGTATATTTTCCCAAGAAAATTTAGAGAACACAGATTATTCAAAAGAATTACAAATAATTAGAATTAAATTACAAGAATCAGATAAAGGCAAATATTCTCATAGAAATTATTTGGGAGGAATTGTAAAAGTAGGTATAAAGAGAGAAAAAGTAGGAGATATCATAGTATTTGATGATGGAGCTGATATTATAGTAAAAAATGAAATTTCAGAAGGATTAGTAAAGGAATTAAAAGGATTAAATAGATTTGAAAATGCTGAATTTCAAATTTTAGATATTTCAGAATTAAGAAGAAAAGAGGTTCAAAAAGAAGAAATTAGTATAATTGTACCATCATTAAGGTTAGACAATATTGTATCAGATTTAGCTAGAACTTCAAGAAATAAAGCGGTAGAAATACTTAAACAAGAAAGAGTTTTTGTTAATGGTCAAAATGAGACAAAACCTTCTAAAAATGTTAAATTACAAGATGTTATAACTATTAGAGGGAAAGGAAGATTTGTTATTAAGGAGTTTTCTGGAACAACAAGAAGTGGGAGAACAGTGGTTATTGTAGAGAAATTTGTTTAGATGAGAAAACAAGAAGATAAATTTGTTAGTTTAGATAAAGTTATGAAGATAAACTTGAGTAGAGTTAGGTGAAAAATGTAAAAGTAAAATAGTATGAGTCTTAAAAATTCTTCTTCATTTTATTAAAAATCATTTTATCAAAAAATTGAATGTCCATACTGGGAGATGATTTTAAAAGTTTTCATAACCCATTATGGACATTTAATTATTATATTTATATTATAAATCAAATATCATAAATCAAATTTTTTTCTTATGCTTCTATCTGCTGACATTTAATTAATATATTATATTTATATATTTAAAGTCATCAAAATTGCGTCTTCACTATTGTTATAATAATTTTTTCTTCTACCATCTTCGATAAAATTGAATTTCTTATAAAGTGAAATTGCAGGAAAATTATTTTCATTAACTTCTAGATGAATTTTTTCAATATTTAAACTTTGAGCATAGTTAATTAATTTTTCTAAAAGTAATTTTCCAATACCTTGTCTCCTAAAGTTATTTTTTATAGCTATATTCATAATTTCAGTTTCATCTAAAATTGTTTTTATTCCACCAAATCCAACTATTTCTTTATCAATCTTTGCAACAAAAAATGTAGAATTAGTAGAGTTTAATTCATCACTTAATTGGTTCAAATTCCAAAATTCATCAAATAAAGAAATATCTAAATCTTTTAAATCAGAAATATCCATTTTATCAAAAGATAATGTTTTATTTTCCAATTGTCTCTGTGCTTGAGGCTTTTTTAGATATAGAGGTAAAAGTTCCTCATCGCTATTATTTTGATATTTTTCAATTCCTGCTAATCCCAAAGTATAAGTATCAAGATTTGATGGGTTATCTGGTATTAGACTATAGTTCTTAATCGTATTTTTAATACTTTCAGAAAATATGTTGATATTTTCTCCAATAAAAGTGATATTAGAATCTGAATATTTATATTTTAGAAGTTCAAGGCAATTTTCTATGCTATCAGCTTTTGAATCACTAATAACTGTAAAAGAGTTGTTATCTTTTTTGTATAATGCGTAATAGCAATTATTATTTTTACAGTCAATTAAACTACAAATTATTCCATTTGATGTAATTTTTCTAGCATAACATTCAAGAGAACTGATGCCAATAGTTTTTATATTTAAACTATCAGAAAATGCTTTTGCAGTAGCTACCCCTATTCGTATACCAGTAAATGAGCCAGGACCAATATCACATACTATTAAATTGATATTTTTTATAGATATATTATTTTTAGTTAATATTTCTTGAATTGTTGGCATTAAAATTTCTGAATGAGTTAATCCCTCATTTTTTTCTATTTTATCTATTAAATTTGTGTTTTCTAGTAATGCAACACTACAAATTTTGCTAGATGTTTCTATACAAAGAGTTTTCATTGTTAATATTCCTTATTATGTATTTAGGTTTTTATTAATATGGATTAGATAAGGAAGTACCTATAAACCTTTATGTTAGTTTGGATTATTGCATAAAATATATCTATTATAAATTATATTGAGATATATTATAAGATTTTTTAAATAACTTATAAATTTTTAATAAGTGATTCAAGAATAAATTCAGAACGAGTTCCATTTGTTTCAAAATTTAAAATTCTTGAATTTTCAGAATCTTTATCCTTTGAAAAAGTGATTTTTAGTATATCATTTGGTAAAGCGTCTTGAATTATTTCACCCCATTCAATAATAGAAATTCCTTTTTCAAAATATTCTTCTCCACCAATTTCATAAAATTCAGAAGAATCTTCTAATCTATATACATCAAAGTGAAAAATGGTTGTGCTATCATTTTTATATTCATTTACAATTGTAAAAGTTGGGCTAGAGATTTCATCTTCTAAATTAAAATATGATAAAATTCCTTCTGTAAATTTTGTTTTTCCACAACCTAATTCACCAGTTAAGACAATAATATCTTTTTCTTTCAAAAAACTTGCTAGTTTTCTTGCAATTATTTTTGTTTCATTTTCTGAATTTGTTTTTAAATGATAATTTTTCATGTTTTATCCTTTATTATAAATTTAGATTTTTAAGAAAATCTATAAACTTTATGCACATATTATAATACATATATTAGGATATTTCAAGTAGAGGAAGTGGTCAATTGGGGACGGGTCCTGATTGACCATTTCCTCCACTTGTAAGCGAACAATAGGGACACTCAATTTTGTTCGGAAAATTTTCCGAACAAAATCGAGTGTCCCTATTGTTCGTTCTGCAGTCTGATATGCTGTTTGTTACTTTCAGAATATCTCCCTCAAAAAAGTGTGGGATGTAAGGAAAAACATTATTTCTTTTTTTCGATATGAGGTTCTTGTGAAGAAAAAGCTATAATTCCTCCTTTTAGTCGAAAGGCATATGCTGTAAAGCCATTCTCTGGGTCAATAGTTTTAGAAATTTTGCTTTCTAAAGTGAATTCTTGAGGTTTCCCCATTTTTTCTAGACAACTGCTGTCTTTATAAATATAAAAGTCAGGTGCATCGTTAGTAAGCTGATATTCTTTTCCATCTGTCCAGAACATGATATCGATAATGGAGTTTGAAGAATCCTGTGCTGCTTTATAAGTTTCGATATCATTTGTTAACTTTTCTACATTTGTTTGAGACTCTTCAAGCTGATTCTTAAGGCTTTGGTTTTCTGTTTCTAATTCTGTTATCTGGTTTGTTTTTTTCTGGTAACTAGAATTTTCTTGTTTTAATTTTTCGTTTTCATCTTCAAGGGTTTTATTTTTTTCTTGAAGACTTTCGACTTGAGTTTTATAGCTTTCAAGTTCTTTTGAATCCGTATTACTAGAATTTCCACAGCCAGTTAAGGCGATTGAAAATACTAATAATACAAAGGTTGTTAATAAATAGTGATAGTTTCTCCGTGTTTTCATATGTTTTTCCTCCTATATATATAATATGAGTATATTATATCATAAAATTTACATAATTTCAATTTTTACTAGTGGTTAATTGGGCTCGATGGCCAATCGGGATAATCGGGACCCGTCCCCAATTGACCACCTGTTCCAAATAGACCACATAATTTCAATTTTTGGTCAGTGGTTAATTTGGACCCGTCCCCAATTGACCACCAATAGATCACCCAATAGATCACCCGTTTCCAATTAATTATCCATTCAAAAGAAAATTAACAAAATTGGGAAAAGCTATTGATAAATAATTCCAAATGTAATATAATTGCAATATATTTGTAATAAAAATGAAAAATATTAGATTAGTGAGGGAAAGATTTATGTTTAAGTTCGGACAAGATGTTGGTATCGATTTAGGTACAGCAACAGTTATTGTATATGTAAAAGGTAAAGGAATAGTTTTAAGAGAGCCATCAGTTGTAGCTGTTGATAGTAATACAGGAGAAGTTTTAGCAGTAGGAGGAGAAGCAAGAAGAATGTTAGGAAGAACTCCAGGAAATATTATAGCTACAAGACCATTAAGAGATGGTGTTATTTCTGATTATACTGTTACAGAGAAAATGCTTAAATATTTTATAAATAAAGTATGTGGAAAGTTTGTTTTTTCTCCAAGAATTATGATATGTATCCCTTCACAAGTTACAGAGGTAGAAAAGAAAGCGGTAATTGATGCTGCAACACAAGCAGGAGCAAGAAAGGTTTATTTAATAGAGGAACCAATTGCCGCAGCAATAGGAGCAGGAATAGATATAGCAAAACCATGTGGAAATATGGTAGTAGATATTGGTGGAGGTACTACAGATATTGCAGTTATTTCACTAGGAGGATCAGTTGTAAGTAGTTCTTTAAAAGTAGCGGGAGATAAGTTTGATGAAGCTATAGTAAAATATATAAAGAAAAAACATAATATAGCTATAGGAGAAAGAACAGCTGAAGATTTGAAGGTGAATATAGGATGTGTATATCCAAAAATGCAAGATGTAGAGATGGATATAAGAGGAAGAGATTTAATAACAGGACTTCCAAAAACAGTTACTATACATTCTTCAGAGATGTTAGAAGCATTGATAGAACCTGCAATGATGATAGTTGATGCAGTTCATGGTGTATTAGAAAGAACTCCACCAGAACTTGCAGCAGATATTAGTGATAAGGGAATCTACATGACAGGTGGAGGATGTTTAATAGACGGATTAGATAGATTATTACAAGAAAAAACAGGAATAAATGTAATGATAGCACAGGATACAGTATCATGTGTGGCTTTAGGCACGGGAAAAGCGTTAGAAAATTTAGACATTTTAGATGGTAAGATTAGATAATTTAGATATTAAAAATAGAGATTTAATATACTAGAATTAGATAAATTTGATAGTAAGAATAAATAAAAAGAGGTAATAAATGAAGAAAGTAGCTTTTATAACATTAGGATGTAAAGTAAATCAATACGAAACAAATGCCATGTCACAGAAGTTTATAGAAAGTGGATATCAATTAGTAGAGCATACAGAAGAAGCAGATATTTATATAGTAAATACTTGTACAGTTACAAATATGTCTGATAGAAAATCAAGACAAATGTTGAGAAAAATGAAAGAACAAAACCCAAAAGCAATTCTTATAGCTGTTGGGTGTTATGCACAAGTAGGTAGACAAGAATTGGAAAAAATACCAGAAATAGATTTTGTTTTAGGAAATCATGAAAAAGTTAATATTGTTGAGTATTTAGAAAAAAAAATAGAATTTAAAATTTCTGATTTAATGCAAGAAAAAGATTATGAAGAATATGGAGATATTACATTTTCAGAAAAAACAAGAGCAGTTATAAAAATACAAGATGGATGTGATAGATTTTGTACATATTGTATAATTCCTTATGCAAGAGGTAGAGTTAGAAGTAGAAATCCAGAGAATATTATATCAGAAATAACTAAAATTGCACAAAGAGGAATAAAAGAAGTTGTAATAACAGGTATACATATAGCTTCATATGGCAAAGATTTCAAAAATGATTATTATTTAATAGATTTATTAGAAGAAATAAATAAAATTCCTGGAATAGAGAGAATAAGATTAGGTTCAATAGAGCCATTATTAATTACACAGGATTTTGTAAAAAGATTAAAAGAATTAGATAAAGTGTGTCATCATTTCCATTTATCATTACAAAGTGGATGTAATGATACTTTAAAAAGGATGAATAGAAGATATACTACTCAAGAATTCCAAAATATAGTAGATATATTAAGAGAAAATTATGATGATGTCATATTAACAACAGACATTATAGTAGGATTTCCAGGAGAAACTGAAGAAGAATTTAATGAAACATATGAATTTTTAAAGAAAATAAAATTTTATAAAATGCATGTTTTCAAATACTCTCCAAGAAAAGGTACTAAAGCAGCTGTGATGAAAAATCAGATAGATGGAAATGTAAAGGAACATAGAAGTAAGATTTTAATTGAACTATCAGATAGTAATGAGGCTAAATATCAAGAAGAATTAATCGGAAAAGAAGTAGAAATTCTATGGGAAGAAGAAAAAGATGGTTTTTATAAAGGACATACAGCAAATTACATTTTAGCATATTATAGTGAAAACAAAGAAAATGAAATAAATGAAAAAGATAGAAATAACGAAGAAAATGAAAAAGAAAAAGATGAAGAAAAAATCAATTTTAATATGGCTAATTTGAATGAAGGAAAAATTCAGCAAAATGAAAAATTGGAAAATCAAATAATAAAGATGAAATGTATTGGAAGAGAGGGAGATCATATTTTTGTAACAAAAATGCAATAATTTTACAACAAAAGTGTAATAAAAATGTAATTAAAAAGTAATAAAAAAAGAAATGAAAAATCTTGAATAATTTGTAAAAATATAGTATATATATGTTATAAGATTTACTACAAAGGAGGAATAAAGATGGCTGATTTAGGAGAAGAAAACAGAGTAGCAGGAGTCTTTGGTGGAGTTGAATTTGGAAATCAAGGAGAGCAAAACAATCAAAATATTTATGGTCAAGAAGCAGGTACAATAAGAAATCAAGATTTACCAGTCAAAAGAGGATTCTGGTCAAAATTCAAAGCATTTTGGTTACAAGAAATAGATTGGAATAAAGAAATCAGAGTTGAATTAACACCATATCAACAAAAAGTAGAAGATGAGATTAATGAATTTTTACATCAAGAAATTACTTGGGAAAAAGTACATGATTTTCTATTCCAAGAAATAACATTTGGAAAAAATAACAAAAATGCTTAAATGTTATGAATATAATCCTTAATATTTGTAGAAAAAATATAAAAATATGAATTAGTAATTTTTATATTTAGTATTTTTCTGTTTAAAGATTATATGTGTATTTTAGTATATTAAAGTTTAGTTCTGATATGTTTTAAGAATATATCAGAATTTTTATATATATAGGTGAATGTCAATAGTTGGGGAGGAAAAATTCGAAAGTTTTTTTAATGCGTAAAAATAAGAGATTAGTATAAATAAAAGTTGAAAAATTTTATTTTAAATATGTAAATTATTAGAAATAATTTTAGATAGTATAAAAAAGTTTTGATGTTGTTATAGTGAATAATAGAAAAGTTGATTAATAAAAAATATAAAAAGTAAGTCAAAACACATGATAATATATAGAGAAAGGAGAGTATGATTATAAATTAATAATTTTATAATCATATAGTAAATAGATGGCAAAAAATAAAACGGTATTTGTATGTAATGAATGTGGATATGAATCAAGTAAATGGCTAGGAAAATGTCCAGCATGTAATAGTTGGAATAGTTTTTTTGAGCAAAAAGTTGTAGAAACTAAATCTAATTTATTAGATAAGTCAGATAATAAAAAAATGAATGTTCCACAAACATTAAATTCATATCAAGCTAAAGAAACAATAAGAACATCAACAGGTTTTGGAGAATTAGACAGAGTTTTAGGTGGAGGATTAGTAAAAGGTTCACTTATATTATTAGGTGGTGAACCAGGAATTGGAAAATCTACATTAATTTTACAAATATGTGATAAAGTCCAAGGAGAAGGAAAAGTTTTATATGTATCAGGAGAAGAGTCAGCAGAACAAATAAAACTTCGAGCAGATAGATTAGGAATAAATAATGAAGATATATTATTTTTAGGAGAAACAGATATAGATATAGTAAATCAAGCGATACTTTCTTTAACACCAAAACTTGTAATAATAGATTCAATACAAACAATGTATTCAGAAGAATTATCGGCTGCAGCAGGTAGTGTTAGTCAGGTAAGAGAGATAACATCACAAATTATGAGAGTATGTAAGTCAAGAGATATTACAACAATTATAATTGGTCATGTTACAAAAGACGGAACTATAGCAGGTCCTAGAGTTTTAGAACATATGGTAGATACTGTATTATATTTAGAAGGAGAAAGATATTTTTCATATAGAATATTAAGGGGCGTAAAAAATAGATTTGGTTCAACAAATGAGATTGGAATGTTCGAAATGCAAGAGCAAGGTATGACAGAAATATTAAATCCATCAGATATATTGATATCAGAAAGAGAAGATAACCCAGCAGGTTCTTGTATAGTATCATGTATGGAAGGAACAAGACCAGTTTTAGTGGAATTACAAGCATTAACAGCACAAAGTGTGTTTGGATTTCCAAAAAGAACAGCAAACGGTGTTGATTTTAACAGATTAGCATTGTTAATAGCTGTTATGGAGAAAAAAGCAAAGATAATGCTTGGAAATCAGGATGTTTACTTAAATGTTGTAGGTGGGTTAAAAATAAGTGAGCCATCAGTAGATTTAGGAATGATATTAGTAACAGCTTCAAGTTATAAAAATGTACCAATACCAAAAGATATGGTAATAATAGGAGAAGTAGGTTTAACAGGAGAAGTTAGAAGAATAAATTTAATAGAAAAAAGATTGAAAGAAGCAGAAAAAATGGGATTTAAATCATGCATAATTCCAGAAAGTAATAAAAAAGTATTGAAAGATAAATTTAAATTGGATATAATAGGGGTTAGAAATGTGAATGAAGCTTTGAAGAGAATAGGAATTTAAAAATAGGAATTTTTGGAACGAACTTAAAATTCCTTATTAAAATAAGAATGGGGGCTTTTATTTGAGAAAGAAGAATGAAAATCCTATAACAGATATCTTAAAATTAATAGCACCAGGAACTCCAATACGAGATGGTTTAGAGAATATTTTAAGAGCAAAAACAGGTGCTTTATTATTAATAACAGATAGTAATGAGGTAATAAAAGAAGTAGTAGATGGAGGTTTTTCAATTAATGAAGATTATACTTCATCTAGATTATATGAACTTGCAAAAATGGATGGAGCCATAGTTTTAAGTGGTGATTTAAAGAAAATATTATTTGCAAATGCTCAATTAATACCATCAAGAGAAATAGAAACTAGAGAAACAGGAACAAGGCATAGAACTGCTGAAAGAACTGCAAAACAAACAGGTGAATTAGTTATAAGTATTTCTCAAAGAAGAAATATAATAACAGTTTTTAAAGGAAATGATAGATATATATTAGAAGATACAGATGTTGTATTAAATAAAGCAAATCAAGGAGTACAGACATTAGAAAGATATAAAAAAGTTTTTGATAATAAGTTAAGTACTTTAAATGAATATGAATTTAATGATATAGTCACTTTAGAAAATGTAATTATAGCAATTCAAAGAGCAGAAATGGTTATGAGAATAGTTGATGAAATTCAAACTCAAATATTCGAACTTGGTAGTGATGGAAGACTTGTAAAAATGCAACTTGAGGAGTTAATTGGTGGAATAGAAAAGGAAGAATTATTTATTATAAAAGATTATTTAGTTCCACAGAAAAAGAAAATTACTCCAGAAAGTGTAATGGATAAAATTGCAGAATTGTCATATGAAGACTTGACAAAAGAATCTAATATTGCTAAATTATTAGGGTATGATACTTTTGATAATTATGATGAAGTTGGAGTCTATACTAGAGGTTATAGAATATTGAATAAAATTCCTAGAATGCCAAGTAATATAGTAGAAAATTTAATTGCTTCTTTTAAATCTTTTCAACATATTTTAGCAGCAGATATTGAAACTTTGGACGAAGTAGATGGAATAGGAGAAATTAGAGCAAGAACAATTAAGCAGTCATTAAAGAGGATGCAAGAGCAATTTGTTTTTGATAATGTATTAATTTAAGCTTTTTAATTTTTTAGGTTTTTAGTTTTTTGTTTTTTTGGTTTGAAAAGTTACGGCTATAAATTAAAAAGTTTATAAAAAATTCATATTAATAAAAAGTGAAAAAATGAAAATATAATTTTAGGATTTTTATTATATAAAATTTATATTTACTTAAAGATAAAGTAAAAAGAAAGGGTGGAAAATATGAACTTAGCAAAAAAAATAATTTGGATTATAGCATTAGCTGTAATAATAGTATTATTAGGAGTAGTAGGGTATGGATATTATAGAAAAGCAACATTAAATATATCTAATCCAGTAGCTACAATGGAAGTTGAAGGATATGGAACAGTAAAGATGGAATTATATCCAGACCAAGCTCCAGAGACAGTAGCAAATTTTATAGCTTTGGCTAATAGAGGATTTTATAATGGGTCATCTTTCCATAGAGTTGTAAAAGACTTTATGATACAAGGTGGAACAAAATCAGGAGATGGAACATCAGGAGCAAAAATAGCTGATTTAAAAGACGGTGGAGCAGATGAAGATTATACAATAAAAGGTGAATTTGTTGCAAATGGAGTAAATAATACAGTTAAATTTGAAGAAGGAGTAGTAGGACTTGCTCGTTCAGATTATAGTCAATATTCATCATCATTAGATAACGAATCATATAATTCTGGTTGTGCACAATTCTTTATAATGACAGCAGAAAATACAACTCTTAATGGAAACTACACAGCATTTGGAAAAGTAATTGAAGGAATGGATGTAGTACACAAAATAGAAAATGTAGAAGTAAAAGCACCAGATGATGCTGAAGAAACTGGTAATACAGAGGTTAGTACACCAGTTACTGATATAAAAATTACATCAATTCAAGTAGAAACATATGGTGTAGATTATGGATTACCAGAAACTTTAACACCATTTGATTATACAAATTGGTTCTATCAAAATTATATGGGATCAGTTGAATAGGTAGAATAGATTAATAGTAAAAGTTTTTGGAGTGAAATTGAATTAGTGTAAGGTATTTGGTGTAGAAAAATTAATGTAAGTAGATTGATATAGATAATTTTATATAGATGATTGATGGCAAGTATTTTAATACAAATATTTGAAAGTTTGAATATTTGAATCTAAAAGTTGGGGTGGGAAATTTTTAAAGTTTTCCACCTCGATTTTTTGATTGGTATAGGAAAAATTATGTGCTTATAAGAATTTGTCATATTATATTATTAAGTATATTTGTATTAAGAAATTTTAAAGAAAGAAAAAGTGAAAAAACGTATTTAAATTTCACTCGGCTGAACATATGATAATTAACGCATATAAAAAACTAGAAAGAATTCCATCTCTTGAAGAGATACGTGAATTTTCTCGATTTTCTAACTCTTGTGGTACAAATGTAATAACTCAAATTGTTTTGAGTTTTATATTGATGTTTTTTTGTACATTTATTCCTAATATACGGCTCATGAATGTAGCAATATTATCTGTTAATTTTGTAATTCTTATATTATTGCAATGTGGATTTTTAAATTTTTTACAGAGATATACTACTATTGTACCAACAGACAGAGAGTTATTGGTTGCCATTTCAGGTATGAATGTGTGGCTTGAAAATGAAAAAAAGGAGAAGGAAAAGTTTAGATTTAAAAAGTTCCTTCATCGGCTTTTTCCGAAAGTTTTTATTTAAAACTTTTTCCCCCGATAATTGTAAAATTATTGGGGGAAGTTTCTATGTAGAGGACATGGGTCTTTTACATATTTTTTTATTCTTAAAGATATGTAAAATGTTTTAAGTAAAAATTAATTTAAAATAAGTTTTATATGAAAATAAAAATACTTTGAAAATTTGAATTTGGATAATAAAAAATAGTAAAACTAGATTACAACTTATTTACATAAAATCAGATAAAAGCAAAAAAATTTTTGATAAAATAATTTCAATACAAGAAGTGTACGATAGAGAATTAAGGAAAAACAAATGAGGGGGAATTATTTTGAAGAAACAAAAAAAGTCAAAAGGAATAACATTAATAGTATTAGTAATCACAATAGTAATATTACTTATACTAGCAGGAATAACGATTGCTACAATTACATCAGATAATGGAATACTAAAAAATTCAGTAGATGCAAAAGTAAGTGCAGAAATCTCTACTGAAAAAGAAATGGTACAAAGAGCAGTAGCACAATCAATGGGACAAAATTCTAGAGGATTATTAGAAGAAGATGAATTTCGAAAAAAATGGATATTGAGGCAGGTAATGAAAAAACAGAAGTAACAGATATAGGTGATGAATTTGAAGTATGGTTTAAAGAAACCAATAGAGTATATACAGTAAGTGATAATGGTGATTTAGAAGAAGTAAAAGATGTTGCTTTTGATAAAAATCCAGGAGATATAACAAAAGATAAAAATGGAAATAACCTTGATGGAACAGAAGAAAAGCCATATGAAATCTGGTGTATAGAAGATTTAGTAGCATTATCTAATATGGTAAATGGAAATGGAAAAATATATGTTAATGGTAAATTAGTAAATGCCACAAGAAATTCTTTTAAAGATAAATATGTAAAATTAAAAACTACATTAAATTTTAAATCAAAATTATCATATCAAGATTCAGAAAGGACAGATTTTGGAGATATAAATGGAAATGATACTGATGGAAATAAATTAATTGAGGAATTATCATCTGGAACAGGATTTATACCTATTGGTTTTGGTAAGAGTTTTGATGGTATATTTGATGGGGAAAATAATCAAATAAAAGAGATATTTATTAATTATGAAAATGATACAAATTTGACTGATAACCTGGGTAGAGCAGTAGGTTTATTTGGAGTTGGAAATATAACAAGTACAGTTATAAAAAATTTAACAGTTTCTGGGCAAATAAAAGGTAGAGGACATGCAGGAGGAATAATAGGAATTAATGCCCAATGTATAGAAAATTGTATAAATAATGCAGATGTATTAGGATTTAATATAGTTGGTGGAATAGCTGGAGGATATGTTAAGAAAATAGTAAATTGTATTAATAATGGTCAAGTCGAAATATCAGGTTCAACTTATCAATATGCTGGTATAGGTGGAATAATCGGATTTATGAATTCAGAATTTGAAATGAATAATTCTAGTAATACAGGAAATGTGATAGAAAAGGCTGGAAATGCGAATGTGGGTGGATTAATAGGTACAACTGGATATAACGTAAACATTGATAACTGTTGTAATTCTGGAAGGCTTATAGACGAAACAAATGGAGTCTCTATAGGAGGGTTAATAGGCTTATATAGAGAAGGAATTTTGAAGATTTATAATTCTACGAATATGGGTCAAGTAGAAGGAAAGGATTCAGGAGGTATAATAGGAGCTTGTAATTTGCCGGCATATACAGCGACAGGAAATTGTTATATAGAAAATTCTTATAATATAGCGGAGATAAAGGGAAGTGCAACTTCAGGAGGAATAATTGGCAAAATAGGAGGACATGCATATAAAGAAATGAATATTTACATTACAAATTCTTATAATAGTGGAAATGTTTCTGGAGGTACTAATGGTGGAATAGTTGGAGGAGTTTATAATAATGGTCATGGAGAAAAGGCTCAAAGTTTATATATAAATAGTGTATATTATTTGAGTACTTCATCTACAAAATCTATAGGTAGAGGAAATCCAGATAAAGGAAATATTAGTGAAATATTAAATGTTAATGCAACAGAATTTGAGGAAAAATTGAATTCATATAGAGATGATACAAATCAGTATCCTTCAAATTGGTTAAGGTGGAAAATTGGTGAAAAAGGATATCCTGAATATATAAATTGATTTATAAATATATTTATAGCTTTTATAATTAAATATTGAATTTAATATATTTGGAGTTTTAATATTTATATAAATTTTTATTGATATATAATAATAAATTAGAATTTTGTAGAAATAGTTATTTTACAGTAACTTAATTGAAAGTGTAACTTATACTTGAGAATCTAGAAAATCCATTTATGGGATTAATAGCTATTTTATAAACTTTACTAAATGTTTACAAATTACTTGTATTTGCTAAATAAAAATGATAGAATATGAAAAAAGAT
>CALXJT010000005.1 GCA_944388695.1 uncultured Clostridia bacterium
CATCTTTGCTCTATGGAGCCCGGACTTTCCTCTCGTAATTCCTTTCGAAATTTACCAGCGACTATTCAATTTACTCTAATAGGCATTATATCATAAATTATTTAATTCTTCTACTAAATTTTTATATTTTATTAAAAAAATTTCTGTATCTTGCTTAACTATTGCATTTTTCATCTCTTGGAGCATTACATATATCTTATTTAAATTATATTGCTTATTTTCATTATTCACACTTGTAATAACTTCTGTAAAAATTTGTATAGCTCCATCTATGTCTGATGCCATTGACTGCCAATCACCACTATCAAGTTTACTATATGCTTTTAAAATTTGATATTTTGTCTCATATTCTATTGATTTTAATTCGTCAGCTTTTACGTTTTTTATAAATTTAGGCATATATTCATATAATTTTACCAGTTGTGCTAAAGTCTCTTCTTTGTTTTCATTTTTTATTGCTACTATTAAATTATCAATATCTGTACTAAAATTTAATATATCCTCTTTTGAATTACTTGTTTGATACAAATCTAGAGTTATTGTAGGAAGAGAAACATATAAATTTTCCACTTGAATTTTCACTTTTGACCACTCTATATTACGAGATTCTGTCAGAACACCTGTAGATTCTAGGACAAATTTTTGGCTATCTGATGAATTTCCTTGTGAAGAATTATTTTGTGTAGTATTATTTGTATCTGTTGTCCCACTTTTAGCCTCTCCATTTGATTCTTGTGAACTACTTGATGATTGATCCTGTCCACCTGAATTTTCTTGATTACTATCAGAAGATTTTGAATCACTTCCCTCATTAGATGTATTTGACTGTCCCTCTTTTTCAGTTGATTGGCTTTTATCCATACTTTCAACAGATAATTTATAATTTTCATATTCTATATTATTCATCTGATTAAAAAATTTTACTAAAGTTTCTTCCACATAATCTAATTCAGACAATATCTTATCATTTATATCTTCTTGATTTTGGTGATTTGCTGAAACAAAATATATCCCAAAACCAATTATAATGACAATAAAAGTTACTAAAATACTATAAAAAATCTTATTTTTCTTTTTCAAGATTACCTCCAAATTAATATTATTTTATATTATTATTGTCAATTGCAAAAAATTATATGTATATTTTTTGTAATTTTTATAATAATAATTTTAGACAAAATAATATAAAATACTATTTATTTCAAAGAAAGGATAATTTTGTTATGGTCAAAATTTGTATATTTAGTAACGATTACGGAGAAATTGATAGATTTTTAAGTCGATTTTATAATACATCTGTAAAATTAGAACACTTAAAATGGGAAAACGAATATAAAAACCCCATAGAAATAGCAGAAATTGTCGGAACATATAGTGATAATTCCGACAAATTCAACATTGAAGTATGGGTTTCTCTTGATAAAAATATTTATATTCACATAACAGATAAAAATGCCGATGATTTTATTAAATATTTATTTGAAAGATTCCCTTACTAATCTCTATTTTTTTCTATAATAATCGTAACAGGTCCATCATTTATTAATTTTACTTGCATATCTGCACCAAAAATCCCAGTTTCTACATCTATTTGATATTCTTTACATTTTTCGCAAAAATATTTATATAAATCTTCCGCAATATCTGGCTTTGCAGCATCAATAAATGAAGGTCTATTTCCATCTTTACAATTTGCATATAATGTAAATTGAGAAACAATTAATAATTTTCCCTGAACTTGTTTTATGTCTTTATTCATTTTGCCAGCATCATCTTCAAATACTCTAAGTTTACACAATTTTTTTACTAAATAATCGGCCTCTTCTTTAGTATCATTATGATTAACACCAAGTAATACTAAAAAACCTTTATTTATTTTTCCTACAATTTTTTCTTCTACTTCAACTGATGCTTCTTTAACTCTTTGAACAACTATCTTCATTTATTAATTCCTTTCAACTTTTATATTATTTTAGTATTTTTATAATTCCTATCTTTAAACCTTAAAGCTTATTTATCTCCTATTTTCACTTTTTATTTTAACTATTTCAAGTAAAAATTAATCATCTTGATTATTCTTTTCATCTTCTTCATTAGCATAAAAATCATAGCCTTCGTCAATGTCAATCTCTTCATTATCAGAATTATCAATAACTTCTGATTCTATATTATTAGTTGTGCTAACTTTTGCCTCATCAGAAGAAAAAGATTCATTTTTTTTAGTCTCTTCATCTTCATTAGAATCTAAATTTGATTCCACCTCTACAGTTTTTTGTAAATTTTCCTTTACATCATCTTCAGAAGATTTTTCAACTTCACTATTATTTTCAATATTTGAATCATTGTCTGAACTATCAGTATTTATATTAGAATTATTATCTAATACTTCTACTTCTTTTACTTCTATTTCACTGTTTTCTTCATTTACTTCTTGTTTTGCACCACATTCAGGACAGAATTTTGTATCCTTATCTATTTCTTTATAACAATTCTGGCATACTCTTTTATTTTTCAATTCTAAACATTCTTGTAATTTTGATTCTATTTCTGCACTCAAAATATCAATTTTTGAACATTCTTCTTCTAAATCTGCCTTTATATTTATCTCTTCTTCTCTTACATGTTTTTCATAAACTTTTTTTCCAATTTCACCATAAATATCATTGATTTGACTTTTTAAATCACTAATCTTTAATCTTAAACTTGCTTCTTTTGCAAGCTTACCTGTTTTATCAGCTGTAACCTTATATGCTTCACTTGCTTTTTTTCCTAATTTACCAAAAAAATCCATATAAATCCTTCTTTCTTTTTTATATTTACAAATTTACATTTATTATGATACATAAGAAAAAAATTATTCCATTTTTTATAATCTTTTATATATTATTCCATCTTTCCTGTCCTTGTCATTAAATTATCAACAGCTGTTTTAGGATCTAATTGATTATAAATAACATCATATGCAGTTTCTATAATAGGCATTTCTATATTATTTCTTTTTCCTAGTTCATAAGCTACATCTATATTATCTATACTTTCTATTACCATTCCAACCTCTTTTTTAGCTTCATCTAGAGTTTTACCTTCACCGATTAATTTACCTGCTGTTCTGTTTCTACTGTGGTCACTTAAACAAGTAACAATTAAATCTCCTAAACCACTTAAACCATAAAAAGTTTCTTTTTCTCCTCCTAAAGCAACACCAAGTCTTGTCAATTCTGTAAGTCCTCTTGTTACTAAAGCTGCAAATGTATTATCTCCAAGTCCAATACCTGCTGCAACACCTGCACAAAATGCAATAATATTTTTTAAAGCTCCACCTAATTCAACACCTTTTACATCATTTGAAGTATATATTCTCATTTTACTATTCATAAAAGTTTCTTGAACTATATTTTTTACTCCCTCATCTTTTGAAGCTATAACTAATGCTGTGGGAATTGCAATAGAAACCTCTTCTGCATGGCTTGGTCCTGATAAAACTCCTATTCTTACACCTGGTAATTCTTCCTGTAATACTTCATCTAAAGTTTTACAACTTTGTTTTTCAAAACCTTTTGAACATATTATAACTGGTTTATCTCCAACAAGATGTTTATATTGTCTAAATATATCTCTAGTAAATTTTGATGGTGTAACATGTAATATAAAATCTGCTCCATCTATAACCTTTTCAAAATGTGTAGAACATAATATATGTTCTGGTAATTCAACATCTGGTAAAAACATACATTTTTTATCATTATTTATATAATCTCTCTCCTCCTTTGCAAATGACCATACCTTTACTTCATTTCCTAATCCTGCTAAATGGATAGCAAGGGCTATTCCCCAGCTACCACTTCCTATAACTGCTATTTTTTTCACTTTTTCTCACTACTCCTTCTTGTTTATCTTATAACTTTTACTTTAGTACTAAATTTTAATTTTTAGTGCCTATAACTTTTATTGTATTTCTTATATTTATTGCATTCCTTTTATTTCTACTAATATCTAAAATCTAACTTTTATACTTCCATATATAAATTATGACTTATTTCCTCCAAAAGATATTCTATTTTCAGTTCCACTCATAATTCTCTTTATATTAGCTCTATGATTCCATAAAACAATAATTGCAAGTAATATACTATAAATAAAATAATCATTTCCTTCTGATACTATATAATGCTCATGTATAAATAATGTTAGTACTGGATATAAAACAGCTGCTGCACATGAACCTAGAGAAACCATTCTAGTTAGTATAATTAATAATAATCCAAATACTAAACAAATAAGTCCTATTTGCCAATTTGATAATAATAATACTCCTAAAGATGTTGCAACACCTTTTCCTCCTTTAAATTGGAAAAATATTGGAAAAGTATGTCCTAAAACAACTGCTATACCAGCGATTTGAACAAGTAAAGCCTTATCTATATCAGCACCTGTTTTTCCCATTAAAATTGCTATACCTATTGCAACTACTCCCTTTAATACATCACATATTAAAGTTAAAGCTGCAGCACCTTTTCCAACAGTTCGAAGCATATTTGTTGTACCTGCATTTCCACTTCCCTTTTCTCTTAAATCAAATCCTGCCATCTTTTTACTTAAAATAACAGAAAAATTCACGCTTCCTATTAAATATGCAATTATTGCCATTAATACATACATTATCATATTCAATCATTCCCTTCCTTTTTTGAACTTTTTTCTTTCACCTTAATTTTACGAACAAAATGGAGTGTCCCAAATATTCATCTTCCGAACAAAATGGAGTGTCCCCAATGTTCGAGCAATGTTTCGTCTAATATTCGCCTTTTTCTGTTTTCTCTCTTGCTATCATTCTTATAGGTGTACCTTGCAATCCAAATTCTTTTCTAATTTGATTAACTAAATATCTCTCATATGAAAAATGAAATAAATCTTTATTATTCACAAATATAACAAAAGTTGGTGGCTTTGTTGCAACTTGTGTTCCGTAAAAAATTTTTAATCTTTTTCCTTTATCTGTCGGTGGCTGAACGATTGCAATTGCTTCATTTATAACTTGATTTAAAACAGATGTAGAAACTCTCATAGAATTCTGTTTTGAAACATCGTTTATCATTGAAAACAATTTATGCACTCTTTGTCCTGTTTTGGCTGATATAAATATTATTGGCGCATATGTTAAATAAGATAATTTAGCATAAACATCTTTTTTGTATTTTTCTAAAGTTCCTGTATCTTTTTCATATTCATCCCATTTATTAACAACTATAATTATACCTTTTCCTGCTTCGTGAGCTTCTCCTGCAATTTTTGCATCTTGGTCTGTAACACCTTCATTTGCATCTATCATCATAAGGCAGACATCTGCTCTTTCTATTGCAAGTAAACTCCTCATTACACTAAATTTTTCTATTCTCTCATTTACTTTACTTTTCTTGCGAATTCCAGCAGTATCTATTAAAATATACTTTCCTTCTTCATTTTCAAAATATGTATCAATGGCATCTCTAGTTGTTCCTGCTATATTACTTACTATTGTTCTATTTTCCCCAAGTATTTTATTAATTAAAGATGATTTACCAACATTTGGCTTTCCTATTATTGCCACTTTTATTATATCATCATCTTCTTCATTATCTGTCTTTTCAGGAAAATTCTCATAAATTGAATCTAATACATCACCTATTCCTATAGCATTTGTTGCAGAAATTGGATGTGGATCACCCATTCCTAAATTATAAAATTCATAAATCGCTTCTTTATCTTTTTCATAATTATCTGCCTTATTACAAACAAGAACAACTGGCTTTCCAGATTTTTTTAACATTACTGATATTTCTTTGTCTGCTGCTGTTACACCTTGTTTTATATCTGTTAAAAATATAATTACATCTGCCATATTAATCGCTAAATTTGCCTGTTCTCTCATTTGTGATAATATTACATCCTCTGAATCTGGCTCTATACCACCTGTGTCTATTAATGTAAAATTTCTGCCTCTCCAATTAGTATCAGCATATATTCTATCTCTAGTTACTCCAGGTGTATCTTCTACTATTGAAATTCTACTTCCAGCCAAATAATTAAAAAAAGTTGATTTTCCAACATTTGGCTTTCCTATTATTGCTACAATTGGCTTTCCCATTTCTTCTCCTTATATATTATATTTAGGTTTTTAAAAGGCTACCTATAAACTTTTTAATTATTTTTTATCAATTTATTACAGTCAAAAACTATAATAAAAATTTACATTACAACGAAATTATATATTAAATACAAAAATAAGTCAAATTTTTCTTCAAAACCGAACATTGGGGACACTCCATTTTGTTCGGATAAGATAAAAATTTAATTTTTTATCCTCTCCGAACAAAATGGAGTGTCCCCAATGTTCGCTCAACGCTCGTCTTTAGTCTAATTGTGCACAAGTATTTATAATTCTTTGTATTTTTTTATTATATTTCTCAAGATCTATTAATTCTAAAACTTCCGTATCAGAAATCCCATACTTACTTTTCAAACTTAAAATTCTACTAACATGTTCATCGATCTGTCCTTCTGAAAGATAATTCTTTTTAACCATATCTTCTATAATTTCTTCTAATCTATCATTTTTTATATATTTAGCAATAACTATATCATTACCTGCTAATATGGCTCTTTTTACAGCTCTATTTTTACCATATAAAATTTTTACACTTTTCATTCTCATATCATCACTTACTATAACACCATTAAAACCAAGTTTTTCTCTTATATAATTAACTACAGCTTTTGACATTGTTGCTGGTATTCCTTCTGTCATTCCTTTTACATATAAATGTCCTATTAAAATTGCATCAGCATTTGTATTTATTGCTTCTTTAAAAGGTAACATTTCTTTTTCTATTTTTTCCATAGGTTCATCTATAATTGGTGGAAAAAAGTGTGAATCGACATTTGTTAATCCGTGACCAGGAAAGTGTTTAACTACAGGTATTACCTTTTTATTTTGTAATTCTTTCATGTATGCAATTCCATATTGAACAACATTTTCCACTTTAGAACTAAATGCCCTATCTCCAATTGCCGAATTATCCGCACCTCTTTTTACATCTAATACTGGTGCTAAATCCATATTAACACCTGAATTATATAACATATCTCCAGTAATTGATGCCGCTTCTTTAACTATAGATTCATCTTGATTCCTAGTTAAACGATAAGGACTTGGGATATTTTTAAATTCAGGTGGCATTCTATTTACTCTGCCACCTTCCTGATCTATTGCTATAAATAATGGTATTTTATTTACTTTACTATTTAATGTTTTTATGTAGTTTATGAATTCTATCATTTCCTCATAGGTTTTATAGTTTTTCTTGTATAATAATATACCCCCTGGTTTTACATTCAATATTATATCATCTATTTTTTCCATTGGATTCTCAAAGTCTAATCCTATGATTAGCATTTGACCTATTTTTTCTTTTAAATTCAAATCATTAATTTTCATAAAACTCTCCCTTTTACCTTCATATAATTTTTAAAGCTTCTTTCTATTTATAGAAAGAAATTCTTTAAAATATTTATATGATTTTTATATAGTTCTTACATAATTTTTATACAACTTTTATATGTTTTTCATATATTCAATAAATTTTATATAACTCTTATATAATTTCTATATAATTTATATATATTTTTTATAATTATCTTTATCATTCTAATCATATTCAAATCTATTATATATTCTACCATATTTTTTTTATTTTTCAAGCATAGCAAAAAATAGAAATAAATATTTTCATTCACATAGCCAAAATACAAGTAGATGTCTCTTTCATATATCCAAATACAAGTAAATTTTTTCACTCATATAATCAAAACACAAATAGATATTTTCACCCATATAGTCAAAACACAAATAAATATTTTCGCTTATATAGTCAAATTTCAAATAGATATTTTCACTCATATAACCAAAATATTAATTAGATTTATAAACAAAATCTCAAAGCCCTTGAAAAAGCTACAATTTTTTGCTATAATATTAACATAAATAAAAAAAGGAGAAAAATTATGGCAAGATTAAAAACTTTTTTAATATATGTATTAATTTTAGTAGGTTTTATAATATTATCAGAATTTTTAATAAATGTAAGTTTAAATTCATCATATTCAACAATAGGTAGAAAAGATAATTTAGAACAAGTTATAGTCTATCAAGCAGAAGCAACACAAGTTAATGCTCGTATAAAAGGTACTATAGAAAGTAAAGCAGAAAATCCTATCACAAGTAAATATATCCGAATAGACATATATTCAACTAGAGGAAATATTGTTGGAACAAAATACATAGATGTTTCATCTCTTGCAGAAAATCAATCATTAGAATTTTCAATATACTTTAAAGCTGAAGATGTAAGCTACTATGAAGTAACTGCAACAGATGAGAAAGTAACAGAAGATTTAAATATACTATCAGAAGATTTGTCAAAAGCTGATATAGTTTTCTTAACTATGCTATCTTTCATGATATTCTGGTAATCAATTTTAATAATATAAAATAGTGTCCTATTTTATGAACTCTATACTTTTAAAGTACAGTTCACAAAATAGGACACTTCTTCATTATTTTCAATTTGTATTCAACAATTTTATATTTCAAAACTATTAACACTATCAATATAAAATTTTTAAAACTATATCATCATCAATATTATAAAGTATTATTTATTTTTTAACTATGTCACCAGCAACATATAAAGAATATTATTTATTATTTAAAACCATATCACACCAACATATAAAATATCATTTATTACTAGTACCAATGCCACCATCAACATATAAAGTATTATTATGAGAATAAATTACCATTCCAGGTTTAGCACCATTAGGTTTTTTTACATATTTTACTTCACAATAATCTACTGGTACATGAGAAGAATTCTTTCCTTTACTGTGATATGCAGCAATTTCAGCAACCTTTACCAAAGTTTCTTTCTCTGGTATTTTATTATTTTCAATTTTTAAAATCACATGACTTCCATGAATATCTTTAGTATGAAACCAGATATCAGTTTTATTTGCAAATTTCATTGTCAACTTATCATTTTCCGTATTATTTCTTCCCACAAAAATTGTATAACCGTCTATTTCATATTTAATTGGATTAAATGAAGAAAGATTTGTTTTCTTCTTATTATTTTTTTGCTTTTTATCATTTTTCTTCTTAATATTTTTCAACTTATCTTCAAAAATCTGATTTTCGGAAATCTCTTCAAATATTACAGATAAATCATTCAAACTATTACAATTTTCTAGTTCATATATAATACTTTCCAGATAATCTAAATCTTTCATTGTCTCTTCTTTTTGAGCAGAAACAATTTCTAAAGTATTTTTCAATTTATGATATTTCTTATAAAATCTTTTTGCATTTTCACTTGGAGAATATCTTTCATCAAGCATAATTGTAATTAATTTATTTTCTTCATAATAGTTTTCTACAGAAATCTCTTTAACATTTCTATTTTCAATTTGATACAAATTTGCAGTTATTAATTCACCATATATACGATATTTTTCCATATCATCACATTCTTTTAATTTTTCTTGCATATGATATAATCTCTTTTTATATTGCTTTAATACTTCTAATACTAATTTTAAAAGACTATTTCTATAAATTTTAAGAGATTCAACAGATTCTTTCTTATATAAGAACTCATCTAAAGCATAATTTAAACTAAACACTTCTTCATCTTTTTCCACGACTGGTATTATAGTAAAATCTTTTAATTCATCATTTTTATCTGTAAAAATCTTAAATTCAAAATTAGAATTTAAAACTGCAGATTCAATATATTCAAACAACTTTTTCAAAGAATCTGATGTAATGTCTCTTATACCTAGTACTTCAATAGCATTCTCTATAAAAAGTCTACTAATACCATTCCATTTATCAGATATAACTTTAGCAAGTAAATCTAAAGTTAAAGTTTCTGAATCTGATAGTATTTGATAATCTTTTATCTCTAAAAAGTCTAATTTTTCTATCATCGGATATTTGTAAATACAATGAGGAAATAAACTTCTTGTTTTAACTTTTAAATCAGACAAATTATCATCTTCTACTGGATATATATGTCTAATACAATCAATAATTTTATCATTTTCATCCACTAATAATATATTACAATGTTTTCCCATTAATTCTATAATAAGTTTATATGAAATAATATCATCAACATCATCAAATCCCTCTAATTCTATAGTCAAAATTCTTTCAAGATGTGATGTTACAAAATTTTTAATTCTCAATCCGATTAAATACTTACGTAAAACCATACAAAAATTAGGTGCAACATAAGGATTTGGTTTACTATAATTAGTAAGAAAGACTCCATAATCTTTTGAATTAATATTTATCTGTAAAGCATAATTCTTTCCAGCTAAATACATTCCTATAATTATGCAATTTTTATTAGGTTCATATATTTTGTCTATTCTACTTCCTTTTAAATTCTGTAATTCGCCAGAAATAGCCTGAAGCATAATTCCATCAAAAGCCATACTATCACCTCTCTTTTTTTGAAAACTCAAATTCAAAAATAAAATTGAAAATTAAATAATCTTTTAAGTCATATAACCTTTTTTATTAAAATCAGCTAAAGTTTAAACTTGTATAACCTCATCATTATAAACAGAATAAATATATCGTTTACTAACAGGCTTTTCTAAAGCATTTTCTAGAGCTTTAGTATATAAATCTATCTGTACCTTATATTTTTCTGTCAACTCTTTTTTAGCATCATCTTTTATATAATCTGTTTTATAATCTACTAACACTATCTCATCTTCAGCATTAATATAAAATAAATCAACAATACCTTGAACTAAAACATTTTCTTTTATTAACTCTTCTTTATTTCCTACCAAATCTTTGTAAATATCTTTTGCTGGTATCTGGATATAGAATGGTTTTTCTTTAAAAATTTCTTTTGCAGTTTTTAACTCTTTACCTATTTTTGAATCAATAAATTTTAATATTTTATTAATGTTAACACTTTCCGCTTCTTTTTGCGTTATAATTCCATTTACAGTTAAATCTTCTACTAAATCTTTTAAATCTCTATCAGTATAGTCTCTCTTATTATCTAGTCTTTGTAAACACAAATGCATCACAGTTCCTTTTTGTGCTGAAGTCAATTTCTTTTCTTTTTCCTCTTTTAAAAATTCAGGTTTTGGAAAATTCAATTCATTATTCACATTATTCTTCTCTTCCCAATTCTCATTTCCAGCCGATTTTTCTTCTGATATAATCTTTTTCTGAATAAGTTCTTCTATCATAATATTACTTTGAATATTCTCTTCATCCTCAAGACTATTTTGAATATCTCTTTCTGCCATAACATTATTCTGAAAATCTTCTTTTAAAATATTACCTTCTTGAAACATCGCCTTCAATTCTGTAACAGAAGTTTTAGTTGGAATCACAGTAGCCTCCATATAAGGATACTTATACTCAATAATCTTTTTCACATCATCAAAATCAATATCCTCTATTTCTAAATTCTGCATAAGGTTACTATCTTGCTCAATATTTTTTAATACTTCATTCCATTTTTTCAATAAATCTTTCTTATATTCAATTGTATAATCTAAAACATTTTTACTTCCTTCTTTTTCTGAAAGCAACACAAGTAACATCCACTCTAAATAACTATTAGCCTTTTTAATTAGATTTGAAGATATTTTTCCATCTTCTCTTGGATAAATTTCTACTTGCTTTTCTAGCTTTTCAAATTTCTCTTCTGCTTTATTCTGAATTCCAGTAATATATAATTTTTCTTTAGCCCTTGTAAGTGCAACATATAATACTCTCATCTCTTCTGATAAATTTTCTACTTCTGATATTCTTTTAACAGCTTCCCTTGCCAAAGTATCATATTGTACTTGTGCATAATAATCTATATATTTTGCACCTATTCCTAAATCTTGATGTAATAAAACAGGGTCTTTTCTTATATCTTGCATATTAAATCTTTTATTACTATTTGCTAAAAATACAACTGGAAATTCAAGACCTTTACTTTTATGAATACTCATTATTCTAACAACATTATCATTCTCACCAATTATTTTTGCAGAACTTAAATCTCCACTACCAATCTGTAATCTTTCTATATATTGTATAAATTGATATAATCCCTTAAGTCTAGTACTTTCAAATTGTTTTGCTCTTTCAAATAACATTTTTAGATTAGCTTGTCTCAATTCACCATTTGGCATAAAACCTACATAATGATAAAAATTTGTATCTAAATATATTTTCCAAATAAATTCATCTAATGCCATATATTCTTGTTCTTTACGCCAATTATCTAATTTCATTAAAAAATTTTCTATTTTCTCACTTAAATTTTTTCCTACTTGAATTTTAGCTTTTTCCATACATGTGTAAAAATCATCTTTTCCATCTACTAACCTAATCTCTACTAATTCATTATCTGTAAAACCACCTATTTTTGACCTTAAAACAGCAACAAGAGGTATATCTTGTATTGGATTATCTATAATTTTTAATAAATTCATTATTGTATCTATTTCCATAGATTCTAAATATTGTTCTGTACTGTCTGAAAAAACAGGTATTTTTATTTTACTTAATTCTTGTTCATAAACTGGTGCTTTATCTTTAGTTGAACGTAATAAAATAACTATATCTTTATATTGAATATCTCTTGTTTCTTTAGTATTCTTATCGTAAACTTGAAATTTAGTATCTATTAATTCTTGAATTTTACAAGCTATATATCTTGCCTCTAATTCTATATTCTCTACTCTTTCTTTTTCTTGTAAATCTTCTTCAGAATTTCCATCTAATTCATAATCTTCAAAATGTTGAGTAATATCTGAATTTTCTGTAGGCACTAAATCTTCTGCATCAATTAATTTTATTTCTGTTTTTAAATTTTGAGAAACTTCTGGATAATCTGTAGCCCCTAAATTTAAATATTCCTCTTCATTATATTCAACATCTCCTAGTTTTTTACTCATTATATTTTCAAATATGTAATTTGTAAAATCCAAAATATTTTTTCTACTACGGAAATTTTTAAAAAGTTGTATTTTCTCTCCATCTTCAATGTTCTCACCAACTTTTTGAT
The DNA here is from genome assembly GCA_944388695.1 of uncultured Clostridia bacterium. Taxonomy (GTDB): domain Bacteria; phylum Bacillota; class Clostridia; order TANB77; family CAG-508; genus CAG-269. The sequence goes on from CALXJT010000005.1 coordinate 13,137, forward strand.
ATGTCTCATATTTATCTAAAAATAAACGTGGCATTGCCTGTCTAAATTTATAAATACTTTGTTTTACATCTCCAACCATAAAAATATTATTTCCTCTAGAAACTGATGTTAATATTTTTTCTTGTACCATATTACTATCTTGATACTCATCTATCGCAATTTCTTCAAACTTATTTGTATATTTTTTTGCAACATCACTTTTAACTAAATTTCCATTCTCATCTTCTTTTAATAAAATAGATAAAGCAAAATGTTCTATATCTGTAAAATCTACAATATTTCTTTCTCTCTTTCTTTTTGAAAATATTTCGTCAAATTCTAAAATGAATTTTTCTAGTTTTTCTAATGTCTCATACATATTTTGGATATCTTCATTTGATTGTTTAGAATCTGTAACTAATATTTTTTTCATTTTTTTATATAATTTATCTTTTACTTGATCTCTAACCTTTTTTGCCTCTTCTTTTATTTCTGACTCTACTTTTTTTCTAGGCCAAGATATAAATTTCAAATTCTGTGCTATATTATATGATTCATCCCAATTATCTAAATGCTTTTCAAGTGTTTTTAATTGTTCAATATCACTCAAAATTGCTTTATAATATACATCTAAATCTGCATCATTTTCTAAACTTTCTAATACATCTTTTAATAAAATTAAATCATCTTTAACTTCATCTTTCATTTCAGATAAAAGTAAATCTCCCCAAGGAGATTTACTAAAATCTTGATTAATTTTTTCACCTAAATTAAACATCTCTATTTTTTGATGTAACCATTCTCTAGGATTTGGACTTGAATATATAAAATTATATATCTTTAATACTAAATCTTTTAATGGTGTATCATCTCTATAACTTGTATATGTATCAATTAATTTAGTAAAGTCCTCTTCATCTTTTTCATATTTTTCTTCAAACATTTCATCTAAAACTTCTTGCTTTAAAAGTTCTATTTCTGGAGTATCTGCAATACGGAAATTAGGTGAAACATTTTCTAATTCATAAAAATAATTTTTCACGATTTCTAAACAAAATGAGTCAATTGTACAAATATTTGCCACTTGTAATAGTGTAACTTGTCTTTGTAAATCCTCATTTTCTGGTTCTTCATCCATTTTCTTATATAATGCATTTAAAACTCTTTCTCTCATTTCACTTGCAGCAGCATTTGTAAATGTAACAACTAATAATTTATCAATATCTATATTTTCTTCTATAACTTTATGAATTATTCTTTCTACTAATACAGCTGTTTTTCCACTTCCTGCAGCTGCTGCAACTAAAATATTATTGTTTTTTTCATATATTGCTTGTTTTTGTTCTTCAGTCCAGTTTGGCATTCCAATCGTCCTTTCGTCACTTCAAATCTCATAAAATTAATTTATAATTATCCTTTATCTTCAAAATTTCATAAAATTAATTTATAATTATTCTTTATCTTCAAAGTCTCATAAAATCACTTTACAATTATTCTTTATCTTCAAAGTCTCATAAAATCACTTTACAATTATTTTTTATGCTTCAAAATCTCATAAAATTAATCTGTAATTATTCTTAAAATCTCTGCAACACTCCATGCTTGAGAAACCGTACCTTTAGGTTCAAAAGGCTTTTTAGAATCATATATTTCTGCTATGCCACCTATGCAACCTCTATTATCTACCTCATCACTAAAAACTCTTATAATATCTTTTCTAAAATCTTCTATTTTCTTTTCAAGTTCTTGTTTATCTTTTTTTACTTTACAAGCATTTTTCATATTTTTTAAAGCATTATAATATACTCCAAAAAGCCAAGTCCATGTAATACCTTGATGATAGCTTCTATCTCTTCTTTCAGGCTCACCTTCATATATTTCTACATATTCTGGTTCTCCTTTTGCTAAAGTCTTTAATCCATATGGAGTCATTAATTTTTTCTCAACTGTATTTATTACATTTTTAGCTTCTTCAGATTGTAAATCTAATATAGGATATTTTAAACTTAATGCAAACAATTGATTTGGACGAATTTTACTATCTCCTAAAACATCATATAAAGACTTTCTTCTTCCATTATAAAAACGATTTTGGAATGATATTTTACAATTTTCTGCAAGTTCTTTATATTTCTTTACATCTGTTCTTTTTCCCATTTTTGATGTTAATTTTGCCATAATCATTAAACTGTTATACCACATACTATTTATTTCTACTGCTTTTCCGTTTCTTGGAGTTATTGCAACATTTCCTATTTTTACATCCATCCATGTATTTTGTGTATTTTCAGTTCCAGAAACTAATAAAAAGTCTGAATCTAAATATATATTATTTTCATCAACATCTATTCCAGAAATATAATTATCTATTATCTCAACTAATTTAGGATAGATATTTTCTTTTATAAATGTCTCATCACCTGTATATTCTATATATTTTTGAACTTGTTCAAATAATAATAATGATGCATCTACACTATTATATAAAGGTCTATTATCAAAGCCTGAATATCCATTTGGAACTAAACCATATTTTAAATCTCTGACCATAGTAAGTAAAACTTCTCTTGCTAAATCAAATTTTTTAGTTCTTAATAATAACCCTTCAAAAGAGATTAATGTATCTCTTCCCCAGTCCAAAAACCAATGATATCCAGCAAGAACAGTATGTAATGAAAATGATGGTCTATACACTAAAAAACTATCTGCTGCTAAAACTAATTCTTTTTTTAATATTTCTTCTTTATCTTTACTATGTATATCTGAAACTAATTTTGAACTTTTTACAAGTTCTTCTCTTCTTTTTTCTTCTTTTTCTATTAATTTTTTAACATCAATTTCCTCAATATTTTCTTCTAATGAACATACAAAAGAAATATCTCTTTCTTCTTCTGGTCTAATACCTATCTCATATCTTCCAATAACACTATGATTTTCTTCAGGATAAAATCCTCTTCTTTCTTCTTCTAAATAAAACATATGTCTAAAAGTATCATATTCATGCTCAATATATTTTCCATCATTAAGATTCATATAAACTGGATTTTGTGAATTTCCATCTAAAATTACTTTTACTTTATTTCTATTTATTTGTTGCTTAACATCAAATTCATGATTTGTATTCATTGAATGAAAATCTCTAAAATTCATTATTGGTGCTAATGTCAATTTTGCAGGCTTCTTACCATTTTTTACATGATATAATACTCCTAAAGTATTCTTTCCATATTCTAGGCAAATTGTTTTTTCTATAATTGTATCTTCTACTTTATAAGTAAATTTTGGAAGATATTCTCTTTCAAAACTTTCTTGATATTCAAATCCTTTAGAAATATAATCACTTCCTATATTTGAATATAAGTCATATCTTTCATCTTCTAATTCAATACTCTCATCTAATTTTGACAAAATTAAATATCTTCTAGCAGGTGGCGTTAATGGTGCAATAAATAATCCATGGTATTTTCTAGTATTAATACCTATAACTGTAGAACTTGCATATCCTCCTAATCCATTTGTAACAAGCCATTCTCTCTTTAGTCCTTTTTCCAAACTTAAATTTTCCTTTGTAATTTTCATATTCTTTTCCTCCAATTATTGTAATTTACTATTTTTTAATTCCTCTAACATTTTTGCTCTTAATTCTTGATGTCTTCTTGCTTTTGCCATGCTAGCACTTTCTCTATTTGCCGTTTTTTTATGCTCTCCATTAGCCACTCTACTTGCTTTGTTTACTTTATTTATTTTTTCAGATTTAGCCTTATTTGTTTTACTTGTTTTTCTTTCAATATTCTGCACATCTTTTTCTACACTTTTTCTTGTTCTATTAACTCTATCAACTTTATTATTACCTTCTAATTTATTTACCTTATTAACTTTAGAAGTAGATTTCTTATTTGCCATTTTTCTATTACTTTTTTCATCAGCTTCTCTTATTGATGCTATTCTATCACTATATTTACTACTAAATTTACTTTTTAATTTCTTATCCTTAATCTTTCTGTTAGGATTTTTTTGATTTTTTATCTCTGCTTTTTTCATCTTATTTTGAATTTTTTGAATTCTCTTATCTTCTCTCAACTTATTATTAAGCATCATATATTGAGGATCATTTTGTCTGTCTTGATATTTTAAGTCATCACATATTAATTCAATAATAGATGAAGCTACTAAATTAGGATCATGTCTTATATATCCATCTGAAACTGTTGCCAAATTTCTTTGTAAAAATTTAATACCTTTAATTTTATCTATATTTTGTTCTACTAAATCCTGACCGTCCATATTGTATTTTTTTATTATTTCTGGAATTATTTCTCCTGTGTCATATATACAATAATCAACAATACCCCTACCACAATGTTCTGTTATTGCATCTAAATGTTCTGCAACACCATAACTATCTGTTTGACCTGGTTCAGTCATTATATTACTAATATATACTTTTATTGCAACAGATTCTTTTATAGCTTTTGCAACACCATTTACTAATAAATTTGGTATTACATTTGTGTATAAACTTCCTGGACCTATAATTATACAATCAGCTTCCTTAATTGCCTCAATTACTCCTGGTGTTGGTCTACAATTAGAAGGATTTAAGTATATTCTATTTATTTTAGTTACTTTTTCATAAGTTATTTCCGGAATTCTTGACTTTTCTGTTACAACATATCCATTTGCAAGTTCTGCTGTAATATTCATTTCGTCTAATGTAACTGGTATTACTTTACCCACAATATTTAATACTTCATTACTCTTTATTATTGATTTTGCAAATTCTCCATTTACTTCTCTCATAGCTGCAAAATATATATCTGAAAAGTTAATTCCTCTTAATTTACCTTTTTTAAACTGATAATTAAATAATTTATCAATTTCTCCTTCTTCTTTTTCTAAAGCTATCACACTATCTGTTATATCTCCTAAAGGCATTGTTTCCATTTCTTTTCTTGATTCAGATGGCTCTTGACCATAATCAGAAACTGTAACAATTGCTGTAAGATTATCTGTATATTTTTTTAGTCCTGTTAAAACTGTATTTAATCCTGTTCCTCCACCAATTACTACAATATTAGGTCCTTGATTATAGACTTTCTTATTAAATATTAATGACTTAACATTAACATTTTTCTTATTTTCCATTCTATCATCTGTTGTCTCAACTAAAATCTCTAATGTCCTTTTATTTAAAAATATAAGTCCTAAAACTATTGCCAAAAATCCTATAACAAATATTACTATAATTTTTCCTACTTCTTCAAAAGAAATTTCCTTTAATACTAAAACTTTTGCCATTCCATAACAAGCTAATATAATTCCTATTAAAATGAGAAACATCCATCTCTTCATTTTGCTACTTGATTTAAACCATTGCATAAACCCATTCATTTTGCTTCTTCCTTTCTACTACAAACTATTCTTCTCCTATAACTTCCACTTCTAGAGCTATATCTACTCCAAATTTTTCCTTAATTGTATCTTTAATATATTGTATCAATTGTAGTATTTCTTTAGCTGTTGCTCCTCCTTTGTTTATGACAAATCCTGCGTGTTTTTCTGAAACTTTTGCTCCTCCTATTGTATATCCTTTTAACCCTGCATCATCTATTAATTTTGCAGTTATATATCCATCTCCTCTTTTAAATGTACTACCTGCACTCGGATATTCTATCGGTTGTTTTTCTATTCTATATTTTTTATATTCGTCCATTTTTTTCTTTATATCTTCTGAAGTACCTTTTTGCAATATAAATTTAGCTTCTAATACTATATATTTATTCTTTTGTATATTACTACTTCTATATTCAAACTCTAAATCTTTATTAAGTATTTCTTCTATATCACCATTTGTTTTCATAACTGTAACACATTCAATTATATCTTTTATCTCTTTACCATGAGCTCCTGCATTCATTTTAATAGCACCACCTATTGTTCCTGGAATTCCAGAAAGCTCTTCAAATCCTGATAATTCTTCTCTTAATAACTTTTGTGCTACTTCTGATATTTTATTTCCTGCACCTACAATAAGTTTTTGTTCATCATTTTCCTCTATTAATTCAAATTTATTAATATCTATTTTTATTACTATTCCTCTATATCCTTTATCTCTTACTATCATATTACTTCCATTACCAAATACTACATAGGAAATATTATATTTTTTTATTAATTCAAGAATATTTTTTAATTCCTCTATATCTCTAACTTTTAGAAAACAATCTGCAGGCCCTCCAACCTTAAAACTTGTATGTTTTATCATAGGTTCATCATAAAAAATATTATTTTTATCTATAGTTAGGTTTTCATTTTCAATGATTCTTTTTATATCCAATTTTCAACCTCCTAACTTCTATCTATTAATCATCACTATCTTTTGAATATACATACAAAGGTTGCCCATCCTCTGTTACTTGGACTGTTGCATTTATTGCAATTCCTAACTTATAATTTATTATATATGAATCCTCTGTAACTGTGACTCCTAAATTTTTCAATGCGTTTTTATCTAAAAAATAATAATCTTCTGGAGTTGTATTATTTAAAATTTCTGAAAGTTTTGAATCATTTTTTATCTTATCAATATCTGCTTCAATTTCTGATTTAGAAGTATACTCCTCTCCAGGAAAATCTTCATTTCCTATTGTAACTTGCTTTGTATATCTTTCTAATGCTGCATGTTGTACCATTCCCACCTCTGTCAATAATTTATTTTTTGCTGCCGTTTCATGCGAATTTAGGGCACTACCTATAGATATAGATGCTATTATTAGCAAAACAATTATTGTTATAATTAAAGCAATCATTGTCACACCTTTTTGATTTTTTTCAATACTTTTCTTATTTTTCAAATTCATAACTTACTCTCCTTTTCTTATGTTCAAATGATTAATTCCACTATAATATATCATTATTTTTAATATTTTACAAGCTATTTAAAATAATTTTTACCAATGCAAAAATAGCACTTATGGGTAAATTACATTTAATTTTTTAAAATTGCATTTAATTTTTAAATTTACCCAATACAAAATAATCAAAGTCCTTCCAAAATTTACATAAATTTTCAAAAAACTATTTATTTTTCCTGAAATTTATAGTATAATATTATTGTAATGTTTTTTAGGAGGATAAAAATATGTGGCAAATTTGGTTAATTATTTCAGGTGCATTTTTTATAGGTGAAATAGTAACTGCTGGTTTTTTACTATTCTGGTTTGGAATAGGAGCACTAATTGCCATGATTTCTAGTTTTTTTACATCAAATGTAATAATACAAACAGTCATATTTTTAATTACATCAACTTTACTATTACTAATCACCAAACCATTTGTTAAAAAATTCACCAATGTAAAAAATACTAAAACCAATGCCTTTTCTATTATAGGAAAAAAAGCAGTTGTTACAAACGATATAGATCCAATTCAAGGAAAAGGACAAATTAAAGTTGGTTCTGAAACATGGTCAGCAGAAAGCGAAGACCAAAGTAAAATCACTAAAGATACTGAAGTGGAAATTGTCAATATAACAGGCGTAAAAGCAATAGTTAAAATTTCAAAATAAAAAGTTTCAAAAATTTAATTAAAAAATTTAAAACTCAATAAAAAAGTAATAAAAAAAGAAATTAAAAAATAATTTTAATTGGAATTAAATTTCCAAAAAGGAGGATATTATGTGGTTTTTATTAATTTTATTTATCATTATTCTAATTATAGCAATTTCATCAATAAAAATCGTAAAACAAGCTGAAGTATACATTATAGAAAGATTAGGTAAATTTTACAAAGTAGCAGATGCAGGTCTTACAATTATTATTCCATTCTTTGACCGTGTAAGAAGTGTAGTAAGTTTAAAACAACAAACAATGGATGTTCCACCACAAGATGTTATAACAAAAGACAATGTAACTATTACAATTGACACTGTTGTATTCTACCAAATTACAGATCCAGCAAAAGCTGTATATGAAATTCAAAGTTTGAAAAAAGGTATTGAATATTTAGCAATAACAACAATACGTGATATAATTGGTAAAATGAATTTAGACGAAACATTTAGTTCAAGAGAAGGAATTAATAATCAATTAAGAGTTGTTTTAGATGATGCAACAGATAGATGGGGATGTAAAATAGAAAGAGTTGAAATAAAAGATATTACTCCACCAGCTGATGTAAAAGATGCGATGGAAAAAGAAATGAATGCTGAAAGAAATAAACGTGCTTTAATTCTTGAATCAGAAGCTCAAAGACAATCTGCAATTACAATTGCAGAAGGTAAAAAACAAGCTGCAATATTAGAAGCAGATGCAGACCGTGAAGCTAAAATAAGAAGAGCTGCCGGTGAAGCTCAAGCTATAAAAGAAGTTGCTGAAGCAAAAGCAAAAGAAATTCAAATGGTATATGATGCAATCAAAAAAGCAAATCCTGATGACAAACTAGTTCAATTAAAATCTTTAGAAGCTCTAGAAAAAGTATCTGAAGGTGAAGCTAATAAGGTATTTATCCCATTTGAAGCTACAGGTGCACTAGCAGGACTTGGTGCATTAACTGAAATTGCAAAAAAAGATGATAAAAACGCAAACCTTAATAAATAAAAAACTTTTTCAAGTATAAATATAATATAAAAAGTTGAGATTGATTTTAATCTCAACTTTTTATATTATATTTATAATGTAAATTATATTATGAATTTTATATTATATCCTTTACATCATATATTTTATATTATATATTTTTGATTTTATTCCGATATAATTTAAATATTTTATTGAGTCTGCATTCCCACATCCCAAACACTATAAGTATATTCATTACCTCTACTAATAACTGTTTTTGTATCTACTGTAGCTTTAAAAAATCTTAAATTTTCTGCATTCAAAGTAACTAAAACTCTAACACCAAAAGCTCTGTCATTTCTATTACTCAAATTTCTCTTATCAGGTGTAAAATAATATAAATTATTATTACTTTCAGCACTTCCTAACCAATAATAAGAATAATTATCGATCAAATTCTCATATTTTGTTTCATATATTAACCTAAATTGTTCTTCTTCGAACACATCACCTTGAACATCTTCTATATATTTTTTATACCAACTATCTAAATCTTCTTTTCGTAAAGCTCTTGCACTCACTCCGCCTTGATTAGGATTTACATATGCACTCCAATCTCTCTTTGTATAATGTTCTTCTACTTTTCCTTCATTTCCCATTGCATCCCAATTTGGATTTACTATACCTGTTAATATATATTCTCCAATATATCCGCCATTACCTGTTTTCGGTTGAAAATAATCTTCAGGGCAACCAGCAGAAATTAAAACTATTTCATTTGTTTCTGTATTTACATCAAAAACTCTCCAACCAGAAATAGATTGTGTTCCATCACCTGTACTGTTTTTCTCTTGAATATAATTATACTCACTATCTCTAGGAATTGCATTACTTCCTTTTAAAGCACCTTCTTCAAATCCACCAAATTGATAATCATCTTCCGGCAATTCATAAATTCCATTTGCTGTAGATTCTTTCCCTTTATCACCAGTTTTTATATTATTTATATCAGTACTATTCCAATATCCTGGAATATAATTTATAAAATCACCTATATGAATTTTATCAAAATCATAAGATGGATCAGATTCATTTTTTCCATTATCATCGAATATATCATCTATACTGCCTCCACTATCTGGTTCACCATCAGCTAAATTATATCCTCTCCATATTCTTATAATAGGAATTTCATAACCTTCTGGTGTCTTCAAAATCTTTTCTGATAATTTTTGTTCTTCTGTTCCTACAATTGTACCATATTGTACTAAAATTCCCTCTACTTCTTCATCTGAAAGTAACTGTGTTTGTTTTTCTATTTCCTTTTCCAAAATATCTATTTGTGCATCAGATATAATTTGCTCTTTTTCCGTCTCAACCTTGCTTTCTGCTGCATTATCCAAAATCCCGTTATTTGAAGCCACAGCAGCTATAGAAACACCTGCTAAAATAATCAAAACTACTATAGTTATTATTAATGCTATTAATGTAATACCCTTATTATTTCCCATAATAATATCCCCCTAAAATCTTTTGTATTTTAAAAAATCCAGTTATTTTTTTCTAGGTAAATCTTTTTAATATCTTTCTAATATCTTTCGATTAAAATTTCTATGTTTAACTTTTCTCTTAATTATATATAAAAATTATTTTCTATCCAATAAAAGTGATTTAATCTTTCATTATTCTTCCCATTCTAACTCCCAGCCAGCAATTATTACTGTATCACCATCACAAACGCCTAACTCTTTTAATTTATCATCTATTCCCATATTTTTTAAACATTTATGAAAATAATACATTGATTCATTATCTTCTATATTTATTCTACCCATCAATCTATCTACTGCTCGTCCTTCTACTATAAATTGATTTCCTTCTTTTCTTGCTGTCCATTCATTATTTTTATCTTCTAATCTATATACTATTCTATCTTCTATATCAATTAAATCTTCTTTTGGTAAAGTTTTTAAAACTTCCCCAACATGGTCAATTAACTCTTGTACACCTTCTCCTGTAACTGCAGAAATTTTATAAAATTCCAAACCTTCACTTTTAGCTAAATCTTCTACTTCTTTTAATAACTTTTCATCTTGAATAACATCAATTTTAGTTGCTACTATTATCTGCTTTCTCTCACTCAATTTTTCACTATATTTTTGTAACTCTGCATTTATAATATGATAATCATCTATAGGATTTCTTCCTTCTTGTCCTGAAACATCTAAAAAATGTAATAATAACCTTGTTCTTTCCACATGGCGTAAAAATTGAATTCCAAGTCCTACACCATCACTTGCACCTTCTATAATTCCTGGTATATCTGCAATTACAAAACCATCTCCACCTTTCATTTTTACAACCCCTAAATTAGGTTCTAATGTTGTAAAATGATAATTTGCAATTTTAGGTCTTGCTTCTGTAACTTTAGATAAAAATGTTGACTTACCTACATTTGGAAATCCTAACAATCCTACGTCTGCAAGTAATTTTAGCTCTAATATTATCTCTTTTTCTTCTCCCTTATCACCATCTTCTGAAAATCTTGGAGCTTGTCTTGTTGAGGTTGCAAAATGAGAGTTACCTCTTCCACCTCTTCCACCTTGCAGAATTAATTCCTTTTGTTCAGGAGTTGACAAATCTGCTAAAACCTTTCCTGTTTCTGCATCTTTTACTACAGTTCCTATTGGAACTTTTATAATTAAATCTTCTCCATATTTTCCATTACAATGATTTCCACTTCCATTTTCACCATTTTTTGCTTTAAATCTTCTATTATATCGAAAATCTATCAATGTATTCTTATCTTTATCAACTCGGAAATAAACATTTCCTCCATTTCCGCCATCTCCACCATCTGGACCACCTGCTGCAACATATTTTTCACGGCGAAATGTAGCTGCTCCATTTCCTCCATCTCCAGATTTTATTATAATTTTTGTATAATCTGTAAACATTATTTCACCTCCACTTTTATTTATACTATTTAGTACAACACATTCTTTATAATCTTCTTCATTTGCATATTCACTTTTTATATTATTTAATAAAACTTAATCAACTAATCAAAATAATCTAATTTCATAGCCTTTTTAACTTTTTTCATAGTATCTTTTGCTACTATTCTTGCCTTTTCTGTACCTTCTTTTAAAATTTCATCTACTATTTCTGGATGTTCTTCATAATATGCTCTTTTTTCTTTTATTGGTCTTAAATACTCTATAATATTTTTAGTCAATTGCTTCTTACAAGCTACGCAACCTCTTTCTCCAGCCTTACACTCTTTACATATATTTTGTACTTCATCATTTACAGAAAATAATTTATGATAATAATATACCATACATACATCAGGATTTCCCAAATCATCCTTTTTAATTCTATTTGGATCTGTAACTGCACTCATTACTTTTTTAGTTATCTCCTCTTCAGAATCTGACAAGTATATCGCATTTCCTAAAGATTTTCCCATTTTTTCATTTCCATCTAGCCCTTTAATTCTTTTTCCTTCTGATAAAACAATTTGTGGCTCTTTAAAAACTTCTCCATATATACTATTAAATTTTCTTACAATCTCTCTACATTGTTCAATTAAAGGTTCTTGATCTTCTCCAGCAGGCACTAACTCTCCTTGAAAAGTTGTTATATCTGCTGCTTGACTTACAGGATAACCTAAAAATCCATATGTAACACTCTCTCCAAACAAATCCTTTTTTTGAGCAATTTCAGTTTTTACAGTAGGATTTCTCTGAAGTCTTGCTATAGTAACTAAATTTGAATAATATACTGTAAGTTCTGCTGTTTCAGGAATCATAGACTGTATATAAATAGTTGTCTTTTTAGGGTCTATTCCACAAGATAAATAATCCATCATTAATTCTCTAACATTATTTCTAACCTTTTCTGGATTATTAAAATTATCTGTTAATGCTTGAACATCTGCAATCAAAATATACATTTCATAATCTCCACTATTTTGCATTTCAACTCTTTTTTTCAAAGAACCAAAATAATGTCCTATATGTAATTTGCCTGTTGGCCTATCACCTGTTAAAATTCTCTTTTTCATTAATTTTTTTCATCTCCTATTTACCTAAAAATATTATACCTAATTACAAAAAATTACACAAGTATATTTACAAATTAATTAAATAATTAATTCATCAATTTGGTAAATTTACTCCTTACGATATTTTCTTAAATCAAATTAATTAACTAATTAATTCACCAATTCAGTAAACTTTCTCCTTCCGATATTTTATGAAATTAAATTAATCAATTAATTCAGCAATTAAATCATACTCACTTATATCAACTATCTTACAATCCACAAAAGAATTTAAAATATTCTTCATACTCACTTCACTACTCATAGTATTTTTTATATAAACAAGACCATCAATATCTGGAACATCTTTTATAGTTCTTCCAACAAAATATTTTCCATCAAAAGACATATCTTCAACTAAAACCTTTTCTACATTACCAATTCTTTTCAATAAATTTTGTTTTGAAATCTCTTGTTGTTCCACCATTATTCTATTATATCTTGCTTTTTTAGTATTTCCATGAATTTGATTTGGAAGTTTAGCAGCAGGTGTTCCTTCTTCTTTAGAATAAGGAAATGCACCTAATTTATCAAACTTTGCATCTCTTACAAAATCTTGTAATTCTTTAAAATCTTCTTCTGTCTCACTTGGAAAACCTACTATCAAACTAGTTCTCAATGTTGCATTAGGTATTTTACTTCTTATTTTTTCTATTAAACCAGTAATTTGTTTTTTACTTGTCTTTCTATTCATCATTTTAAGTAATTTATCAGAAATATGTTGAATTGGTATATCAAAATATTTTGCAATTTTATCATTATTTGCAACAACATCTATTAATTCATCTGTAATCCCTTCTGGATAAGAATATAAGAATCGTATCCACTCAATTCCATCTATTTTACTTAAATTATCTAATAATTCTGCAAGACAAGATTTCCCATAAATATCTTCTCCATATTTTGTTGTATCTTGTGCTATTACTATAATTTCTTTATATCCTTTATTTGCTAATTCTTTTGCCTCATCAACTATATCTTCCATTTTTCTACTTACAAAAGGACCTCTTATATAAGGAATTGCACAATATGTACACCTATTACTACAACCTTCACCAATTTTTAAATACGCATAATTTTTTCCAGTTGTAACAACTCTATTTAAAAATTCTTGATATGTAAGCATTGGCAATGGTTCCATTTCAGTAATTTTTGAACTCAATTTCTGTTTAGTTATTATTACTTTATTATTATTTACAATTTCATCTACCATTTCCCAAAAATTATCATAATCCTCTAACTTTATCCATAAATCAACTTCTGGAATAGCCTTTTGTAAATCCTTATAATATCTCTGCACAAGACAACCCATTACAATTAAATATTTACACATTCCAGCCTTATATTCCGCCATTTCCAATATTGTATTAATTGCCTCTTCCTTTGCAGATTCTATAAAACCACAAGTATTAATAACAATTATTTCTGCTTTTTCTGGTTCTTGAACAATTTCATAATTATGATTTTTAAATTTACCAATAACTACCTCTGTATCAATTAAATTTTTACTACATCCTAATGATATAAAGCCTACTTTCATCTAATACATTATCCCTTCTTATAATTTATTAATTTGAACTCAAAGAGTTTTCAGAAGAATGACTACATATATGTTTTCTTGTAAGTTCCATTAAGTCTAATCTTGTAAATCCCTCAACTTGAGTTTTACTTCTATCTTCCTTTAATTTTTCTTGTAACAAATTTTGAATACTCTTTTTATTATTTTCATTTTTCATATCAATATAATCTATAATTATAATACCGCCAATATCTCTTAATCTAATTTGTTTTGCAATTTCCAATGTTGCTTCTTTATTCACTATAAAAATTGTTTGCTCCAAATCCTTACTTCCTGTAAACTTACCAGTATTAACATCTATTGCAGTTAATGCTTCTGTCTTATCTATTGTAATAAAACCTCCAGATTTCAGCCAAACTTTTCTCTTTTGCATTTTTTCTACTTGATGTTCTATATCATAGATATTAAAAATTTTGAAATCTTTTTCTAATTCTACTTTTACATCATCATTCTTTAAAAATTGACCAACATAATTTTTAATTTTTTTATACTCGTCTTCAGAATTTACTACAACCCTAGAAATCCCTTTACTCATTAAATCTATAAGCATTTTTTCTACTATTGTCTCTGAAGCATATAATAATTGAGCTGACTTTCCTTTCAAATTATTATATCTATTCTCAATTTCTTTCCATTTTTCCTCTAAAATTTTTATATCTTCAATAATTTCTTTTTCTTTTCCTTTTGAAGAAGTTCTTATAATTACACCATTATTTTTAGAAAGACAACTTTTAGCAATTTTAATTAATCTTTTTTGTTCTTCTACATCTTCAATTTTTTGTGATACTGTAACTATATCTGTATTTGGTAATAAAGCTACATATCTACCTGGTAAATTAACATGTGTAGAAACTCTTGCACCTTTTTGTTCATTACTATCTTTCTTTATTTGAACTAAAACAGAATCTCCCACTTTAACAATATCTGAAATTTTAGATGAACTTTTTCTTGCTTTATCTGTTGGAAGATTTTTTATATCTTTTTGAGGCAAAAGATCCTCTATATGAATAAAAGCATTTCTATCTGTTCCAATATCCACAAAAGCTGATTGCATTCCACCTATTATATCCTTTATTTTTCCCAAATAGATATTTCCTTCTTTTCTATTATCTTCATCCTCTTCTTCATAATATTCTATTAAATTACCATTTTGAACTAATGCTATTTTTGTTTTTTCTTTTTCTTTCTGCACTAATATTTCTAACATTTTATTTTATCACCTAATCCTTTTACATTTATGAGTTTAATTTAGTTAAAATACATCTTAAATCTATTTATTACTATTATTTTTTACTTACTTTATCAAATAATATTCGAAGTCTCGAAGTATTCAATACCCTATATAGAATAATTTTTTACTTATATTATAAAATAATATTCTAATTAAATTTATTCATGGCTCTTTCAAGACCATTTCTTAAAATTTCCTCAACAGCCTCTGCTGCCTCTTTAGTTCCTTTAGCCAAAATTTCTTGTTCCTCTTTTGGAACATGTCCAATCACATAATCAATTTTATTAAAATCATTCTCTGGTCTACCAACACCTACTCTAATTCTTGGAAACTCTTCAGTTTTCAATTCACTTACAATAGATTTCATTCCATTATGAGAACCTGGTCCTCCTTTTTTACGAATCTTTATAATACCTTTTTCAATATCCATATCATCATATATAACTAAAATATTTTCAGGCGAAATTTTATAAAAATCCATTACTTCTTTTATAGACTTTCCACTCAAATTCATATAAGTTTGTGGTTTCAATAAAATAACTTTTTTTCCTTCTATTTCAGCAATAGTATACAGTCCCTGGAAATTTCTCTTTGAAACTTTTAAACCATACTTATCTGCTAATATATTAATTGTATCAAATCCCATATTATGTCTTGTATGTGAATACTCTTCTTCTGGATTTCCTAAACCTACAACTAAAAACATATCTCTCTTCCTTTCACAATCTATATTTTACATGATTTTACAATTTTTTTCAACCCTTGATTGTAAATAATTTTATGGTCAATTGTGGTTAATTGGGGACGGGTACAAATTAGCCATAAATTTTTAATGGTTAATTGGAAACGGGTACAGATTAGCTATAAGTTTTTTAATGGTCAATTGGGACCCGTCCCCAATTGACCATTTACCATTTTACCATTAGCTATAAGCAACATTTTCTTTGCCTAAAATTTCCTCAAAAATATTTAAAACATCTGCAGTTAAGAAAATTCCTCCACATGGCCTTTTTTCGCCATCAACTACAACATAAACTTGAACATTACTTCTATCACCAGAAAAATATTTAATAGCACCTCTTAATCTCTTTTTTATATCTTCTGGTACATCACTTATATCTAGATTCAAGCTCTTACTTTTTTGTTCTGCAAAATCACTTATACTATTAGCTATAATACTTGTACTATCATCTTCTTTTATGCTTAACCTACCATCTACAATAACAATATTCTCCTCAACAAGAGATTCTCGACCTTGAATATAAGCAGTCTCAAAAACAATTATCTCCACACTACCATATAAGTCTTCTATAGTCACAAATGCCATTATCTTGTTATTTTTAGTATATTTTTTCTTTATTGATGTAATAATTCCAACAATCTTCACTCTTGCACCATCTTTAAATCTAGGTGCAGATGTCATCCTAATTTCTTCTCCGTCTTGTTTTGTCTGCATCTGACTATCTAATTCTTTAAGTTCCAATGTATTAATAGTTGATTGTCTTTCAATTTGGGCTCTTAACTTTTCCAATGGATGACCTGATAAATAAATACCTAACATCTCTTTTTCCATTGACAATAACTCTTTATTTGATAACTCTTCATGAACTTCATAACTATATTTTTTCTCCTGCATTTCTTCTTTTTCTTTGTCACTTCCCAAATCAAACATTGAAACTTGACCATCTAATCCCTTTTTATTTGAGCTTTGTATTGAATCCATTATTCCTTCAAAAGATGCAAGTAATGTAGCTCTTGTTTGTGGAAACTCTGAAAAAACTCCTGCCTTTATAAAACTCTCTATACATTTTTTATTTACAGCTTCACCAGCGCTTCTTTCACAAAATTCAATAAAAGATTTAAAAGTTCCATTTTCTTTTCTATCTTTTACAATATTTTGAACAGGAATAATTCCTACATTTTTTATACTTCCCAATCCAAAGCGAATTTTTCCATCTTCTACAGTAAATTTCTCACTACTTTTATTAATATCTGGTTTTAAAATTTCAATATGTAAATTTTTACATTCATCTATATATTGAGGTATTTTATCTAAATTTCCCAAAAAACTATTTAAAGTTGCTGCCATAAATTCTGCTGGATAATATGCTTTTAAATATGCTGTTCTATATGCCACAACAGCATAACATGCAGCGTGAGACTTATTAAATGCATATTTTGCAAACTCTGCCATCTCATCAAAGATTTTATTAGCAGATTTTTCATCAATTCCATTTCTCACACATCCAGGGACTACTATATTTTCTTCTTCATCTACCTGACCATGAATGAAAACCTCTCTTTCTTTTGCCATTACATCTAACTTCTTCTTACCCATTGCACGCCTTACTAAATCAGCTCTACCCAAAGAATAACCAGCCAAATCTCTTACTATTTGCATAACTTGTTCTTGATAAACCATACATCCATAAGTTACATTTAATATTGGTTCCAAACTTGGATGTGTATATTCATTATGACCCGGATGTTGCTTACCTTTAATATATCTTGGTATCTGATCCATAGGACCTGGTCTATATAAAGAAACACCTGCAATTAAATCTTCCAAACAATCTGGCTTAAGCTCCTTCATAAAATTTGTCATTCCTTGTGATTCAAATTGAAAAATTCCACAAGTATTCCCATCTTGCCATAATTTATAAACTTTAGGGTCTGACATATCTTTATCAAAAACAACATCTATTCCCTTATTTTCCTTTACTAAATTAATCGTATCTTGTATTACTGTTAAAGTTCTAAGTCCTAAAAAGTCCATTTTTAGTAATCCCAATTCCTCTAAAGTCGTCATTATATATTGAGTTGAAATTTGATTATCTCTTACATAAAGAGGAACATATGTATCTACCGGGTCTTTTGTAATAACTATTCCACAAGCATGTGTTGAAGCCTGTCTTGGCATTCCTTCTAATTTCATTGCTATATCTAATAATCTTTTTACCTCTGGCTCATTCTCATATTTATTTTTTAATTCTCTATTCTGTTCTAATGCTTTTTGAATAGTAATATGTAACTCATTAGGTATCATTTTAGCCAAAGTATCAGCATCTGCATATGGTACATCCAAAACTCTTGCAACATCTCTTATAACCATCCTAGCAGACATAGTACCAAATGTAATAATCTGTGAAACATGATCATGACCATATTTACGAGACACATAATCAATTACTTCTTGCCTTCTCTCATAGCAAAAATCAACATCAAAATCAGGCATACTAACTCTTTCAGGATTTAAAAATCTTTCAAAAATCAATCCATACTTTATAGGGTCAATATCAGTTATACCAATAGCATAAGCTAAAATTGAACCAGCACCAGAACCACGACCTGGTCCTACAGGAATACCTTGAGATTTTGCATAATGTATAAAATCCCACACAATTAAATAATAATCAACATATCCCATTTTCTTTATTACACCAATCTCATATTCTGCCCTATCTAAAATTTCTTTTGATGGATTTTTGCCATATCTTTCTCTTATTCCATCATCACATAATTTCTTTAAATAATCATAATGTGTTGGAAACTCTTCAGGAACATCATAATTTGGCAAAATTGTATGACCAAATTCAAATTCCACATTACATTTATCTGCTATCTTCACAGTATTTTCAATTGCATCAGGAAAAGCCTTAAAATACTCTGCCATTTCTTCGGGAGACTTTACATACAATTCATCTGTTTCAAAACGCATCCTATCAGGGTCACTCATTCTTTTTCCAGTCTGTATGCATAACAAAACCTCATGATGATATGCATCTTCCTTTTTCAAATAATGGGCATCATTAGTAGCAACTAAAGGTATATCCAGTTTTCTTGCAAGTTTAACAAGTTTTTGGTTTGCCAATACTTGTTCTGCAATTCCATTATTCTGTATCTCAATATAATAATCTTCTCCAAAAACTTTTTTATGCCACAAAGCTATTTCTTCTGCTTTTTCCTCTTGCCCATTTAATAAAGCTTGATTAACAGCTCCTGCCAAACAACCACTAAGTACAATCAATCCCTCATGATATTTTTCTAATATCTCCAAATCTATTCTTGGTTTATAATAATAGCCTTCTACAAATCCCAAAGAAACCAACTTACTTAAGTTCTGATAACCCTTTTGATTTTTTGCAAGTAATATTAAATGATAATAATGATTATCAACATTAGGTTCTTTATCAAATCTAGAACGTGGTGCAACATATACTTCACAACCAATAATAGGTTTTATGCCTTCCTTTTTACAAGCTTTATAAAAGTCAATTGCTCCATACATTACTCCATGGTCTGTAATAGCCATTGCTTTCATTCCTAATTCTTTCGCTCTCACTGGTAAATCCTTTATTCTATTTGCTCCATCTAATAAACTAAATTCACTATGTATATGTAAATGCACAAAATCTGGCATATTAAATTCTCCTTTTCATTTATAATTTTTTTACATTCTAGAATTCTTTAATTTTACTGATTATATCATCTTTTCATTTTGCTTTCAATAATTTCAATAAAAATGAAAATTCAATAAAAATGAAAATTCAAGAGACAAGCAAAAATCACCTTATCTCTTGAATTCCCAATCAAACTTTGGCAAACTTTTTACAATTACTCTCTAGTCACCGCAATAGATTTCATCATATTAAAAATTGACCAAATCATCTTATTGTTCCGTCTTGCCTGAATCATCGCAACAACATCCTTCTGCTTCTTCAACAGAATAACCGGAATTTCTTTCTGATTATTGAGTCTTTCATCAATAAAAATCTCCTCAAAATCCGAATAAATCAAAAAAGCAGATGAAATCTCATTATTATGCGGATACTCTTTAGCAAACCTTGACATCAACAATAAAAAATCTGCCCGATTAAACTTTCCGGAAAACTCCTTTCCGTCATTCTCTCTCCACCTAATTGTTACCAGTTCTTCGTTCTGCATAAAATTACCTCCTTTAGCACAAAGATAACAATTTAAAAATAACCATATGAGAAAGAACCCTATTTTTTGAAAAAAACAAAAAATACTTAAAACAATTCTTTCCATGTTACATACTATAACACATAAAACAATTTTTTTCAAGAATTATTCACAAACTATATAATATTTAAAAAAACAACATTTTACCATTCATATAAAATTCATAAAACCACACTAAAATACTCTTATCAAGAATTTTACAATCACATACCTCAAAATCCAACCACTAAATATCATACTAAAAATCTATTTACAAAATCTATGATTACCAATAGTAACCGTCATAGGTCTTGACCAAATCCATTTATTAGTTGCCGTAGCAGGATTAAAATAATAAATCGCACCATATGAAGGATCCCATCCATTCATAGCATCTTGTGCAGCCTTCTTTGCTGTAGAATTAGGTGTTAAATTAATTTGTCCATCACTAACCGCATCATATGCACCTGATTGATATATAACACCTGCCAAAGTATTTGGAAAAGAACTACTTTTCACCCTATTCAATGTAACTGCCGCAACAGCCACTTGACCAGTATATGGCTCACCTCTAGCTTCTGCATACACTAATCTTGCAAGTAAATTCAAATCATTTGAATTTGTAGAACTAGTTGAGCCACTCAAGCTACCAGAAGATGAATAAATTCCCATTGCTTTTAATGTAGCAGGTCCTGCTATTCCATCAACAGTTAATCCATTTTTCCTCTGAAAATATTTCACCGCTTCTAATGTTTGACTTCCATAAATCCCATCAACATTACCATTATAATATCCCCATCTCTTAAGTTTAGTTTGTATTTGTCTAACTTCGTCTCCTCTAGAACCATATTTTGATAATGCTTCAACTGAATTATTCCCATAAAATAAAGAAAAGCTTCCACCTATTAATAATGCTAAAAACAGAATTATCAAAAATATTACTTTAAACTTTTTACTCTTCCATTTTTGTATAAATTTCATATTAAAATTCATTCCTTCCCCACTTCACTATAATGCCTATTGCTTCCATTAAAATCTTTACAATATAAAGCATCAAAGCTCAATTAACAATGATTTATTAATATTTTTTACAATAATATAAAATTTATACATAAATTTACTATATATGAAATTTTAAGAACAATATTCACATAACACTGTTTCTAAACCAATTTGAATATCTATCAAACCTTGTTTAGATTTATAATCCAAATTATTAAGTTCACTTAAAATTCCCTTAAGCTCTTTTCCTGTAAAATATTTCGCCTGCATTTTATACTTATTAACTAAAAATACTTGATTTGGTTTTAAATTTAAACTTGTAGCCACATCTTTTTTTAAATTAACAGCAACTAATGTAAGATATAATTTCTTAAAATGATTATATAAAGTAATTAATATTTTTTGCACAGGTTCTTTTTGATAAATAAGATTTCGATACACGACTAAAGCTTGTTTCAAATTTCTTCTTCCTAGGCTATCTGTTAAATCAAAAATTACACTTTCTAATTTTTTTATAGATAATAAATCTATCATTTCTTTTTTTATCGTTCCACCAGTTCCAACATATTCAATTAATTTTCTAATTTCATTAATTAAATCTTCCATATTAGTTCCACAACATTCCAAAAAATATTGAATAGTCTGCTTATCTATCTTTACTTGATACATATTACAAATATTTACTAATCTTGCTTCTAATTGAATTGCTTTTTGAAAATTAATTTGACAAACCTCACCACTTGAATCAATCCATTTATATAAATTTTGTTTATCAACATCTTCTTCTATAAAAACTAAAACTACATCAGCAGATAAAGTCTTCCAATTTTCTTCTAAATATTTATATAATTTTTCTCTAAATTCTGATATATCACTATTTTTTCTTTTTCCTTCTTTTTTAAATATCCCTGTATTACGAGCGACTATTAATTTTTTAGGATATCCAAAAGCTGGTGTTTCTATATCTTGAATCATTTCTTTATAATTAGTTTCATCAATTGCTATATAATTAATTCCTTTTATACATTCCCCAAAAAGTTTTCTTATCTTTTTTAAACATGTATCAATTAAATAATGTTCTTCACCATATAATAAATATAATGATTTCAAATTTCCTTGTTGTAAATCTTTTTCCAATTTGTCCAAAGCAACCATTTTTTACCTACTTTCTATTACTTATAATTCAATATTTTCTATGTTTTAGTCTTTTATCTTACCAGTTACATATATTATAATTTTTGAGCAAATTTACATGAATGTGCATGACAAATAGCCATAGCCATACTATCTGTTATATCATCAAGTTTTGGTAATTTTTCTTCATTTAGTATCATTTTTACCATTCTTTGAACTTGAATCTTATCAGCTCTACCATATCCAGTTACAGCTTGTTTTACTTGTAATGGTGTATATTCAAAAATATCTAAATTATGCAATCTTGCCGTAACCAAAATAACTCCTCTTGCTTGTGCAACATTTATTGCAGTTTTGGCATTATTATTGAAAAACAATTCTTCTATTGCCATAGCATCTGGATTATAACTTTCTATTATCTCACTAAGTTCCTTATTTATCTTCTCTAATCTTAAAGGAAAAGATACCTTTGCTTCTGTTAAAATAGCACCAGATTTTTCTAGCTTAAATTTATTTCCTATATAATCAATTATACTAAAACCAGTAATTGCAAAACCTGGGTCAATACCTAATATTCTCATAATATACCTTCTTTTCTTTCGAATTTCTGTTCAAATTATAACATAAGTTTTAAAAATTGCAAATATTTAAACAAAAGAATGTTCCACCTTTACAACAGCAAAATATTTTTCATTTTTCTCGTGAATTTCATTTTCTATTTTCTTCTTAATTTCCTCAAAATTAAAATCACTTTCTCTTGGAATAACTAAATCAAATATCAAATTAATTCTATCTCCACCATCAGTCATTCTAAAATCATGAATAGAAAATTCTGAATTCATATTATGAACCATATCTTCTACTTCTTTTCTCATATTATTAATTTCTTCATCATCTACAACTATAGGATCCATATGTATTGTTGTAATACAATTAAATTCTTTCATTATATCATTTTCCATTTTATCTATAATATCATGAGCTTTGCAAATATCACAATTTGCTGGTACCTCTGCATGAAAAGATATTATTTTTCTTCCAGGACCATAATCATGAACCATTAAATCATGTATACCTGGAATCATGTCATACTTACTTGAAAATTCTTCAATCTCTTTTACAAATTCCTCATCTGGCTTTGAACCTAGTAAAATATCTACAGTTTCTTTTAATGCCTTAGCACCTGTAAATAATATAAATATTGAAACAACAGCACTTGCATAACCATCAATAGAAACACCTGCAAATTTTGCAACTATTGCTGAAATTAATACAACAAATGTAGAAACAGCATCAGAAATACTATCATATGAATTTCCTTTTATAGCTTCTGAATCTATTAGTTTAGCAATCTTTCTGTAAAAGAAAAATAACCATAATTTTGCTATAATTGCCACTGCTAATAAAACTATTGTAATAGTACTAATAATTGGAATTTCTGGATGTAACATTTTATCAATTGATGAACGCAATAATTCAAAACCAACTAAAACAATTAAAATATCTACTATAAATGCTGTAATATATTCCATTCTTCCATGTCCCCATGGATGGTCTTTATCTACCTTTTTTTGTGATACTTTAAATCCAATCATAGTAACAACAGAAGAACCTGCATCTGTTACATTATTAAAGGCATCAGAAATAATTGATATTGAACCTGATATAATACCTATAATTAATTTCATAAGTGATAATAAAATATTTACAACTATACCTGTAATACTTGATAACATTCCATATTTACTTCTTACATTTAAATCTTTTACATTATCATCTTTAATAAATAATTTAATTAATAAATTTGTCATTTAAAAACCCCCTAATATTTATAAATTTCAAAGAATTTACTTTTCTATTCTTTACACCTAATCATCAATATTTCTTCAATTTTGCAACAAAAAATCCCTCCATATCTTTAGAAGGTAAAATCCTTATTGCTTTTCCAATTGATATATCTCTTCCTTCTGTAAAAGCACTTATGCCTTCCTTTATCTCAATTTTAATATCAATTATCTTTAAATTAAGATTATCAATTGCCCATTCTAATACATCTTCATTTTCTTCTTTATTCAATGTGCATGTAGAATATACCATAACTCCACCTGGTTTTAAAGCATCATATGCACTTTTAAATAACTTTTTTTGTAATTTAGCTAATTGTATTACAGATTTTTTTGACCAATTTCTATATGTTTTAACATCATTTGCTAAAAATCTTCCTTCTCCACTACAAGGAGCATCTAATAATACTTTATCAAAATTATTCGGATATAAATTTCCCAGCTTTTCTCCTCTTTGATTTATTACTTCTACAATTTCAGCGCCTTGCATATCTACATTATATTTTAGCCTTTCACACCTAAGTTTATCTAATTCATTTGCTAAAATCTTTCCTTTATTATTCATTAACATTGCCATTTCTGTAGTCTTACTTCCTGGAGCTGCTGTCATATCTAATACTTTTTCTCCTTCTTTTGGCTCTAATACAAGTGGTGGTATCATACTTGGTAAACTTTGTAAATATATGTATCCTTTATTATATATTTCTAAATTTTGAATATCTTTCTCTTTCTTGTTTTTTATTATCAATGCATCTCTAAACCACGGTACTCTTTCAAATTTTATATTACTTGATTTTAATTCTTTCATTAAATCTTGTATAGAATATTTTAGTGTATTCACTCTTAAAGTTGTACTTCTATTTCCAGACATTCCTGATAATATTTTATCTACTGAAAGTGGAGTATAATTTTCATATAAACTTTCTACAAACTCTTTAGGTAATTTTCTCTTTACTTCTAATACTGATAACATTTCTTCTCCTTTTTATATATTTTACTTACTATCAATAAGTATCTATGTATAATTAATTTTAACATCTATTCTTAAAAATAAATAATCAAATAAAATATTAATAATATAATTTAAAATCTTAACTTCTATTAACTTTTGAATATTCTAACATAAATAGTTTATTTTTACAATTATAATGTAGAATCTAATTCAATTTTTTAATTGCATTTATGTAAATCTACAACTCTTTTTCGTTTTTTATTGACATTTTTTTATTTCTGATATATCATAAAAACAATTGTAAATTTAAAAATTAAGTAAAATTACTCTATAAATTTTATATATAAACTTTTTATAAATTCTAATCTCGCCAAACCTTGACATTCAAGCACTACAAATAGAAGAGACTAGATAAAATAAAAAATAACAATTATACAATCATTTATAACAACCATAGATAAAAAATTTAATATACAATTAAAAATAAAGACTAATATACAACAACGAAAGGAAGATAAAAAAATGAAGGTAATAGATTTATTTGCTGGATGTGGTGGATTAAGTTTAGGTTTTGAAATGGCAGGATTCGAAATACCTCTAGCAATTGAAAAAGATGAATGGGCATCAGAAACATATAGATATAATCACAAAAATACTAATGTAATAACTGGAGATATAACAGAAATAACTAATCCATTAGAATTATTACCTCCAAATACAGAAATTGATGGAATAATAGGAGGTCCACCTTGCCAAGGTTTTTCTTTGAGTGGTAACAGAGACCCAAAAGACCCTAGAAATAGCTTGTTTATGGACTTTGTAAGATTTGTAAAAGCATTTAAACCAAAATTCTTTGTAATGGAAAATGTTACTGGAATATTATCAATGAAAACAAAAAATGGTGAACTAGTTAAAGATTTAATATATGAAGAATATAAAAAAGCAGGATATAATTTAGATGTTAAAATTTTAAATGCAGCCGAATATGGTGTTCCTCAAACTCGAATAAGAGTATTTTTTATTGGCATAAGAGAAGACTTACCATTTGATTTAGATAAATTAGCCCCTACTCCATTCCTATTTGGTGAAGACCAAGTTACCATAGAACAAGCTATAATGGATTTGCCTCAAATAGGTTCAGGTGAGTCATTTGATGGAAAAGAATATACAAGTACTCCTCAAACTAGATATCAAAAAATGATTCGTGGTAATAATAATATAATTCAAAACCATACCTCTATGAAACACACTAAAAGATTAATAGAAAGATTTGAACAAATAAAATTCGGACAATCTGTTGCTGATGTTTCAAAAGAATTTCAACAAAGACAACGTGGTGATGCAAGCAAAGTTAGTGGCAAAGTATACTCTCAAAATAATATGAGACCATATCCTAATAAACCATCTCCTACAATTCCTGCAAGTTTTCAAAGTAATTTTATACACCCATATTTAAACAGGAATTATACTGCAAGAGAACGGTGCTAGATTACAATCATTTCCAGATTCATATTTCTTCTGTGGTAAAAGAACCACAATGTCTTGGGAAAAGAATTTGTCTCAATATCAACAAATAGGAAATGCAGTACCACCTTTACTTGCTAAATCTATTGCTGAAAATTTAAATAATTATTTTAATAATATTAATAATTAAATATTTACTCTATAAAAACAAATATACTTTTAATTTAATTGGCTTAAATTAAAAGTATATTTGTTTTTAATTGACTTATATTTAATTAAAAATAGATTCTTTATTCCCTTACTTATTTCTAAATTCAGTCCTCTCCATCTAAATTTTTACTTCTAAATCCAAAGTTTTTTAACTAGGATTTATTAATTTTCCAGGAACTACAACATCATCTACATTTTCAGTATTTTTTAATGCATTTTCTATTTCTATATAATAATCTAACAAAACTCTTTCAGACAAAGGTGACCTTGCATCAGCTCTCAAAACAAACATTTCATTTAATACATTATCATATCTAGCAGCAATTATTTTTTCTTTAGCAACACTATTATATTCCATTAATACATATGTTTTAGCATTTGGAGATGCATTTTTTATTTGTTTACTTGAATACTGAACCTCTCCAAACATAGTTGCATCTAAATATGTTTTTACTTCTACACAAACAACAGGTATTATTAACTCTTTTGTTTGCTCATCATCAATAACAACTTTCACCTTTTTTCCAATACAAAAATCTACATCTTTTGGTATTATATCTATATGCATATGATTGTCTATTTTCATTCCAGAAAAAATATTTTTATTAAAAATCCCAAAAGTTCCACTCGTAATTAAGTGATGATTTTGAAACAAATATGTACTAATTTCTTCTATAACTGAAGACCTAAACTTTGATTGAGATTTTACTCCTTGGCGTGAAAGTTCATCTATCTTTTTTAAATACTCTTCTATTAAATTTACAGCTTCCTTAAATACATTTATATCTTTTGAGGCATAATCTAGTTTTGATATTTTCTCATAATAATTTTTATATTCTTCCTGATAAAATTTATTAAGTAATTCTCCTTTACCATCATAATTATTATTAATTTTCCTAATTAAATTATTTTCATGCATATATATCATTTCTCATCACCTCATAAAAAGTATATCATATATTTGTTAATTGTCAAATTTTAAATTAACCTAAAAAAGAGCATAGATAAAATATCTAGCTCCTTTCTAGTTTATTACAACAAACATATTGACACTAAATAAAGTTTTAAAGACATTATTAAGAATTTTCTATTAATTCTAAATTTGCTTGTCTTTTTATTTTACTAGTTGTAGTTTTTATCAATGGCTCTTCTGAAATAAGAATTCCTCTTATTGCTTTATATTTAGGCATAATTCTATTTATTTCTTTAATTTTATCTGACAAAACTTTATAAATTTCATCATCTGTTTCTACTTTATATGCTTCTTTCATAATCTCTCTATCAAATATAATTTTTACATTTATTTTTATATCTTCTTTATCTTCAGATTGTTGTTTTCCAAATATAAAAGATTCTTTTACACCTTCTATTTTATTTACTAAATTTTCCATTTCTTCTGGGAATATATTTTTACCATTTTTCAAAACAATTACGCTTTTCTTTCTTCCACAAATAAAAATATATCCATCTTCATCTATTTTAGCTAGATCTCCTGTAGCAAACCATCCATCATTTAAAACTTCTTTTGTTGCTTCTTCATCACCATAATATCCAAGCATAATATTTGGTCCTTTTACAACCAATTCTCCCATGCCTTCTTCATTTGCATCATCTATTCTTGCTTGAATATGAGGAAGTGGTTTACCTATTGAACCAACTCTAAAGTTCTCATCTGTTTCTACACCTATTACTGGAGATGTTTCTGTTAATCCATATCCTTGACATAGATTAATTCCCCAAGCTCTAAATGCATTTTCAACTTCAGCATCTAAAGCCGCTGCTCCACTAATGAATAATTTTATATTTCCACCAAATATATTATGAATATCTTTAAATATCTCTTTTTTCTCTGCCATTGACTTATCTTTATTTTGTTCCATTAATTTTTTAACCACTTCTAATTTTCCTGATTTTTCAAGATTCTTCATAATATTTTTATACATACTCTCATATATTGCTGGTACAAATGATGCAAATGTTATCTTATATTCATTTAAGTTTTCTACAATATGTCTAATTCCTTCACAGAAAGATCTTTCAGCACCTATATATAATGAATATAACATCCCTACTGTACATTCAAATACATGATGTAATGGTAAAAATGACAATATTCTATCACTTGAATTCACATTTAAAATAGATGCAAAATCCATTAAGTTTGAAACTAAATTTTTATGAGAAAGTGCTACTACTTTTGACTTTGATGTAGTCCCTGAAGTAAATAACATAATATTCATTTCTTCTGGATTAATTTTTGCATCAATAAACTCTCTATTTCCAGCATCATATAATTCTTTCCCTTTTTCTATTAATTCTTTTTCTGAATAAATTCCTTCATCATGCACATCTGTATCCATAGATATTAAATGTTTTAATTTATTCTTATCACTATATCTTATTAATTTAATCACTTCTTCATATTTTTTAGAATAAAATATTGCTTCAACTTCTGATCTTTCAATCAACTCTTCTAATTCATTAGGTGGTAAAGATCTATCTAATGGAACTACAATTCCTGTACCACATACAACTGATAAATAAGCAAGTTCCCATTCATATCTGTTTTCACCTATAACTGCTATTCTTTTTCCTTTTAATCCTAAACTAATTAAAGCTGTTCCTAAATAATCAATCATATCTCTTATTTCATTATGTGTATATGTTATATATTTTCCTTCTCCTAGTTTTATTTTATATCCTGGTCTTTCGCCATATAATTCTCTTGTCTTATTTAACATATCTTTTAAATCTGTTACTTTTAAAATATTTTTTTCCATCTCTTAATCTTCTCCATTCATTTCTATTTTTTTATATTTAATTTATGCTTTCATTTTATCTTGCCTATAATAGATTAATATAGATATGAAAAAATGTCAAATAAATTTTTAAAATATTTTAAATTTTGTATCTGTTAAGTAAATAGTGGCAAAATTATTTATTGACCTTAAAAGCACCTCTCCACAATACTTTTTTTGTTCCATATCTCCCCATTACTTCTTCATGGATATATAATTTTTCCAAACCTGCAAAGAATTTTTGTATATCTTTTTCATCAAAAAATCTTTTTAATCTTCCATCAGCAGTTTCATATAAATGTGATTCAATTTCTTTTCCTTCTCCAGCACCATGATTAACATCTTTTACAGAATTAACTCTAAAAAGCAATAGACCGATTTTGCTTTAAAACTCTTTTTATTTCTTCTAATATTTCAAATGTTTTTTGTTCAGTAAAATAATGTAATGATAAATCACTTATTATTATATTCGTCAAATTATCTGCAAATGGTAATCCTTTACTCATATCAAAGCATTCTGCTTTTTCTATTTCTGGAAAATTCTTTTTTATATTTTCAATCGCATTTTTAGAATAATCGCAAGGTATTACATTTTTACCTTTTTCAATTAAATATAATGTATCATTACCACTTCCACATCCTAAATCAATAATTGGTGTTTTACAGTTTATAATTGCTCTATCAAATATTTCTAGCCAATCATCATATTTTATATTTTCTCTTTCATAATTTTTATGTATGTCATTCCATCTTTGATTTGCTTTTTCTATGGCTTCTTCTATTCTATCATCATCAAATTCCATTTTCTAACCTCTCCTAATATTTAATATTTATGTTAATAATTATATCAGTTTTTCAAAAATACTACAATAGATTAAGAAATTTTATACAACTCTCTGATGTAACAAAAAAATTCAAAATTAAATATCAAATAATTAATGAGCTGGTATTTTAACAATAAACCAGCTCATTAATTTTATGGGTATTTTAATAACTACTCAAGAAAAACAATCTCATTGGCTTCATCGCCATATGATTTATAGTTCAAAAAGTCACAACTTTCCAGAAAAAATAATCCTCCAATAAGTTCAAACTTCATCCTTCCAAAAAATCTGCATACGACTATTTTTTCATTCTCATAAATTTCATATACAATTTCATCTGGTGAATTAAGTTCATACATATCTTGTTGTATATCTGTACGATTCGTAAAATCATGAAACCATGCCTGGCTCATCATAATTATAATACGATTATCAGTATTTTTTAGCAGTTCTAAAATTTGTTCCTTTTGGTCTTTTTCTGACCGCTTAATAGTTATTAGTTCCATATTTTCCTCCTTCACAATAATTATTGTTAAAAGTTACTATATTCAAAACTTGTTTATTAGCAAGATAATCAAATCATGTGAATATTTTACCATATTTCACATAATTTTTCAATAACAATATTTCTTTATCCTTGCGGTTTATGAAGGTTAGTCAATCATAAGTTACACTTTATTGATAAACATATAAATTTATGATAATATTTATATATACTAGATGGTTGAAAGTAATTGAGTGGAAAAAATAATAGATACAATTTTAAAACAGAATACAACTTTATATGGGATTAATCCTAAAGTAAAAAAAATCAATGTAGGATTTACTAATACTATATACCATATAAATTGTTG
This sequence comes from uncultured Clostridia bacterium, assembly GCA_944388695.1. Taxonomy (GTDB): domain Bacteria; phylum Bacillota; class Clostridia; order TANB77; family CAG-508; genus CAG-269. The sequence continues at coordinate 44,636 of CALXJT010000005.1, forward strand.
AAAGGATAATATGATGGAAAGAAAAATAGTAGCAATTGGTGGAGGAAAAAACGGAAGATTAAAATCAGATGGAACAAGAGAGCCTTATGAAACTGAAATATTTGATAAAGAAATAATTAGGTTAACAGGAAAACAACACCCAAACTTTTTGTTTTTAAGGCATTCTCAACCAGAACCCGAGTCAGAAACAGGATACTTTATTACAATGAAAAATATAATAGATACTTAACTCGAAAAACTCACTCTCAAGTAGTGAGTTTTTCATCAGATATTCATCTTGATTTATGAGGTTACTGCATCTCTACAATCTCAAGATCAAGTTTTTTTGCAAGTTTCTCTAATTCCGAATCATTTTCGCAACAATTACAATATGGAAAATGCCATGAAATTATGGGTTTTGCATTCAACATATTCCAATTCTCAACACTATATCCTGCTTTCTTAAGCATTCTAAGTGTTGGTTCTGAAATTTCACCATCATACCCTTCAATTGTAGTTTCTCCTTCAGCCATAGCTTTTTCGATAGCATCATTAAGCAGTGGAATTTCTTTTTGAACTGTGCCTTTATTGCTTTCCGTGCAGCTACCTTAGCAGAAATAATTTTTAACATATGTCTAACCCAAATGTAAAGCATTACATTTATGTTACAACACAATCTAAAAAAGCACAGATTTAAGGACATAAAGTGTTTGTTCAGCAGACTAAAAAGGAGGTACTTATAAATGAGTTATGCTATTATTAGAAACACAAAATATAAAAGAGAAAACCTAAAAGGAATATATCGTCATAATGAAAGAAGAAATAAAAATTATTCTAATAAAAATATAAATCCAGAATTATCTCATCTCAATTACTCGCTAAAAGATTGTAAACATTCTTATGAAAAAGAGTTTGATTTAATAAAAGAAAAATATAATTTAAAAGGACAAATAAAAACAGTAAGTAATATTGCTTGTGAATATATTATTACTTCTGATAAAGAATATTTTAATAGTATTGGAATAGATGAAACTAAAAGATATTTTGAAACTGCTTATAAATTTGTATGTGAATATAAAAATTTAGGAGAACAATATATTTTATCAGCAAAAGTACATATGGATGAAGAAACTCCACATATGCATTTAGTTTTTATTCCAGTAATTCATACAAAAGATAAAAAAGGAAATTCTATTGATAAAATTGCTTGTAGTGAATTTTGGAAAGCAAAAGATAGTTACAGACAATTACAAGATGCTTTTTATAATTATATGGTTGCAAATAATTTTGAATTAGAACGAGGGAATCCAAGTGAAAGAGTTCATTTATCAGTTGAAGATTATAAAAAGATTACAAATTTTGAAGAAAGTAAAACACTATTGCAAGATGTAAAACTAGAATTTCCCGATACTCCTGATATTTCAAGTTTTAGAAAACTAATGAAAAATAGAGATGAGAAAATTCAGGAACAAATTATAAAACCTAAAGATAAAGCAATAAAAGAATTACAAGAACAAAATGCTTTGCTTACTTTAACTTTAAATAGACAAATGCAAACTGTGGATAAAGCAGTAAAATATGAAAATTTTAGAAGAAAATATTGAACTTAAAGAAAAATACGAAACCTTGGAAAGTTCATATAATCTTAAGTTGCAGGAAGAAAAAACTAAAATTCAAGATAAATATGAAAATATAATTTATAATTTAGAGAAAGAAAATAATTTTTTGAGAAGAGTTATAAATACATTTCAGAAAACAGTAGAAAAATTTATTCATTGGATTTGTGTTAAATTTTCTATTTCTGAAGAAAATGAGTTAATTAGGAATTTTGAACTTGAAAATGATACTTATGTTGATCCTGTAAAACAGATTGAAAATGAAAAGTATGAAAAAGATTGGGATTTTGAATTATAGAAATCTGCCACTGTTAATAGCAGGTTTCTATAACATTTTATCTTTCTATATTTAATTCTTTATAAGAATATTTTGCAATCTCACAATTTCCTAGACATAATGGTAATAAAGTTTCAGTATTTGGTATTCCTTCAAAATAACATTTAACTGGTATACTAATCCCTCCATGTGCCACTATTAATACTCTTTTTCCAGTATATTCATTTTTGATGCTCTCCAAAAAATCATATACCCTTTCAAAAAAGTCCTTTATATTTTCTGCTTTATCATATTTTAAATTTTGCTTGTAACTCCAAAAAGCATTAAAATCAAAGTCAGTATTAGGCATTCCTTCAAATTCTCCAAAATCTCTTTCTGAAATTCTTTCGTCTATTATCATCTTAATATTTCTTCCTTGTTTTATAATTTCTGCTGTTTGCATAGCCCTTTTTAATGGAGAACACAAAATCAAGTCTATTTTTTCATTTTTTAAGTAATTCCTTGTTTCTTCTGCTTGTTTTATTCCTTGTTCATTTAATTCTACATCTGCTTTTCCTTGTACTTTTTTTAATAAATTCCATTCTGTTTGCCCATGTCTAACCAATAGTATTTCCATATTTTCCTCCTATTATTTCTTATTTTTTATTTTGATTAATTTACTGCATCTCTAAATTAAATTTTAAGAACTATCCTCGGCTAATGCTAGGATAGTTCTTAAGAATATGGATTATAGTAAATCTCCATATTTGAGGATTAGAGGTCTATTAAAAAACCTTTTGTTTCACAGAACGGTCTAAATTGATTTTCCATTTCGCTTCTTGTAAAATGATGCCAAAATTCTGTCCTATCCATATCAAATAATCTCATATCGGATACCTTCCACCTATCCTCTAATGGAAGATATTCTATAGTCCTTGCACAAAGTCTATTGGTTGCTAAGCCATCATAATTTCCTCTAAACAACAGGACTTTTCCTTCGAGAAGTTTTGGATTATCCAGAATTTCTTTTGTCTCATGCATTGGACAAGAGCAAATCATCTCATTCTGTTCTTTATCTGTTTTGTTTTTCAGTTCTTCAAGCCGCATATTATCCTCCTTAAAAGAATCATTATTTAATGTTGACTACAATTTTATTATACAGAGAAAAAGCAATTATGTAAAATACATATTTATATGCAAACTATAACTTAAAGTTATAGTTTGCATATATCCTTTAAAATTTCAATTAAATCATTCAATTCTTTAAATTTATTATTAACATTATAATATATACCATATTCAGCTGGGGGCAGTGAAATTCCTAAATCTAATAAATGTAATTCATTAGTTTCTAGTTGATCTTCTATATATTCTTTCGTAACAACAGCTATTATATCTCTGCATTTTAATAATTCCATAATCCCAGTAAAGTCAACATTAGCTATATTTATTTTATCATCTGATTTATATTCAAGTACTTTTACTAAATTTTGATATGCACTAGAAAATTTTTTTAATGTATAAATCGTTATATTTCTTAAATCACTTTTAGAAAGTTTTCTATTTAAATATTGGGAATTACTATTCACAATAAATACATCCTGTAAATCTCCTATTCTTATAAACTTAATTTTATTTGTATCATATAATTCATCACTATATTTTTTAGAAAATGCTAAATCAATTTCTTGCTTTTCTAATGCCGAAAACATATTTGTAGCATTTAATCTATGTATATTAATAATAATGTTATTATTTTTTTCATAGAAATTTGAAATACCTTTATTATATATTCTGTTTGGCATATTCACATGCACACCTAATTTTATATCTTTATGAATATTAAATATTAAATCAGCTTTTGAAAGAATATCTATAGAATCCTTTATTTGTAAATATAACTTTTTACCATTTTCATTTAGTATCATTCCATATTTACTTCTTTTAAATAATTCTACATTTAGTTCATTCTCTAAATTTTTAATATGTTTTGTTACAGCTGGTTGTGAAATGTGTAAAATCTCGCTTGCTTTTGTTAAATTTTCTTCGTCCGCTACAATTTTAAATATTCGATATAATTCTAAATTTACCATTGTTATTCTCCTTTTACAAGTTTAGTGGTTAGTTTATTAGCTAATTTTGGGTCAATAAATTATTTCAATATTTTCCAATGCCCTGTTTTCTTTGAACCTTCTCTTAAAATAACTTTTTCGTCTTGTAAATGTCTTATAGCTCTTGATATAGTTCTATCTGAAAGTTTGGTCTTAGTTGCGATTTCTTCTCTAGTTATTTTATTATTATTAATTATTAAATCTAAAATTTGTTGTTCATTTTTATTTAATTTTAATGTGCCATTTATTGTGTCATTTAATGTGTCATCTGCTGACACATTATTTTTAGAATTATATTTAAAAGGATTTTCTCTATACTTAAATGTAACCCTCAAAAAATGTTCCATAAATTTAAAACAACTTTTATCATAAGCATCTAATATTCTTAATACTCCAGAGCCTATATTTTCAATTAAATCAACATCTTTAAATACTCTAATAAGTTCTTTGTTTCTTGGAGCAGTAACTCCTTCCAAAAATTCTTCTTGTGATAGTTCTTGTGGTAAACCACCTGCAGATGTAATTTCAATTCTATCAGAATATAATTCTATTATTGGAGAATTTCCATAAGAATAATCATTATGTACAACAGCATTTATAACTGCTTCTTTTAAAGCTGCTTTATCTATCATTTCTACTTC